>JAXHSV010000041.1:0-16789 GCA_034190305.1 Planctomycetota bacterium | reverse complement strand
GCGCCTTCGGATCGGCCGATCCAGTTGCGCTGCATGATCTTTATGGATTCGGGCCAGTCGAGTTCATCGAGACCTTCCAGGAGGCGGTCGGAGTATGCGGTGATGCGGAGCATCCACTGCTTCATTGCCTTGCGATAGACCGGGTAATCTCCACGATCGGACCGGCCTTCGTTTGTAACTTCCTCGTTAGCCAGCACCGTTCCGAGTTTCGGACACCAGTTGACCGGGACCTCCGCCATGTACGCCAGGCGGTATTCATCAATAAGCCGACGCTGCTGGTCGGGGGCGAGGTTATGGAACTTAATCTGCCCTGTTGCCGGCGTCATCAGGCTTATATCGGGTATTTTTCGCAGAAACGAGGCAGGGTGGATATTCCCGTTGAAGTCCACAACCAACTGGCCTGATAAAAGTTTATCTTCCAGTTCGCTTATCGGTCTGGCGGCGCCTGCTTCGGGATCGTACCAGCTGTTGTACATCTTCAGGAAAATCCACTGCGTCCAGCGGTAGTAGTCCGGCTCGGTCGTGGCGACGAACCGTGACCAGTCATAGGACAGGCCCATCGCTTTCATCTGGCGGATCACGTTGGAGATATTGTTGCGGGTCGTATCGCGCGGATGGACTCCGTGTTCGACGGCGTATTGCTCGGCCGGCAATCCGAATGCGTCGCAGCCAGTCGGGTGCATGACGTTCAGGCCCTTCATCCTCATGTAGCGAGTGACGATGTCGGTGGCGGTATAGTTCGCCCCGTGCCCGACGTGCAAACCCTCACCGGAGGGATAAGGGAACATGTCGAGGATGTAGTACTTGGGTCTGTCGGCGTCAAAACCTTTCTCGCCCGGATTAGGCTGGCGGAAAGTCTCTTTCTCCCGCCAGTAAGCCTGCCACTTCTTCTCAATTTTCGTAAAGTCGTATTTTTCCATGATGTCCACCGTTACCACGAATTACACAAATTACCGCGAATTACACGAATAAATAAACCTCAAACCGTCCGGCATTGTGCCGTTAAACAAAAAGCCCCGCAATCCTTTTAGGGGACCGCAGGACCGATACGTTTATTATCCGCACCCGCGATCCGTCAGCGCAGCAATAGCCCCGATAGCAGCATGTTCGGACTGTCGCTGTGACGGATCATGATAACCTCTTATAGGAGATTATCGGCATATTCAACAAATAGTCAAGAACGATTTCGGGAGAAAAGCCGCTTATCTTTAAACGATGTTCGTAAAGAAAAAACCCAATTACGGCCTGGTTCAAAAATGGCGTTTTCGGGTAATACTGGGCGCACAAAGTTTTTGCGCTTGCGAATAGGGACACAATGCACCAAAAGAACGGTTCGCATTACCATGAACTGTGTAGCCGTCAATCAGCCTAGCGCCTTAACTTTGTGCGCCCGGTATTATATACCCCCGCTGAAGCGGGGGCCTGTTACAAAACATTGAATGAGAATCTTTTGCATCATAGTGTTACCCTGAATTGAACAAGGCCCCATTTACCCTAATTTTTCCAGGCGGCTGGTCACCTGCTTCGCCGACAATCCGGCGATGCGAAATTCCTTCCGCTGATTCGTCGGGCCTGATATGAGCGCTACGTCCTTTTTGCTAACGCCCAGCGCCTTTGCCAGTATGGAGGCGACGGCCTTGTTGGCCCGACCCTTCTCGGCGGGGACAGACGTTGCAATTTTCAGGCAATCTCCCAGCACGCCGACAACCCGATCCCGCGAAGAACCCGGAACGACTTTCACCGGAATAACCACTCCTCCGTCGATTTCGCGGAAGTCTATCTTTGTCTTGTTTTCCACCTTATTTTATTTCATGTAATTTGTGGACTACTTTATCTTTCTTCTTCTACTTTTGTGCAATTCGTGTAATTCGTGGACTTCTACAACATTCCCTGCTCTCGTGCGTATTCGAAGACTCCGCCGGCGGCGATAATTCCGGCAACGTCGCCCAGCGGCGATAAGTCGAACTGTTCAGCGGTTCGCAGGTTTTTCAATGTTGAGCCGGAGAGGTTTATTTCTATTTCGTCGCCGGTGGCGAAATTTTCGACAAGTCGTCGCGGCGTCTCGAAAGGGACGAGGTATCCGCCGTTGACGCTGTTGCGATAGAATATCCTCGCGTATGATTCGGCTACGACGGCCTGGATTCCCGCTTCGGCCAGCGCCAACGGGGCATGCTCGCGCGATGAGCCGCAACCGAAGTTCTTCCCGCCGATGACCACAACGAACTGGCTTTTGAAAGCGTCGCTCGCGACAAACGGGATATTTCCGTCAGGCAGACCTGAACCGGTAGGCGGGACGCCGCTGAGGGCGTACTTTCCAAAGTATTTGCGTTCGGCGGCATCGGCGGGGTTGTACGAAAGATACTCCGCCGGGATTATCTGGTCGGTGTCGATATTGTCTCCGACGACGAACGACTTTCCGCAAATGAAATCTTCCATGCTCTTATCCTTTCGATGATCCCGGAAGATTCTACCAAAGACGGCGCAGGTTTGTAGCCTGCTTTAGCAGTTGCATAGATTGACACAGTCTGAAAACCTGTTCCACCATAAAAAAAGGGCGACACCCAGGCGGAGGGAGACCTGAGAATCGCCCCTACTAGCCGCAACCCTCGGTGCAGGTGGAGGGAGACCTACACCATAAGTGGGTGCAGCGGACATTTCAGACCGTAACGGTTATCCAATTTTTCCTATAATTTTTACGTTTTACATCTTCGGCAGGTTCGCCCCAATTTCTTGAGCAAATTCCTGTCGTCAGCTGCATCCCAGCGATGCGCCGCAGTTGAAGCATTTGTAGCAGTTTCCGTTTCGCACCGTGATCGCTCCACAGACGTCGCACGGCGGAGCGTCTTCCTGGAAATGCGAAAACTGCTTATCGATACGGTTGACGGTTTGGGCTGTTCGCGTATCCGTCAGACTCGCAGTCGCCACCTCGGCACTGTTGCGGTCGGAACCACCATTTCCACCGTTTCCACCGTCGTCGCCTTGCAGCAAATCGGCGCCGGGGGTCGATGCCTCCCTGCCGACGACCCCGACGGCGCCTCGCATCCCGGGGGCTGAATCATCCCTGCTGCCACCCGCAGAAACCGGAGCTGCTGATGAACCGCCGCGACCTGCCGTGCGCTCTACCGTGGCGGTCTTGCCGGCCCGGTTAAGAAAACTCATGTCCAACCAGCGAAAAACATAATCCACGATACTCTTGGCGAAGGGGATGTCCGGATTGGCGGTCATCCCGCCCGGTTCGAAACGCTGGTGTGAGAACTTCCTCGTAAGCGCCTCCAGAGGGACGCCGTACTGGAGGCACAAACTGATGGCCGTTGCGAAAGCGTCCATCATGCCCCCGACGGTCGAGCCTTCCTTTGCCATGGTGATGAAGACCTCGCCGGGTTCGCCGTTGTCATGAAGCCCAACGGTGATGTACCCCTCGTGCCCGCCAACCTCGAACTTGTGTGTCAGCGACTGGCGCGTTGCCGGAAGGCGCCTCCGGCGGGGAGAAGCCTTGGGCGAAGACGTTTCGGTTTCGACTTTTTCAGGCTCCTCGACCTTGCATTTATCTTTGTCTTTTTTGAGATTCACCGGCTGGGACACCTTCGAACCGTCACGATAGATGGCCACGGCCTTGAGGCCCATTTTCCATCCGCTGGTATAAACATCGACGATGTCGTCGATGGTTGAGTCCTTAGGCATGTTGACGGTTTTGGATATTGCGCCGGACAGGAAAGTCTGAACCGAAGCCATCATTCGCAGATGCCCTGTGTAGTGAATCGACCTGCCGCCGTTGACCGGTTTGAACGCACAGTCAAAGATCGACAGGTGCTCTTCGTTCAGGTCGGGCGAACCTTCGATAGTGTCGTGCTCTTCGATGTGCCGGAGTATCCGCCCGATGCGTTCTTTATCGTAACCGAGTTTCTCCAGCGCCAGCGGGACGGTCTGGTTGACGAGTTTGAACATCCCACCCCCCGCAAGCATCTTGTACTTGACCAGCGCGATGTCCGGTTCGATACCGGTGGTGTCGCAGTCCATCAGGAACCCGATAGTTCCGGTCGGCGCAAGCAGAGTGGCCTGGGCGTTACGATATCCGCTGGACAGACCTGCCGATATGGCTTCATCCCAGCCGGACTTGGCCGCTTCGATCATTTCCTGCGAGCAGACGGTCCGGTCGATGTCCTCGACGGCCTGACGGTGCATCCGCATCACGTTAATCATCGCCCTGCGGTTCGGGGCAAACTCGGGGAAAGGTCCAAGTTGACTTGCCAGTTCGGCGCTGGTGGCGTAGGCTTCTGCCGTCATTATCGCAGTTATTGCAGCAGCGGCGGCCCGACCCTGATCGCTGTCATAAGCATATCCCAGGCTCATCAGAAGCGCGCCTAGGTTTGCGTAACCAAGCCCGAGCGGGCGGTAATCGTGACTGTTGCGACATATCTTCTCTGTCGGATAACTGGCGTGATCGACCAGCGTCTCCTGTGCGATGATAAATATGCGCACCGCTTGGCGAAAACTCTCCACGTCGAACGACCCGTCCGGACGACGGAATTTCATAAGGTTCAGGCTCGCCAGGTTGCACGCCGAATCGTCCAGGAACATGTACTCGCTGCATGGGTTGGAGGCGTTTATCCGCCCGCTGACAGGGCAGGTGTGCCAGTTGTTAATCGTCGTATCGTACTGCACGCCCGGATCGCCGCAGATATGACAACTGGCCGCCATCTTCCTGAACAATTCGGATGCGTTGTGCCGGTTTATAACTTTATCAGGGTCCGTAACGGCGTAAGTGCACCATTCCTGTTCATTTTCCGCGGCATGGAGAAACTCCTCCGTTACGCGGACCGACAGGTTGGCGTTCTGGTACATCACCGAACCGTAGGCCTCGCCGTTGTAGTTCCCTTCGTAACCGGCTTCTATGAGCGCCCATGCCTTCTTCTCTTCCCTGGCCTTACATTCGATAAACTCATGGATGTCCGGATGATCGCAGCGGAGCGACTGCATCTTTGCCGCTCGACGAGTCTTTCCGCCGGATTTGACCACAGCGGCTATCTGGTCGAAGACGCGCATGAAGCTCAGCGGCCCCGAAGGTTTGCCGCCGCCGGAGAGTTTCTCCTTTTCCGAGCGGAGCGTCGAAAGGTCCGTACCTGTCCCTGAGCCGTACTTGAACAACATCGCCTCCGAAGACGCCAGGCGCATAATGTCTTCCATGGTGTCATCAACACTCTGAATGAAGCATGCCGAACACTGCGGATACTTGTAGCCATGAAGCGTCCTGGCCGGAGACTTGCCCTGCTTGTCCCAGTGGAAATTACCTTCCGAACCTTCCACGCCCTTGACGTCGAAAAGACCGACGTTGAACCATACCGGAGAGTTGAAGGCTCCATATTGATTCAGGCACAGCCAGGTCAGTTCGTCGTAGAAAGTATCGGCGTCGGCGTCCGAAGCGAAGATACCGTCCTCGCGGGCCCAGTCGGAAATGGTCCGACTGACGCGATGGACCAACTCCTGCACCGAATTTTCGCGCTCTTCCGAGCCCTGCTCACCGTAGAAATACTTGCTGACGACAACGTTTGTTGCCAACTGACTCCACTGCTCCGGAACCTTTACGTCATCCTGACGGAATATAACCTCGCCGTTTTCGTCCTTTATTGTCGCGGACCGCTTCCTCCACGTTACCTGATCGAAAGGATTGACCCCCTCCGGACAGAAATGCCTCTCAATCACCAAGCCGTCCGGCGCATCGCGAACCGGACCGGCGTTATCGATATTGTCCTGACCTGCCAGTATTGAAGGAGAAGAATGAATTGCCATAAAAACCTCTTGAAAAATATGAAAAAATATAATGGTAAAACCGACAAAAATAATCTCAACCGAGGTGAATCTCCCACCGCTTGCCAAGCGGGACCCTTTTATCGCCAAGCCCCGGACGGTTTTTCTCAAAGGCCCTGAAACAGAGTCGATAAAAAGCCTTTCCATTTCATTATTCAGCAACTGATGAAAATACACAATATGTTGAGGTAGTCAAGCACTATTTTCCCATAATATAGCGGTTTTTTGTAACTAGCGTTTTAGAAATGAGTTGCTTCCAATAAAAAAATTACTCAACAGGAAGCAACATTGAATATAGCCTTACGAAAAAAGGAATTTACACCATATCTTGGGTGTTACCACCACTCCGATCACAATTTGTGGAAATCCTGTTGCAAACCGTTGGGAAAAAGTTGTATGTGGTGAAAATGAATAAATTCGACAGGGCATGGATTATGAATGCGTTGGCGGGGATTCAATTTCCGGCTACGATAATATCCCGCTAGTACTTTGTCAACCTTAAATCTGTCAGTATGGTTGTACGACACAGAGACGCAGAGATTCAGAGAATGTAATAAAAACCTCTGTTTTTCTATCTCTCTGTTCCTCTGTGTCTCTGTGTCGAAAAAACAACGCCCGGAATTGTTCACAGATTTATCAATGACGGAGCACTAGATCGGTTCACGTATGCCTGCGGTAATGTAAATTCTTTTCTGTAAATTCCTTCCGGCAGGCAGGTGTGTCCTTTGTGGTGCAATATTCGGGTTAGTAATCATTGCACAAGCCCGCGCAGCGATGCAACGTTGAGATCATCCCAGTCGCGCCCGGCCTCGTCGGCGCCCTTGGGCGTCTCGAGGATCATCGGCAGGTCCGCAAGGCGCCGGTCGTTGAGAATCTCGGCGAAACCCGCCAGGCCGATTTTTCCTTCTCCTATATGGGTGTGACGGTCAACCCGGCTGCCTAATTCCCCGACCGAATCGTTCAGGTGAATTGCCAGTAGTTGCCCAATCCCGATAACCTTATCGAATTCGTCCACGGTCTTGCGATAGGCTTTGGGCGTTCGGATGTCGTAACCGGCGGCGAAAATGTGGCAGGTGTCCAGGCAGACGCCGAACCGCTTCTGCCGCTCAAGCCTCGCCAGTATCTCGGCAATCTGCTCGAAGGTGCGCCCGAGGTAGTGGCCTTGCCCGGCGGTGGTCTCGATGAGGATTTTCGTCTTTCCCCGTATTTCGGCAACGATTTCGCCCAAGGCCTCGGCGACCAGGGCGATTCCTTCGTCCTCATTTTCGTGCGAACCGGGATGAAACACCAGGTACTCGATTCCCAATCGTTCGCAGCGGTCAAGTTCGTCGCTCATCGCAATGATGGATTTTCGGCGAACGTCGGGTTTACCGGCCAGATTCACAAGGTACGATCCGTGCGCGACCACGGGCGCAATTTTCAGCCGGCGGCGAACTTCATGGAACGTCGCAATCGCTTCGTCGCTAAGCGCCCCGGCGCGCCACTGACGCTGGTTGCGGACGAACATTGCTACGCAATCGAACCCGTAATCACCGGCTGACTCCAGCGCCCGATGCAAACCGCCGGAAATACTAAGGTGTGAACCGAGGATCATACGGGTATCTTATCGCAACTTCGGTTAGAATCATAGATAGGCAGTGAAATGGCCAAGCATTGTCGGACATTTGAACACACCGCCGATGTGGGTCTGGAGGCGCGCGCCGAGACCCTGGGCGAGATGTTCGAGGCGATGGGCGAAGGTCTGTCCGGGGTAATCTGCCCGCGCAGCGAAGTAAAAAGGCAGAAGAAACTGCAAATCCGGGCAGAAGCCGAAAACGTCGAATCGCTGCTGGTGGATTTCCTGTCGGAAATCCTTCGCCTTTTCAATTTGGAGAAATTCCTCGTCGCCGGCGTCAGCGTCGAGCGGATTGACGAGACGGCCGTTGCCGCCGAAGTTGTCGGCGAGCCTTACGACCCGTCCCGGCATGAACTGGCCGAAGAAATCAAGGCTGTTACATATCATCAACTGAAAGTCGCCCGCGAAGGTAATCGGTGGGTTGGAAGAGTGATTCTGGATGTATAATGCGCCGCAGAGACACAGAGGTTACAGAGAATAATATAGAAGAAATTTTTCTTTGTGTTCACTGCGCTTCTGCGGCCCACTTCGAGGTGTCAAATGGGCAAGGCGACAGACATCAGGATAGAGCAGATTGACGAGTACCGCTGGCGGATACCGAGAGGTTCCCGTCCCGGGATGCGCGTGGACGGGATTATTTACGCCGACGAGAAACTGATGAGCCACATTCGCGGCGAGCAGGCCGCCGATCAGGTCGCCGGCGTCGCTACGCTTCCGGGAATCGTCGGCGCGTCGCTTGCTATGCCGGACATTCACTGGGGTTACGGCTTTTGCATCGGTGGCGTTGCGGCTATGGATGTCGCAGCCGGCGGGGTAGTCTCGCCCGGCGGGGTGGGATATGACATCAACTGCGGCGTCCGCCTGCTGCGAAGCGATCTTACAGCCGGGCAGGTCCGCCCGCGGATAAAATCGCTTGTTGACCAGTTGTTCCGCGACATTCCCTGCGGCGTCGGCGTCGGCGGGCAGTTTAAATTCAGCGATAAGGAATTGCGTAAGTTATGTCTGTCCGGTCCGAAATACCTGGCGGAGATGGACCTTGCCGATGAAGCGGATCTGGCCGCCACCGAAGCCGGCGGGGTTTTGGACGGAGCGGACCCCGACGCCGTCTCGCCGGTCGCCTATCGCCGGGGACGCGACCAGTGCGGAACGCTCGGTGCGGGAAACCACTTTGTCGAGGTCCAGGTCGTCGAGGAAATATTCGACGAATCGTCAGCCGAGGCTATGGAACTTTCCGTCGGGGGCGTCTGCGTGATGATTCATTCCGGTTCCAGAGGCCTGGGATACCAGGTCTGCGACGATGCCATAAAATCTCTGCGGTCGGCGCCGGAGAAATTAGGCATCACGCTTCCGGACCGTCAACTGGTTTGCGCCCCGGTCGAAAGCCCGGAAGGCCGGCGATACCTCGGTGCGATGCGTTCAGCGGCCAATTACGCCTGGGCCAATCGCCAGTTGCTCACCCACCTGGCGCGAAAGGCGGTGGCGCATCACTTCGGCGTATCGGTCGAATCGCTGTCTCTGCGCCAGGTCTATGACGTGGCCCACAACATCGCCAAAATAGAGACGCACGAGGTGGACGGAAAACCGCGGAAATTGTGCGTGCATCGCAAGGGTGCCACCCGGGCCTTCGGGCCTGGAAATGAGGAATTACCACCTCGGTACCGTCGGATCGGTCAGCCGGTGCTGATTCCCGGCGACATGGGCACAGCCAGTTACGTTCTGACCGGGACGGACGCAGCGATGCGCGAGACGTTTGGTTCTACCTGCCACGGCGCCGGTCGTGTTATGAGCCGAAAGGCAGCCATCCGCGCCGCTGCCGGCAGGCGAATAGACGTCGAACTGGCCGAGGCAGGTATCATCGCTCGCGCCCGGGGAAGGAGCGGACTGGCGGAAGAACAACCCGACGCATACAAGGACGTCCACAACGTCGTCGATGTAGTCGTCGCCGCCGGACTGGCGCGGAAGGTCGCCCGCCTCAGGCCGATGGGGGTAATCAAAGGATAAAGCCAAAATCCGAATATCAAAATCCGAAACACGAAGCTCGAAATACGAAACAATATCGAAATCCAAAAACTTCAATGTTCAAAACAAAAACTGCCATACCCGATATTCAGGGTGTTTGGAACATTTGGATTTATAATTTCGAATTTGTTTCGGGTTTCGATATTCGGATTTCGCGATTCTTATTTCGACGTCAAACACCATTTTATTGAAGCAAGTTTCCATTGAAGTATTAGTCATTGCAACATCGCATTATCTGCTTATACTCGTGAGGTTCACTACGGTTCTCGATTAGTTGATACGGAGCGATATTATGGCACTTGGTTTCTTTCGTCGTCGGCAAAAGATGGTTTTGTTGGTCATGGTGGTGCTGATGGTGGCGTTTCTGATGCCTACGCTTTTTCAAGGCCTGGGCAGAGGGCGAGACCGTGATGCGGTCATCGGCTACGTCAATGATGAGAAAGTTACTATTCGGATGCAACAGTCGGCGGAGGTTGACCTGGCCCTTCTGAGCCGGTCGCTGGGGATGGGGATGGGTCGGCGGACCGGAGAGGGCGCCTTCGCCGCGTTCCGGCAGATTAACAGCAACCAAAATGCCGGCCTGACGTGGATGTTGCTGCTTCATGAAGCCGGGCGGATGGACATCACCATCAGACAGAACCAGGTGGAGTCCTTACTGGCTGAATCAGGACTCATCGGCGAGGCGTACCGGCGGGAACTGGCCAATTTGCGAGAGAATCGCTACACCGAAGAGCATCTGCGACGGGCGGTGGCGAATTACCTGATGGTTACAACGGCGTTCGAGACGGCGCAAATTAACACTACGCCGTCCATCCCGGAACTTCGTCATGCCTTCGGCGATTTACGCGAGCGCATCGGGTTGGCGATGGTGGCGTTTCCGGCGAAAGATTTTACCGCCGACGTGCCCGAACCGTCTGAAGAGGCCGTCTTGAGGCAATTCGAACGGTACAGGCACCTTTTTGCCCAAGGCCCGGAAAACAAGACAGATTTCGGTTTCGGATATCGCGTTCCCAACCGTCTGGACGTCGCATGGTTGTTCATCGACGAGGATATTGTCGCCCGCGCCGTCGAGCCGCGCGACGATAATATGATGGATTACTGGAATGAGCATCGGGGCGAATTGAAAAAACGCATCCCTGTCCCGACGACCTCCACCGCGCCGAGCGAGACCCAACCGAGCGAAACCCAACCGAGCGAAACCCAACCGAGCGACACCGAGCCGGCCGAACCGGCGGAGGAAAAATTCCGCGAAGTTCCCTTCGAGTCGTTCAGTCAGGCCAAGCCGAAAATCCGGCAGGTCTTCATGCCCGGCGCCATTAATGCCGGGATGAGTGATATAGCCTCGCTTGCCAGGGGGACGATCCGGCAATTTGCCGATTCCGACGATCCCTACGCCGCCGCCGTCAAGGCGATGATACACCCGGCTGACGCCATTCTGGACCGCAAGGTCGGAACGCTTCCCTTCGCCGAGGCCTCCATCGAAGCGGTTATCGAGGAACTCGAAGAACTCGCAAAGGTGAAGATTGTCTTTCCTTTCGGAAAGCACGAAAAATTCACACTCGATAAGAAAGTGGTCGTCAGGATCAAGCCATGGGGCGATATCAGTCTCGGCGAAGCGCTGAAGCGCATCGGTGAACAGGCCAAGTGCCCGCCTGTCAAATGGGTTACGTGCGACGGTTTGAGCGAGGCGATTTTTGCGTCCGAACCGGTCAATCTTGTTCCCATCTCGGCGGGACGGACGGGAATGACGGGATTCACCGAAATCTATCGCAACGAACTTCTGGGGCGGGCGGGACTCAAATCCGGAACCGGACCGGGCGGGCAGAGCCTGCTGTCGATCGCGGCGACTGCGGAGGTTTTTCAGCAGGGCGAAAAAAAACACTCGCCGCTTATCAAACCCGGCGGCGATTTCGACCGCGTCATGTACGTTTCCGGGCAGCGGGAAGGAAGACTTCTGTGGCGTCTGGTGCAGGCCCAGGCCGCACACGCCCCGACGCATCCGGATCAGGAAATCCGAAAACAGGTCATCGACGATCTCAAGACCGTCGCCGGTTTCAAAAAGGCCCTCGCAGCCGCCGAAGCCATGAAAATCGATCTTGAAAAGACCGACGGGGACCTGGAAAAACTGGCAAAGGCGGATAAACGCCAGGTCGTCGGGACCGGACTATTCTCCCGAAAGACGCTGGATACTCGAACAGGGCAAATTTTCTTCTCCAGCGTCGGCGAAATCGGACAGGATAGACAGTTTATAACCACTGCCTTTACACTGATTCCTTCCGACCCGGACAAACCGGGCGAAGATAAGCCCGCTGCGGTTATCCCTCTGCGCCGCCAGGCAAAGGTGATGCTGGTCCGGCGGACCGAATACGAACCGGTAAAAGAGGCGGACTTCGAGGGACTTGTCGTGGGAAGAACCATCGTGGAGGTGCCCAGACAAGACGAAGAAGGAAAGATTACGATAGGCTACGGCCTGAGGGACATAACGCTGGACGAGGTCCTGATGCACCGGTTGTGGGCGCAGACGGCGCTGGTGTGGTTCTCGAACCAAAGCGTTATTAAGCGGGTAAATTTCAGACCTGAGTATCCGTCGGATTAGCGCGCCGCATTCGTCGATGGCGTAAAGAGTTGTGTGTAAGTTGGCGACAATTTCCTGAAAGACGGTTCAGGCGTTCGTTGGGAAATAAACAAGCCTCGACCGCAAGGGAGCGGTCATTCCGACGTCGATGCTTTTTCTGACCGTTCCCTTGCGGTCGCGGTTCGTAAGGTGCTCCTCATAGGGACGCGTTAACTTTGTGCGCCGGGTTAAACGCAATACTTGACGCCATCCGGCGAGATCCAAACCTTGACCGGTAGTGTGATTTGCAGTAAAGTTGAATCCGTAAGGCCGGGCAGATAGCTCAGTTGGTAGAGCACGTGACTGAAAATCACGGTGTCGGCGGTTCAAATCCGCCTCTGCCCATTTTTCGATTTTTGATTTTTGATTTTCGATTTGACTCGTCGCCTTTGTGATAGTCTTTTTTGAAATCAAAAATCGAAAATTAAAAATCGAAAATCCCTATGTCCTGGCGCAACCTCATCTGGATGGTCATTGCTCTGTCCCTTGCGGGACTGGCGTTGTTTCTTTCCCGCCGTCGCCCTTTACACATTCCCGTCCGTGATGACGACCCAGCCGCGCGCGACCTGGCGGTGGCCGTCAGGGCGTACAAACTCATCTCACAGGAAAGTTACCCCCCGACGACCGTCAGTCGGGCCTGCCGGGGCGCTATAGAAGGTATGGCCGGACAGGTCGATGAGTTCTCCACCTACATACCACCCGACAGCGAGGAAACCTTTCGAAACCGGGTGGCTGGAAACTGGCTGGATACGGGTCTGCGGATAACCACCGATGCCGGAAGGCTTATGGTCGTCGGACCGGTTCCGGACAGTCCCGCCTGCGACGCCGAAATCTTCGCGCCTATGGAAATTCTCGCCATTAATGGAATCGAATCACCCTATCTGACGCTCGACCATGCCCGCCGACTGCTCCGGTCGCCCCGGGAGCGGCCCGTCACGCTTCGGCTGCGCCGAAACAGCGGTAAAGAATTCACGCGACAACTGACGCCCGTGCGCCTGGAGAGGCGAAGCGTTACCGGAATCGTCCGCGACGAAGACGGGCGATGGGACTGCACGCTGGACAAACAGGCGGGCATCTTCTACCTCCGCATCAGCGAATTCGTCGATCGCACGCCCGCTGAACTGCATGAATTGTTTCGCCGACTGGACCGCCCCGGAGGAGTCGTACTCGACCTGCGGGACAATCCCGGCGGGACGCTGTCGATCGCTGTCGAAACAGCCGACAGGTTCATCACCGCCGGGCTGATCGTGCGAACCGTCGAACGGCGAAACAGGCGAAGCGCCCACTACGCCCATAGCGACGGGACTTATCCACCGGCGCCGATGGTGGTGCTGATAAACGCCAAAACCACCTCAGCGGCTGAAATCGTCGCCGGCGCTCTGCAGGCCCATAGGAGGGCGGTGCTGGTTGGGACCGAAAGTTACGGGAAGTGGTCCGTTCAAAAGACATTCAGCCTGGGCAGGGGACTGGGCGAACTGCACCTGACCACCGGCGAATATTTCCTCGCCGAACCGTCCGCCACCGCTCCGGCGGCCACACAAATGAGCGAAACTCAGCCCTCGACCGCGACCCAGCCGAGTCAAGCTACAACCCGCCCGAGGCCAAAACGTCCGGGCCTGAAACCCGACGTACAGGTCAGACTCACCGTCGCTGAAAGCGAACGACTGGAATTGCTGCGGGTCAGGGCGATGGTCGCAACACCCCCCCGCATACGCGCCCCGGCCAGGGCGATGCGAGCGTTGAAACTGAAACGCTCAATATTGGCGACCGACGCCCAACTCGCCGAGGCGCTGAAGTTGCTGCGCAACCTTCCTCTGCCTGCAACCCGACCGGCCAACACAACCGAAAGCGCACTGAAACCATGAGCGAACGCACCGCGAAAACATCCCTAAGAACCGTCCTGGTGGGCATCGAGAGCACCTGCGACGAGACCGCCTGCGCCGTCGTAGCCGACGGAACTACCGAACAGGCCGGCGGGCGGGAAGTCGTCTCCAGCGTAGTCGCCTCCCAGTCAGACCTGCACGCCCGCTTCGGCGGGGTCGTGCCCGAAATCGCAAGCAGGGCGCACACCGAGGCGATAGGTCCCGTAATCTCCCGGGCGCTCGCCGAAGCCGGTGCTGCACCTGCCTGCGTTGCAGCCGTCGCCGTCGCAAACCGACCGGGACTCATCGGCTCGCTGCTGGTCGGACTGATGGCTGCCAAAACCCTGGCGTGGGTCTGGCGGGTTCCCCTGATAGGCGTCAATCACATTCACGCTCACGCATATTCCCCCGCCATGGATTCCGATCCGATCGAATATCCCGCCGTTGCTCTGATAGCATCGGGCGGGCATACCTCGCTTTACCTGTGCCGTTCGCCGATGGACCTGGAACTGCTCGGCGCGACCATCGACGACGCCGCGGGCGAGGCGTTCGATAAAGTCTCCACCATTCTGAATCTGGGTCATCCCGGCGGCCCTGCAATCGAGCAGGCAGCACGCGGCGGACGGGCCGACGCGATAAAATTCCCGCGATCGCTTTTGAAAGGCCAATCGCTGGATTTCTCCTTCAGCGGCATCAAGACAGCCGTTTTGTACCACGTCAACGGCGTGCCCGGCGCGGTCCGCGAAGGCGTCGAAAAGGGCGTCGAACATCTCAGCGAACAGGACATTGCCGACATCGCCGCTTCCTTCCAGGCCGCCATGGTGGATGTGATGCGGATAAAAATCCGGCGGGCGGTCCAGGCCGCCGGCGCCGCCGTGCGGACGATCATCGTCGGCGGAGGCGTAGCCGCAAACTCAGCACTGCGCAGGGCGGTTGTTCAACTCGGCGGGAAACTTGGGGTCGCTGTCCGCATACCGGATATGAAGTACTGCACCGATAACGCCGCTATGGTCGCCGGACTCGCCTGGCATCATCTCCATGCCGGCAGGACCGATGACCTCCGACTCGCCGCTACCGCTACGGTACAAAGACTTTCTTCAGCGGTCGGCCTCAGCGGGGGCGAGTAAGCAGAGGTGAACGAAATGATACCGCAGGGAATAAAAAATCTGATTCAACAGGCCAAAGACAGGAAGGCTACGGACATCCATATCTGTATCGGAGCTCCGATTCTCTTACGGATCGGAAGGGACCTTGTCCCCCTGACGGAGGGTAAAGTAACTCCGGAATTGAGCGAGCAGATAGCGTTCGAGATGCTCACGCCCGACCAGGTTGAGGAATTCAGGAAACGGATGGATTACGACCTGATGATCTCGGACGGGCAGGGCAGATACAGGGTCAACATCAGCCTGAACGATCAGGCTGTCGGAGTCGTCATTCGCATTTTGCCCGAATTAGTCAAGTCGCTCGACGAATTAGGTCTTCCCCCCGTCGCCAAACGCCTCGCCGGCGAAACCAAAGGCCTGGTGCTTGTAACGGGAAGCACCAGCCAGGGTAAAACCTCGACAATGTCCGCCATCATCAATGAGATTAATGTGCACCATCAAAAGCACATCATCACGATTGAAGACCCCGTTGAGAACGTTCACATCAACAGGATGAGCATCATCCGCCAGCGTGAAGTCGGGCGAGACACAAAATCTTTCAGTAGCGGACTCCGCGCCGCCCTCAGGCAGGACCCGGATGTAATCGCAATCGGCGAAATGCGGGATTACGATACGATTAAAATTGCAATGACCGCCGCAGAAACCGGCTCGCTGGTTCTCTCGACGCTACACATAATTTCAATCGACAAAATGATTGAAAGGATTATCAGTTACGCCCCGACAGAGGACCAGAACCACCTCAGGTACATGCTGTCGGCCGCTTTGAAGGGGGTGATCCATCAGGAACTTGTTCCGGCAACCGACGGCGGTAAAAAAGTCGCCTGCGAGGTCTTAATCGCCACCGACGCCGTCAGGAACGTCATTCGCAACCGGGACTCGTTCATGCTGCGAAATATAATACATATGGGCGGTAAAGCCGGTATGATCTCAATGAGACAATCGATAAAAGACCTTCTGGATAAAGGCCTGATTACAGATGACGTCGCAAGAGGTGTGCTGGTGAATTATTGACAGTTGCCTGCTGTCTCTTGCCGCAGCTTAGCAAAGGCCCGAAAGAGGAAGCACGAGATGCCGATTCTGGTGATGTGTCCGAATTCTTCCTGCGGCCAACTGTTTAGCGTGCCCGACACCGAAGCCGGGAAAGAGGTTTCCTGCCCGGTGTGCGGAGCAGTCCGGACCATTGGCGGGGATGCGACAGGCCCAAAGCCTGTCGAGCGCAGCCGGCCGCAAACCTCGATACCGGAACGCCATGTAACACCGACGGCGGACGAGCGGGATGACGAGGCGTTACCGGACCTGGTGCCTCTGGAACCGGATCAGACCGACAGCCTACCCGCCGAAAGGGAGGAAAAAATCGACCTTCCGCCCGAATCGTCATGGGAAGATCAGATTGATCTTACTCCCGAACAATATGACTCGTCGCCCCAGCCTGCCATGACGGAACCCTCAGAACAGACCGAACAGGTCCAGACCGATATTGAAGAAGAAATCGGTAATATCTTCGATGAGAATATGCCTTCGGTTCTGGCCGATGAATGGTCCGAGCCTTCAGATTCGCTCCAGCCGACCGGTTACGGTGTGCTGGAATACAAATCCGTCAAGCGTATAATCCTCGCCACAAGTTTTCTTGGGATGGTTTTAGGCCTGCTTGCGGGGATACGTTTTTTCGCAGCGGCGCTGATTCCGGCAGCCTATGCGGGGGCGTCGCTGG
>JAXHSV010000040.1:0-16797 GCA_034190305.1 Planctomycetota bacterium | reverse complement strand
GGATTGAACATATACATCAGCAGAAGGGTCATGTACTGGTCCATGTGGAGGATGCGGTTATGTGCGCGGTCGCGTTCACAGCCGGCCTGGTGCAACGTCTCCAACATGCCGGAGAGAACCTTGAAGTACTTGAATCCCCGGAGATCTTTGCTTTTGGGTTTATCTCGTTTTTTGCCGGCCATGCCGGTATGAAAACATGTTGTTAAGCCTGGCGCAATAGGTAATTTGGAGAATTTAGAAGTTTTTTTCTGGGATCAATTTGGTATGATTCGCTCGATGCAAACTGAGTGCCGAACAGGATTGGGACAGGGGACGGAGCATTTACTTCTACTTCGGCGAAATCGCCTTCTCTGCCTTCGCCGCCAGGGGCGATTCGGGGTAGTACTTGACGACCCGTTGTAGCGTTTTCTGGGCCAGGTCGTTTTTGCCCATTGCGGTATATGCCTTGGCGGCCAGCATAAGCAGTTCGGGGGCATAGTTGCTGCGTGGGTTGACTTTGGCGAGTTGTTCGGCCTGACGGGCTGCGTCGGCGTATTGCTTTCGCTCCATTGCCAGTTTTGCGCGAATTAGCGTCGAGAAACCCTCCAGTTTGTCTGCGGGGAATTCGTATTCCCATTTGTCCAAAGTCTCGGCTGCATCGTCGAATAATCTACGGCGGAGGTAATCCTCGGCGTGGCGTGCAAGGTTGCCCTTTCGCACTGCCGGTTTCATCTTCGCATCGCCTTTGATATATCCGGCTGAACGGTACGCTTCGGCGGCTTTGTCGTAGTTTCCGCGAAGGCGCCAGACGTCACCGATTCCGATTTTCGCATCTCGGATGGCGCTGTGAGTGGTTAATGCGGCGTATTTTTCAATCGTCTGTGTGAAAATTCGCATCGCCCGGTCGGCCTTATCATCATTTAAAGCGACCCTTCCGGCGCGCGCCGTCATCTCGGCCGCTGCGTCAGGTGCAGTGGTCATCTTCGCCGCTTTCAGCAGTGCGTCACTGGCGCGGTCGGCCATACGGCCCGCAGGGGAGGCTTTGGCGGTTTTGATCAGCACATCGGCATAGATGCCCATCGCCTCGCGCAGGGCGGACGCCGGGGCTTTGTCGCGACCGACAAGCGCATCGCCTGCTCGGATTATCGCATCATTCAGTCCCGTACGGTTGAACAGAATAACAGCGCCGGCGATATCGCGCGGGTCGGCAGCGGAGAAATCATAACTCGAGACGATGCGGGCATAATCGGCAGGCGGGTCTAGAAGGTTCTTCGTAACTTTATCCCACGCCCGACAGACGTATATTACGTTTGTGCGTTCCAGCGTCTGTCCGGCGACCCTGGCGGTCAGTGTTACTTTGTACGGCCCTTCGCGGAGATAGACGTGCTCGCACTTTTCATCCGATGACTTCTGACCGTCGCCAAAGTCCCAGTGATATTCACCTTTGCCGCCGAAACGCCCCTTCAGCAAGGCCTCGAATACATATCGCTGGAAGTAGCGATTGGACAGAAAGGCCTCTCCGGCGTGGCGCGGAATGAAATCGGCGTGCAGCGCCCGTCCGTACCGCTCTAATATCGACGGTTCGGCCCGAAGGACCGGCGCGAAGGCGCTCGGGGGGATTTTCCAAAGCCGACGAGCATTCGGCGGGCGCCACGCCGCCACGATCACCGGATTTCCGCCGGTGCTGACGTGATAGACCTTCAATTCGTGCAGACCCCCGGTCAGTTTGATGCGTCCCTGCCTGACCGCCCGACGCTGGGGTCGGTGATGTCGTCCGTTGGAAACGACCACTTTTCCGTCAATCAGCAGAAAGGATGCGTCCTGGCTTGAGGTGGAAAATACATATTCGCCCTCGGTGGGGCATATAAGGTATCCGGTGAACAGGCTGCAAAGCCGATTCTGCGGCCCGAAGGGATTGTGCCCAAGAAAAATATCTCTGCGGAAATCCCTTCCCAGGAGTTTTTTGCTTTGGTCGAATATCCGACTGACCTGCTGAAAATCGGCGATTCCTCCGCCTGTATATGACCAGGTTTCCATCAACACGCCGCGGCGAATTGTCAATTCCTGTTTGGGTGTATCGGCTTTGGCGTTTCCGAAATAGACGAAGTATTTTTTGACGGGTGGCCGCAGCGCGAAGGCGACTCGAACGTTGTCGCCCGGACCTGTCATCAGCACTCGATGCGGTAGAAGCGTCCCTGTTGCGGTTGTTATGCGGATGTCTCGCCCGTCGGCTTCCATAAGCCCGCCGGTGGGCATGGTTACGACACCAATCTCGCCGCCGGGAAGGTTACTCTTTTCAGGAGTGTCGGAGACCGTTACTTCGCGACGGTAACGCCAGTTGTAGTTCCACCAGCCCTGCTGCGCCGATACAGGTGCAGCCGCCGCCAGTACGATTGCAACGATACAAATTCGCAATGATCTAAAAACGTATGCCATGACACGCTTTTGTATTTAAACGCACCCGATCCGGCAAAGTTGCTAAAAGATAGCAGGGATACAAGGGATGCAGGAGATTGTATTTTAAGAAAAAAACAAAAAAGTTTTTTATCCCTTGCATCCCCTGTATCCCTGCAAGTATTTCTGCTACTTCTGAGTAGCGACTTTGGCGATTCTGAAGTATCCCAGGGTGGATATGATTCCGAAGAATTCGTCGGGGTTTCCGTCGCCGAAGGCCAGCGCGATGTGCCCGGCGTCGTAGACGCCAAACGCTGCGTCCAGTCCGACCCATTTTTCTCCCACCAGCACGCGGTTCCATGCGTGAGGACCGAAAATACCTTCCCTGCCTCCGAAACTCTCAACATACGCTATACCGGTAACGATCTGGGCGGGTATTCCGACCGCCCGGCAGAGGGCGGCTGACAGTACGGCGTGTTCGGTGCAGTCGCCCTGTCGGCTGGCGGCGACCTCAACGGCGGAGGCGTATCCGATCGAGAGGTCTTTCTTTTTGATATAGTTTCGGACGAACTTCTCTATTCTCCTTACGGCTTGGGCGGCGTCTTTGGTATCGCCGACAGCCTGGCGGGCCAGTACCTTTATCTTCTTGTCGTCGCATTGAATATATTGCGTCGCCTTCAATGCCGAGACAGCAACCTTATCCTGACCTTTGTAGGGATAAATCGCTCCGGCTGCCGGCCTGACGGGCCTGACAGTTACGATAAAAACGCCATTTTCACCTTTGCGGACCGTCTGGTTGTCTGTAGTGGGAAATTGCAGTTTCGCCTTACCCGCAGGTTGGCTGGTCGGTTCGAGCGTATATGTTATTTCCTCGGCCGACGCGACGCCCGTCAGCGGTTCGGGTGGCGAAAGCAGGAACCTGTCCAGGAAATCCGCAACATCGTTTTCGCTCAAAGCGAACTGCCGGCTGCACGCGACCAGTTCCATCTTCATGCCGAGCATCGGTATAACGGATTTCTGGACTTCCAGGTTTTTGTCCACGTAACTGGTAGAGGTTACCGCGCCGGTGGGTCCCTTTAAGACAGTTGTAACTTCCGTCAGTGATACGACGCGCCCCAGAAGGTTCACGTTTCCTGTAGGCCCGACGCGAACCTCCGCGTCCATGGCCTTCAGAAGCGAGGCGCTGAACACACTGGCGGTGTAGGTCGTGCCTTCTGTCAGACCTTTTTTCCTGGACAGGATTTGCAGCGCCTCGCTCATCATCGCCCCTTCAGGCCAGTCCATGGTGCGCTTCTGGACGCTTTGTCCCGTGGTGACGGTAACGTTGATTTTACCGTTTGAGTCTATAACCCCGTCGATCGTGGAAGCCATGATACCCATATCCTGGACGGCCTTGAATGCCAGAGGTTTGCCGTCGGTGGTCTCGACATATCGTTCGACCTGGCGGACGGTCATGGTCGCACCGCCACGGCTCATCGTGATGACCATCGTTTCGGAGGTGGTTACCTTCCCGTCGGCGACCCGACGGATGTGTTTTCCGTATCCGGATTTTTTTCCGCCTATGAAGAGGGCTAAATACTGCGTTTCGGTCTTTGCCGCCGTTGCCGCCGGTGCTGTCGCCGCTCCGGATAAGAGCAAGATCGCCGTCAGTACACAGATGAGTCTTCGATGTCGCATAATTTACGCTCCTTTTATTGAAATAAACACCCATTATAACGTAGGTTCCCTGCAAAAGGCATTTTTTCGGTACGTACGCAGCATCCCTTGCGGGACTTGTTTCATGCTCTCTTTCGGGGCGCGCCGCGTTTACACGGTTTTTTCTTGACAAAATCATAAAAGGTAATATACTTTATCCTGTTTGGGTTTACCGGATAAGCGGCAGAGCGGTTCATCTCTTTGGGGTATATTGAATATACTGTCTTTGATTTCTGCCCTTGGCTGTTCTGTCGAGTTTCCCGCTGAACCGTGCCTCCGACTTTTTTACCTGGGGCGCAATTCGGGAGCGGTAGAGCGATTTACTTAATCCGGGCGGGAGCGAATCCTGCTCATTCACTCTTGCTCAAGGTCGCCCGGCCGATTTCCCAGTCAGTATTGTCAGATTCTCGTGCGATTGCGTCGGCCTTTGGGTTTGGGCGCACGTGGCGAGTTTCACACACCATGTCGCGTCCAGCCGGGCCTAAGCATTCGCTTGGGTTTCCAGGAACTACTTATGCAAGGAGCCGGCGATGAGACATCTACCATATTCTCACCCGCCTTAAGACGATTGGGCCAAGTTGAAATGGATAATTTTCCATGGATTCTTTCGAGAAAGGTGAAATTGTGATTTATTGCCACTTACATGAAGCGTGTTAACAGGAGTTCCGGAAATGACAAGATACAAGAAAATTCTGGACATGGTGTTTGTGATGTTGATTACATGTCTGCTCGTACCAGGCGCGGTGTTGATGGCCGATGTGATTGGCCTAGGCGGTAAAGTCACTGCCCAGCGTACCATCCGCCCGCCAATTCCTAATCCTGGGGGCTCGGCAACTATATTTGGTTCGGTAAAGGCAACAGCCGATGCCGATGGTAACGCAGGCAGCGTTGAGAAGAAGCACCAGGAGAAGCTTACAGCCAGTGGCGGTCCTCCAAACACCCTTGTAACCAACTCGGTTATTGCCACCGTTTCCAAGGTGTCACCCATCACGCCCGGGACGACCGCCTTTTCCAAGGCGGTAGTGGATCCGACCGGAAGCTTCCTCGATAGTCCCGACGTGGTAATCAAGATGAAAACCACTGCGGAGGTGGCGATCACGCTTGGGCTACCCCCTTTTCCTCCCGGTCTGACGCAGGCGTCGGCAACCGCAAGGGCTCGTGACCCGATTATCTTTGGAGATCAGGGCTTCGGAGAGCAATCTCTGCCCGTCGGAGCCTCCTTTGATATGCTCTTCGAACTGCTGGATACTGCGACGTTGGATGAAGGCGGAACATATGTTGCCAGACAGTATGTTATTCCCGGCGCATATGAGGATCCAGAGACGCTCGATAACCTGCCCGACGGCAGTGCTTTGTTCTTCAGCTTAGTGGTCAACCATGAGGCTGGGAGCAAGACGGTTGTGTTTACGCCCGGGACGGATACGGATAAGTTCGATTTCAGTTTCAACCGATCTAAGGAGTTGATCGAGTCCGATGTGCTAGCATTCTTCGGCGGCGCGGATGATCTGGAAGTGTGCGTAGGCACTGTGAAATTAAAAGAGGCAATGAATAATGTGACGCTCGCCAGCGAGGACAACGACACGATTTCGGGCTCGCGCATTCCTGAACCGACGACGTTAGCCTTGCTGGCTTTTGGCGGGGCGAGTCTGTTGATTCGCCGCCGAAGGAAGTAACCGGTAGTCAGTAGCCGGTAAGAGAAGCACAAAGGGATGTTTCTTCCGTCGAATCCGACGGAAAGAGCATCCCTTTGTTTTTATTGTGGCGACAGCACGATTCGTGTCCCTTTCATTGACTCGAATGCCCATTGTTACAATTGAGCACAAGTATTCCTCTGTTTTAAATTGGAAAGTAACCGGCTGGTGCGATTACATTCATACCTGCCATCCGGCAGGCAGGTCGCCGGGAGTATAGTATCGCATGAACTGGAAACTGCCGAACCAACTGACCGTCGGGCGAATTGCCCTGTCGGCTGTGTTTTTTGTGCTGCTGGGGCTGTACGAGCAGGGCGCTGCCGGCGGGCAGGCGCTGCTCAATACCGCGTTCGTCCTGTATATCGTCGCCGGCATTACGGATATCCTCGACGGGTGGATCGCGCGGAAGTGGAACCTGACAAGCGCATTCGGGCGGATTGCCGACCCGTTTGTCGATAAGGTGCTGGTTGTCGGGGCGTTCGCTATGCTGGCGGGGTCCAACTACGCGATCAACGAGCGGTTTGTCGGCGAATTTGAGCGGAGTCTCCCCGGCTGGTTGAACGGCGGAATGGCAAGCGGAGTACAGGCGTGGATGGTCGTCGTAATCATGGGAAGGGAGTTTATCGTCTCGGCTGTACGGGGATACAGCGAGTCGCAGGGGCAAAAATTCCCCGCAACGTCCGCCGGAAAGATTAAAATGTTCGTCCAGTCTGTGGTGATATGCACGGTGCTGTATCAATTGGCGAACTTTACGCAGCCCGCTGTTGAAAAAACACCTGTCTGGACGATTGTCGTCAAAATCGCTGCGGTCTGGCTGGCGGTGATTGTTACGGTATTCAGCGGAGTGGCGTACATCGGAAAGACAAGAAGGCTGCTTTTGAGCGATGGGAAGGATTAAGTTACTTATCGCAACCGGTCTGGGCACGGGTTATCTTCCCGTCGCGCCGGGGACATGGGCCTCGGCGGCGGCGGCGGGGGTATTTCTGCTTGTGTCGTGGGGTTCGAAGGCGAATCCGTACTGCCTGGCCGGGACGATGGCCGGCATGGTGGTCCTGGCGTCTGTTGCGTGCGTGGCGCTGGGCGGGTTCACCGAAAAACGCTTCGGAAAAAAGGACCCGTCCTATTGTACTCTCGACGAATGGGCGGGTCAGGCGCTGGCGTATCTGTTTTTGCCTTTGGCGGCCGGTTGGCAAAACTGGCTGATTGTCGCCGGTGTTGGTTTTTTTGCGTTTCGCATTTTCGATATCCTCAAGCCGCCTCCCGCCCGCCGCCTGGAAAAACTGCCTCTGGGCTGGGGAATCCTCGCCGACGATCTTGTTGCGGGAGTCTATGCGAATCTACTGTCGCAGGTGATTGTCCGTTTTGGGTTCGGGTAGATTGATTTCGGTTACAAGCGTTCCGATGACAGCAAGGAGCGCAAAGATAAACGCATGGAGAACGGCCGATCCGACGGATTCTCTAAAATATTCACCCGCCTGGACAACGGGGTAATCAACCAGGACGAAATAGTGCAGCATTACCGCACCGATAACTCCTGAGACAGCGCCTATTACCGCTCCGCATACGGCCGAGAGGGCAACACGTCTGGGCAGAGACATCCTGCCTGCACCGCCTGTTACGGCTGCACCTGCCAGCAGCGGCGCCAGCACCGTAGCGAGCAGTATAACCATCCAACCGGTAACCGGTGCTGTAACCCACTGTTCCATGCATATTCTGGTCCAGGCCAGATTCGCAAGTCCCATTAATATCGTGGCGACGATAATGATCGGAGCGACATGCCAGATTCTGGTCCTGAGCCGACTGCGTTGCTCGGCGCGGATGCGCATCTGCCGACGGATAGTTAACGGTCGGTTGTAGAACAGGTCGAATACCCCGTGCTCCAGCAGCGCCCCGTGCTCGCCGAAGACCGGAACTATATGCACCGCCTCGGTCGCCCAGTGCCCCGCCATGAATCGCGCCAATGCCGGGTAGTGGTAAGCCATCTGAATCGGAAACGCAAGGTACCCGACGTACTTGAAGAAGCCGAGAAACACGGCGATGTTGTAACTTCTGAAATCCCGATCGCGAATGACCAGGTACACAACGTACAGCCCGCGGGTCAGCGAACCCGGCGAGATGGGAATCACCTGGAACAACACGATGATTCCGGCCCCGATTCCCCATGCCTGCGCCCTCGGCATCTCCGGATGCGAAAGGACGTATATAATCGCTATGGCAACCGAGACGATCTGCGTAACCGGCAGCGTGCAGACGTGGACGGCGAGGGCCTTGAGGTACTTTTGTATAAACGGCTCCTTGACACGTGCGAGGATGCGTTCGGCGTCCTCGTCGGAAAGCATGTGTTTTTTCCGCCCTTCGGCGACCATGTCTCTAAGCCATTGCTCGCGGGCGTCGGCGTTGAAGAACAACCGAATCGGACGGACGAAAATGTACCGGAGTTTCTCAATGGCAAACTTTTTGTCGGTCAGGATGCGGTGCAGACCTGCCGGCATCCAGGACGGGCATATCGCGTGCGCCAGGAACCTCGCCGGCCTGGTCAGCAGGCGGCGCGCCCTTTCGGACGAAATCCGCCCACTGCGACACCAGTCGATAAGCGTCTCGGCCATGTGCGCCAGAATCGCTCGGTGGAGGTAGTTTCCGCTGGTCAGAATCTTCGCGTAGTGCCTCCGCAGGTCGCCCCTGCCAAGCAGTGAACGCAGCAGCCGGAGGATTATCGGCGCCGGGATGATAAGCCCCACCGCCAGTGCACCCCAGGTCCACGTCAGCGCACCTGTCGCCAGTGTTACTATCAGTAAGGCTGCACCCGCGGCGACCGACAGCATCCCCAGAAGACCTAAAGCCGCGAAGGCGACCGTCAGAAACCGACTTCGGCGTAAACGGTGTTCGGCGACGTCGTCAATCAACCCCTTTGCACGCCAGCCTGTTACCGCACCGTCGAGAATATCCCCCCAAAGCCGGCCGTCATACAGAAGCCTGACGTGATGGTGAGCAATGTCCGGCAGACTTCGGCGATACTCTCGCTCCAGCACTTCGAGTTCCTCAAGGCTGTCGTTCATGTCGGCGAAATCCTCGGCGCTGGTGTCGATGAAGCGCCGGAGTTGCTTCAGATTACCGCGGTCGAACTGCACCAGAGACCCGCGGGCGATACCCTTAAAGATAAGTTTCACGTCGGCGGGACTCATCGGAAGAACAGGAAGCAGCGCCAGTCCCGCGCGGAAATCGACCGCCGTCAGCCCCGCTGCGGAGTCAGCGTCGCCGTCGGATTCAAGCCGTTTCAGGACGTTGGGCTGGCTCTTGGCTGTCCACCACTCATATTGCCGCGCCAGTTCAGGTGCGCCCATCTCGTGCAGCAGGGCGACCAGATCGGCCATGAAGGTCTTCTTGGCTCGATACTCCTGCGAACCGAGTTTGTCCCCCTTGTATTGACCGCCCTTGCACCATCGCCTTCGCTGCCCAAGGTTCTCATCCACCTCGAATTGCCAGTTCCGCCCGTCGATCCATTCGCTGATCTCGCCACAACTGCCGAGTGTCTCGTCGAAGAATGTCCCCAGCACATCGACGACGGACTTTTCCGTACCGAAGCGAATTTTCGCGCCTCGCCGGATAAGTTTCTGCCAAATGGCCCCGGCGCGTGCGGCTGCGGGATTGACCTGGAGGCTGAAATCGCCCTGAAAACCGATTTTGTAAATCGCGTCGCGGAATTTCCGAGAGAAGTTCGACGGCGGAATGAGTATCTTCATCGCGTAATATCCGCCGACGGTCAGCCCGGAAATCGGATCGCCGTCGATGGAAACGACCTTGACGCGATAGACCTGTCCGGCAAAGCCTCCGCCGACAAATTTGCATACCTCAACGCGGACCGTCGCGGTCGCAGCCGGCGATATGCCGGTAACTTCATAGGTAAGTTCCCGCCCGGAATCGTATCGCCCGATGCGCATCGGACGCAACACCTCCGCGGAGCGAAACGCCTGCTCAAGAATCCGACAGGTTGTAACAGAATATTCAGCCGCCAAATAAATGTCTCCCGTCGCCCGTAACGACGAATCAGAGCATAGTTTTTATCGGAACAAACGTTGCAATGCTATTGTCAACTTGAAAACATCATCGCTTGTTTGTTGCCTGCGCTGATGCAACAATGGTGTCGGAATGGGCGATGAGGCTGAAAAAATCATGTTCTCGGGCGACGGCGTGTTAGTTTTGACCGCTCCGGCCCGTTCGGGCAAGACGGCAGCGGCGATTGATTTGTACCTTCGGTGCAGGGATGAAATCGGCAGGCCGGGATGTTTGCTGATTGTTCCCAACGCCCCTGCGGTCGCTCAGGCGCGATCGTTGCTTCTGGAGTGGACCGGCGGCGTGCTGATAGCCCCGGCCGTTACAACCTTCGCGCGCCTGGCCGGGAGCATTCTCGCTTTGGCCGGAAAATCACCCGCCACGCTTAGCAGGCATCAGCGATTGATGCTGCTGGAGCGAATAATCGACGAACTACACGCCGATGGGCAATTGCGAGCATTAGGTTCGCTGGTCGATACCTCGCCCGCCGGAAGGCGGGCGCCGGGACTGGTCGGCGTGCTGGATGCGTCAATCGCCGAACTGAAGCGCGCCGCCGTCGAACCGGACGCCCTGGCCGAGGCGATCGACCCTGAATCGGGACGGGATGCAAGCCTGCTGGCGATATATCGCCGATACCAGCAGCACCTGCTCGATACCGGCAGGTTCGACGTCGAGGGGCAGATGTGGCTGGCGCGCGACGTACTGTCCGGCGACGAAAAGGCCTCGCTGGGTTACGAAAATATCACCACGGTAGTCGCCGACGGATTCACCGACCTGACGCCGACGCAGATGGAGATGCTTGCGCTGCTGGGGCGGCGAGTATCGAAAATCCTGATAACACTTCCGCTGGTTGAAGACGGCAGGCGAGGCCGGTTATGGTTCTGGACGGCCCGAACGCTCGAGCGCATCAAAAAAGCAATTCCATCCGCCCGCATCATCACGATAGACAATGAGCATGAACCGTTGCGGACATTGTTTGACCTGACCGGTGGCACGGGCGTCTCGCCCGTGAATGACACGGGCGAGACGCCCATGCCTCCGATAACCGTCCTTGAAGCGCCGGACATCGAGGCGGAGGTCCGCGCCACGGCGAGATCCGTCAAGGCCGATCTGGTCGCAGGGGCGGAACCGGGAACCATCGCCGTTGTCGCGCGGAACCTGGAGGCCTATACAGAGCCGATAAATCGTATCTTCGCAGCCCATTCAATCGGAGTGGCGCCCCGAGCGGCCCGGCTGGATACCTGCGGCCCCGTCCGGTACATACTTTCGCTGCTGGCGCTTCGGCGTGAATATGAATTCAACGACCTACTTGCGGTGATAAAGAACAGTTATTTCCGTCCGGAGTCGCTGGGCAAGTTCGACGCTGGTTCGGTTGCAGTCGCCGAGATGGTAATTCGCGCCGCCGGAGTTCTGGGCGGTCGTGAGTCTTATGGGCGGGCTTTCGCCCGTCTGGCCCGACGGGCGAGGGATAAGGGCGATGAATTTGATTCCGAGACAATCGAACTGGGACCGCTGATGCTCGACGCCGAGACAATCGAAAAATCAGCAGAGATGATCGAGGCTCTGATGGCGTCTCTTGATGGATTGTCGGCTGCGTCGGACGCCGGCGAATACGTCGAAGCGGTTCGGTCGCTCATGGACTCTCTTGGCATACACGCCGCAGCCGCCCGGCACGAGGACGATTCCCTCGTCGCCGCCGACTTGCGAGCGTTAAGTGCGTTCGACGAACTGCTCGATGACGCGTCTTCATCCGAATTATCAACGGGGGGTGGCACAGGTTGCTTGCAACCTGTGTTCCTTCAGGCGAGCAAACAACACGGCTTGCAAGCAAGCCGTGCCACCCCCGGCGATATGGCGGATGTTATTTCGCACGCCGCAGCCGAGGCTACATGCCCGCCGGAGCGGACTGAATCGGCGGTAACGGTTCTGGACGCACTGGACGTTCGCGCAATACGGTGCAAACACCTCTACCTGCTCGGCGTCAACGAAAAGGCCTTTCCGCAATTGTCCTTCGACCGCTGCTTCATCACCGAATCGGACCGTACAGAGTGGGGGCGGCGGGGCGTCGTGCTGGACCGCCGGAGCGACCTTATAGGGCGAGAGATGCTGCTGTTTTACCTGACGGCGACGCGGGCCGACGAAAGGCTTACCGTCAGTTACCTGTCGGCGGACGGTGCCGGCGAGCCGGGCGCTTTCGTCGAGGAACTCATCTCGGCGGCGGGCCGTGAGGGGATAGAGTTTGTCCGCAAACGCGTCGGACCGGGTCAGTTCGTCCCTCCGACTGAAGAGATTGCCAGCCCATCCGACGCCTTCGCCGCAGCGATCTCGGCCGCATTCGACGGCAGCGAGCAGACCGATGCGTTGCTGGGCTTCGCGGCGCGAAATTACACCCAACTTCTGGGAAGGGCGTCCTTTGGGCTGGTGGCGGCGCACCGTCGATGGTCGCTCGCAGATCCGGACGAATTCGACGGGCGGATAAATTCGCCGGAACTGCTGAAAACACTGGCTGAACAAATACCGGGACAGTGGGTCTTTTCGGCAAGCGAACTTAACAGTTATGCAGCCTGCGCCTGGCGGTTTTTCGCTAGATACCTTCTTGGTCTGACACCGCTTATTGTTCCTGCGGCGCAACTGGCCCCCGCTGATCGTGGACTGTTCTGCCACGCCGTCCTTTGGCGAGTGATGACGAGGCTGAGACAGCGCAACGGCGGGACGGTCAGACTTGCTGAAATCGACCCGAACGAACTGAAAGATGTGCTGGCTGATGCCTGCCGGGCGGAAAAACAGCGCCTCGCGGACCGGGCAATCTATTCCCAACTGTGGGATGCTCAAACCTCCTGCTGGCAGCGCATGTTGGGGGATTATCTTTCGGATCAGCGGGAGACGTTCGAGCAGCACAGCGCCGAATCGATCCACTTTGAACTTGGTTTCGGCCTCGGTAGCACAGGTTTAAAACCTGTGCCACCAAGCCGGGACGAAGAGGCGGACCCCGCCAGCCGACCCGATCCGGTCGAACTTGAAGCGGGCGAACATCGAATCCGCCTGCGAGGAAGGATTGACCGCCTGGACCGGATAGTTATGGACGATAAGTCGGCCCTGCTGGCGGTTGATTATAAGTCGGGCCGAGTGCCGGACGGTAAGGACATAGTCGCCGGCCTGGACCTGCAACTTGCGCTGTACGCCAGGGCGCTGGAGGCGATGTTCGACCTGCCTGCCGGACAGGCGGGTTTGCAATGCGCCGGCGGAGTCTATCACAGCCTGCGCGACAACAAGCATCGCTACTTCGCCACCTTCAAAGTACCGCAGGTTCGAGGGCTGCCTAAGCAGGAATATGAAGAGTTGCTCGCCGGTGCGATGGAGGCGACTGGGCGGTACGTCCAGGCCATGCGGGAAGGCGTCTTTGACGCTATCCCGTCCGGTAAGTGCTCAAAGTGGTGTCCGTATCGCCAGATATGCCACTATTCGCCGGCGCGAGCGAGGCGGAAGGAGGCTTACCGATGAGTGAGGGGACACCAAATCGCGACCTGCCTGCCGACAGGCAAGATACATTGCGATTCGGGAACCCGGAATTACCCGAACTTACCGCCTCCCAGCATCAGGCCGCCGTCGAACGGGCCGGCGACAGCCTGGCGCTGACCAGCGGAGCGGGATGCGGGAAGACGCTGGTGCTGGCGAGGCGCTTTACCGAACTGGTCATGGCGACGACCGGCGATGATGGGAAAAATCCGTTCGACCGCTTCGTTGCGCTGACGTTCACTGACAAGGCCGCCGCCGAGATGGTCGGTCGCGTCCGCGCCGTTCTGCTGGAGAGGCTACATCACAGCCGAAGCGAAGCCGACCGTCAAAAGATCGCCGACTGGATAATCGAACTTCCCGCCGCCCACATATCGACAATTCACAGTTTCTGCGCGTCGCTGCTGCGACGCTACGCGATCGAAGCCGGGATCGATCCGGGCTTTACCGTCTGCGCCGACGAACTGCTTGCCGGGCAGATGCTGGCGCGGTCGGCTGAAGACGCCGTCCTGGCCGCCGTCGAACGCTCCGACGCCGATGTGCTGGAACTGCTGGGGCGGGCTGAAATGGGCGGGCTCGTCGATGACGTAAAAATACTACTGGACCAGCGGATTGCATGGGGCGATGAAGATTACTCCGACCCGGAAAAAACACTCGCCCGCTGGCGCCGCCGGCAGGAGCAGTCTCGCCGGGACGAACTGAACCGCATCTCCGGGGATAAAAAACTGCACGATGAACTGAACTATCTTTCAGCCTATCCGTGCAGCGATCCGGACGACAAACTGCTGATATATCGAGAGGAAAAACTCGCCATAATCGCCGGAATAATGGCTCAGCCGGAATCGGTTATTCATGAACAGATTGCGGCGCTTGGTAAAAAAGCGGGCAATGTCGGCGGCGCAAAAGCATGGGGCGGAAAGGAGGCCGTAAAAACATATCGTCGCAGGCTGGCGGAGTTTGTCGAGAAATTCACCGCCCTGGCGGATTACTATCAGCCGATGGGCGCCGCCGACGCAGATGCCGCCGGTTGCCTGTCTGTGCTTACGAAACTGGCGCGTCAGGCCGGCGATATTTACATGCAACAGAAACGATCGGCTGGGATGCTGGACTTCAACGACCTGATCGACCTGACTGCCCGCCTCTTGCGCGACAACGCGCAGGTCCGCCAGACCGTCCGCGACAGGATGGACCAACTCCTGATCGACGAATGCCAGGACACCGACGCGATGCAATTGCGGATGCTCTGGAGTCTGCTTGCCGGCGACGAGGAAGGTTCCGCTTCTCCCCCCGGCGGAAAGGTCTGCGTAATCGGCGACGTCAAGCAGAGCATCTACCGCTTCCGCGGCGCACAGGCAGAGGTGTTCGAGCAATTGTGCGATCGTTTCGGCAGCGCGCGCGTGATGCTGAACGAATCATTTCGAACGCACCGCGCGGGAGTGGCGTTCGTCAACAGACTCTTCGGCGAATTGATGGACGACTACGAACCGATTACCTCGTCGCGGACGGAACTACCGGCCGGCCCTAGCGTCGAAATCCTCCTGGCTGAAAGCGACGACGATGCCGATTCGGCCGCTGACGCGCAGGCCGAACTCGTCGCGCAGCGAATAGATGAGATGATCGCCTGCGGCGAAAAAAGCGTCTTCGACCGCGACGCGAACAATTGGAGGCCTGTGCGTCCCGGCGACGTTGCCATCCTGTTTGCCCGAATGACCACCTCGCTGCGATATGAATACGCACTTCAGCGCCGGTCCCTGCCGTATTACGTCGTCGCCGGAGTCGGGTTCTTCCAGCAGCAGGAGGTATATGACATACTCAACGCTCTGCGGGTTATCGACAACACGTTCGACGACGTAGCCCTGTTCGGACTGCTTCGCAGCGCGGTCTTCGGGCTTGACGACAACGTCCTGCTGCACATCGCATCAGTCGTCAAACCGCCGTACTTCGATAAACTCTCAGGCCCAACTGTGCTCGAAGGGCTTACCGCCTCGCAGGCGGAACAACTCCGCTTCGCGCATAAACTGCTCGCCCGGCTGCACCGCGCCAAAGACGCCATGGGACCGGCGGCGGTCACCGAAAGGCTGCTCGAGCAGACCGGACACCCGGCTGTGCTGTTGAGTCAGTTCCATGGCCGGCGGAAACTAGGAAACGTCCATCGCCTGCTGGAAGCGGCGCGAGCGGCGCAGACGACCGGGCGAATTACACTGGCTGGTTTCATCCGGCAGTACAGCGAATTCATCGCCGGCGAGGCCCGTTACGAACAGGCTGCCGTCGCCGGAGAAAACGACGACGTAATCCGCATAATGACAATCCACAAGGCCAAGGGGCTGGAGTTCCCCATCGTCATCGTCCCCGATCTGAACGTCGGGCGGCATCGAATAGGAAACCGAATCCTCTTTAATCCGGCTTGGTCCGTAACCTGCAATCCGCCCGGTATCGCGGATGAAAATGATGATGAAGACCGCCCATCAGGTGAACAACCGGTTAGTTTTCGCCTGTCGAAACAGGCTGAAAAAAGGGCGGCCCAGGACGAAGATATCCGCAGGCTTTACGTCGCCGCCACACGCCACAGAGACCATCTGATCTTCGTCGGCGCAGACCGGCGGAGTAAAGACGGGCGTTTCAAAGAATCAGGCTGCTACCTCTCGGCGATTGACGGTGTTTTCGGCATCGCCGATGCGATAGACGCCGGGATCGACAAAGTAGAATACGGTGAGGGATTTACAGCCCGTCTGTCTCAGATCGCCCCGTCCCGTCCCGCCGTCGGCAGGTCGAAGCAGCCGACGGTTCTGCGCATAATTTCCGCAGGCGCGCCGGCCGAAAAGGTAGCCCAGGCCCTCGCTGAAGCGGGCAAGGAGGGCAAAACAGCAGAGTTAAACCTTGTCGGACCGCCGGCGGTGTCAGCCGCCGGGGCAACTGTGGCTGCTACGGCGTTGGCGGACTTCGGTTATTGCCCCATGCTCTACCGTTGGCGGCACGAACTGCGCGTACCACATACAGGGGAAAAAAACACCCCCGCAGCGGAGACCCGCCTCGACCCAACCACTGCCGGAACTCTTCTGCACCGCTGTATGGAACTGGTGAATTTCGATGAATTTGCGTCGGTTCAACCCGAGGCGCTGGTCGGTCGGGTCGCAGCCGAGATGGAATTGATGGTCCCGACCGGCCCGCTTGCCCGTGAACTGTCCGATATGCTGAAGCGATTGGCGAAGAGTCCGCTTCTGCGGCAACTGACCGAGGCGAAGCAGCGTCTGACCGAACTGTCATTCGTCTATCGCGCCGGACTTCAGCGAGCTCAGTCGAACCGCGCCATTGACATCACCGGGCAGATTGACTTGCTGTACCGGGACGCCGGAGGCGCATGGCACGTGGTGGACTATAAATCAGGCCGTCTCGGGCCCGGCGAAGTCGAAGCCCGTGCGAAACGATACGAGTTGCAGATGATGATATACCTTTCAGCCGCCGGAAGGGGGCTTGA
>JAXHSV010000004.1:16962-33193 GCA_034190305.1 Planctomycetota bacterium | reverse complement strand
CACCCGACTGGCCCGGGGCCTGCCGGCAGGGGGGCAGATCGAATACGCAAACAAAAGCATCCTCACCGATGCAATAACCCAACGCCGGAAAATGTGAGTGAAGAAAAGGACTGGGGACTAGGGATTAGGGTCTGGGGAAAAAAATGCGATCACGCCACCCGCCAAAATGGTGCAGAACTTGTAGCACAAGGGGACGTAATGAGCCATTACGCAATTGATGTTCCGGAATGCCTTTGCGACCTTGCGTACGAAGTTGCAGTCGAAAATGTAAAGGCCATTGTAGATGATATACTTGATGAAAACGGAACATCAACTATTGTTATAGAATCCGAATTGGATAAAAGCGCAATCGAAAATATACTACATGAATATTTGCACAAAGAGGCGGTAAGTGTCTATGAAGTTGTGTAATCTTGTGAAAAGTTGCTACCGAGGGGGCGGAGAGTTGCTATGAGAGGCTCGGTTGGGCTGTTTTCGATTCTGGTTCTAACCGGTTCCGGCCTTTACTGCGACGCTGCGGCAGGTCGGATCGCCGCGGAAGCAACACAGAATCGAAATAAACCGCGTCGAGGTTCTCTATAAGTTTCAGGATGACTATGCAACGCTTTTCGGCCCAGTTCCAGAGGTGCAGCATCGCTTCTGCCGGGGCCTGGGCGATTCTGTTTCACATAAGGCTCCGGTTTTCAGGTATGGCCGGTTTGGTTGGCCCACTTTACAAATTCCCATTGATTTCGTTGTTAAAGCGGTTGAAGAAACTCCGCTCGAATGCGAGACGTTTGTCGAAATTTTCTCGCGAGGCATCGAAGTTCAGCGATGCCCGCGCCCACGTGATCCACTGCTGATTTTCCTTACCAATGTAAAACTCCAGGGATTGATCGGGCGTTTCTTCGTGTACAGTATTCCAGTGAAACGCCAACCAGACACTCTGGGCGCCGAAGTGATCGAGGATGTCAGCATCCTGATGTATCCTGGCAGCGGTTGTGCATTCCAATGCGCGGTGGCGTTGGTTATGTTCCCGAATGATCTGTGTGATGGCAGAGATCTCGTCAGGGTGGCATTCTCCTTTGAGAAGATCCCCAGCCATATTGGCACCGGTCTCATTGTGCGGTTTAATTCCTTTGCCTATATCGTGAAAGACTGCTGCGGTAAAGAGAATGTCCGGATGTACTTCAGGCGAGTAGTCTATGACGTCCAGTAGATTAATTGCGATCTTCGCAGTCCTAAGTCCGTGATGAAAAACATAGCCCTTTTCCCTTGTTGTCATTGGCTTTCGTTCACACATTGCCGAACGCGCAATTTCAATCACTCTTTGCTTATTCATTCACGCACCTCTTGTTGAAATCACATCTATTGCTTTCGAGCAGCAAAAGGTGGGCCTTCGCTGAGCTACGGCCCATCCTACTTCATGACCGGTGCGTTTTTCCATGCGAGATTTGTTTTCCCGTCAAGGACGTCGATAGCGGTGTGGCAGGCGAGAGGTTCGCCGACGATCCAATCGTGTGTTGGCAATTCCAGTTTGGAATGCACGCGGCACTCGATATTGACGGGACACTCGGCAATCAACGGGGCCTTGACCTTGGCAGGCTGCGCCGGCGTCAAATGAGCAATGGCGAACTTGTCCGCTTCCGGCTGACGGGTCAATGAAACCGATCCACAGAGGCCCCATGCCTCGGCCAGGCCGGCGTGGGGAATGTTGATTACAAACTCGCCTGTCTGTTCGATGCAGGTTGTGGTGTAGCGTTTCCAGAAAGACTTGCCGGCGGGTCGGGCACACATGGCGATACCGAACATCTTCGGCACGCCGTTGACCAGCGCCCAAGCGCCGACCGTGCAGATGTCGGCCTTGCCGGACGAATCAACAGCCGTTACCAGGATAATCGAACCCGGATAAAACGGCGAAAAGTCCGCATCGCCCGGAAATGATAGCCGTTTCTTCACAGTTATGTCCTTTCAATACGCCTGAAACAGTTTCGCTCCGGGGTAGTAGTCGGAGAGTATTTCCTCCACAGAGTATCCTCGCATCGCCTTTCCCTGTGCACCCCATTGGCAGAGTCCGACGCCGTGCCCAAAGCCGCGCCCGCAGTCGAAGACAATCGCCGAACCAGTATCGCGGATGCGGCAATTCATGCTGTACAGTCCTTGGGCCTGCCCGTCCCGCAGCAATGAGATTCGCAGGTCGTCGGCCCGGATACGGACTTTCCGCCCATTGGTCCCGACGGCGTTAATCCAGACGGGGCGGGAGAAATCGCCTCCGGGCCGCTCTTCCTCTGCCACCTCGATGGTCTTTATTCCGCCGAGATCGGCAACCTGGCGGTATTGCCTGCGCAGGGCATTGTAGATTACATCCTTTGGTACTGTTACCGCAGGCCAGCGGTATCGGCTGGAGGCATTGCAATCGTCGCATTTCTGCCCGCCGGACAGCGGGCCTGAAGTTATCGGCGGGCCTGAAAGGACATACGCACTGTTAGTCATCCCTCCGCAGCAGGAGGAGTAATACGCCTTGAAGACTTTTTCGTTCCCATCGGGTCCGTATGTGAGCACGATGCCTCGCGTGGTTTCGACGGCCCGGCGGGCTATTTCGGTCTCTGCCTGGTAACCGCCATATACCTGCGACGACTGGTCGGCGCGAAGGTCGTAGCGATGCGTCCTGCCGAAAGTGCCCATTTCATAGAAAGCGTATGTCCTGGCTGCAATCGCCTGGGCCTGATAAGCCCTGATGTGCCATGATTGATACAGTTCCCGCGCGAGTACGCCTGCGAGGTAACTCTCCATGTCCAGATGATTGACGGCGAGGATTAGGCCGTCCGACTCGGCGGTAAAGACGACTTTTCCGCGATATGGTCGGGAGTTGACGCGGACACATGATTTCCCGACGGCTACGACAACCAATTCATCGCAGGTGTAATCGACTGTTTGGAAAGTCCATCGCCCGGACCGGCGGGATAAATTTCCTTCCGGCAGCGGAGCCATCGACCGGGTAACAACGGAGCTGCCGGCGTGAATTTCGTATGGCCCCGTGGCGCCGACAATGATCGATTCACCTGTCCCGGCGTCGGCTACCAGCACGCGTACAATCGGAGATCCCGTCGGCGTGGCCGTCCGAGGTACACCTCGGCACTGATAGCACGACACCGCCAGCAGTCCGACCAATAAGACCATGACGGTCGAGACTGAATATACTACAAGATGGCGCCGACGTTTCGACATCAGGGTAAATGTAAAATGCTAAACGTAAAATGCTGAATGCTAAATGCTAAACGCCTGCTTTCCCACATTCCTCTGTTTTGTTTTCCATTTCCCATTCAGCATTTGGTATTTATCATTTTCTGTCACTGCGTTTCCCGTAGAGACAAGCCGTATTCTTTCAGCCGCAGTTCGACTTCGTCCAGCGAGGTTTTTCCGAAGTTCTGGCAGGCCAGCAGTTCCGCCTCGGTCTTGGCGGTCAGTTCACCGAGAGTTTTGATTTTCAGGCGATCCAGCACTTTGCGTACACGTACGGAAAGTTCGATCTTTGCCAGCGGCGCCGCCAGAATACCCTCGTTTCCGACGGTGGGTCCCGCTTCGGTTTCGTCGGCTGGTTCCGGGGTGTCTGACTCTCGCATTTGCCCAATGCTTAAATTTTTCATCGACAGCATCGTCTTGATTTCCGCCAGCGAAGTTTCGCCGAAGTTTTTATAGGACAGCAGTTCCGCCTCGGTAACATTTAACAGGTCGCCGAGAGTACGGATATTCATTTTTTTCAGGCAGTTTCGTGCGCGGACGGACAATTCAAAATCAGTAACGGGAATTGCCAGCAGGTCGTTGCGGCGAGCGAGGCGCTTGGCCTCGTCCTCGTCGAAAACCATTGTTTTGGAGGCTGTAACGTCCTTGAGAAACAATTTTGCGCGTGGATGGTTGGGGTTGCACCTCATGATTCGCCGCAGACAGTACTCTGCTTTGTCGTTTTGCCCGGCGTCCTCGTACAACACGGCAAGGTTCAACAGGGCGTTGGCGTAAACGGGGCGCGGCTGGTCGGCGTATTTACCATCGACGCTTTCATTTCTGGTAACACATTCCACGTAAAGTTTCATCGCCAATTCCGTATCCCCGTGCAAGTCATAAAAATAGGCCAGGCGGAAAGTGGCGGCCGGGTGCCCCGGTTGGAGGCGTCTGGCTGTTTCGTATGACTCCACAGCCGCATCATAATCACCCCGTATTTCGGAAATCATGCCGGACATATGGTGCCAGTTTGCATCTTCCTGGCTCGATTTGGCAAAGCGTTCGATTGAACGGGCGGCTGCTTCGACGTTACCGGAGAGGCACTGCACTTCGGCGGTTTCCATAGTTACCTCTCTGGGATCCCATCCGCGATCTTCGGCAAAGGCGAATGCTTCGATGGCTTTGTCCCACTGGCGAAGATGTTTATAACAGAGCGCCTGGTAAAACCGTCGTTCCTTGTTGTCGGTACCCGCCACCAGTAGTTCCAGCGCCTCGTTGAATCGGCACAGCAGATAGTTTGCGATTCCGAGTTTGACGGCGGCGGCGCCGGCGGGCGCGGGATTTTCCGCTGATATCTCGGCTACGGCGCTGCGTAAATTCTTCACCGGCTCCTTGATGTTCAGGATCGTTCCGCGAAGACGCAGGCAATCTTCCTGCGTCCAGGCTTCCTTGCTCATCAGACTCTTCAATTCATCAACCATGTTCATGCGTATTCTCCTGCTTCATTTTCGCACGGGACGCTTTGCCCGATTGTAAAGAAGTTGGTATTATAGAGAAGTTCAGTTGGATTTCAAGCAGAGTGCTGAACGCTGAATGCTGAACGCTGAATTAAGATGACTTACTTGATAATCAATCCCAGCAGCGGCAGCGGGCTTAGACGCAGCGCGCTGGCTGAATTTCGCTCCGCCCTGCAAATGCAAGGCAGGAAACTGGTCGAGTATCGCACCCAATGCCCTGCCGACGCAACCCGATACGCTGCTTCGATACGGGATAAGGCCGACGTGGTAATCTCATGGGGCGGGGACGGGACTGCCCGTGAGATAGCGTCTGCCCTTGCGGGATCGAACGTTTCGCTGCTGGTCTGCCCGGTCGGGACGGAGAACCTCCTGGCCAAGGAACTGCGCATACCCGCCCATCCGCAGCGACTTGCAGAGATCGTCGCGGGCGGACGCACGGTTGATTGCGACCTGGGGATCGTCAACGGGCAGGATTTTCTACTGATAATCGGGGTTGGCTTCGACGGCGAGGTCGTCCGGCGACTGGCTACCATTCGGCGAGGGCACATCACACACCTCAGTTACTTCTGGCCGATCTGGCGGACATTCTGGGAGCACAATTATCCACGTCTGCGCGTAATCGCCGACGGAGAGGAAATTTTCGACGATTTCGGACTGGCGTTCGTCGGTAATATTTCACGGTACGCTGTCGGTTTGAGAATCTGCCGGGATGCCGATTACAACGACGGGATGCTGGATTTGGTGGTCTTTTCCTGTCAGGAGCAGACGGCGCTGGTCCTTCACGCCGCATGGGCTTTGCTTCGCAGGCATCCGTTGAAGGGCAACGTCATCTATCGGCAGTTCCACAACGCCCGCATCGAGACAGATCGCCCCGTTCCAAGCCAGACCGACGGAGACGTAGGGCCTAACTGCCCGCTGGACATAAGCGTCCATCCGGGTAAACTCCGCCTGCTCGTGCCGTCATCACGAATGACCTTCGGCCTATGGCCGTGGCGAGGAGAACCGCCGTTATGAACGAAATACATCAATGTCAGATTGGCGATGTTACGGTCGGGGCAGGTCGGCTTGTCCTCATCGCCGGGCCTTGCCTGGCTGAAAGTCTCGGCCTGTGTCTTTCCACCGCCGAACACCTGGCCGACATCTGTCGAAAACTCGACATAGGCTACGTTTTCAAAGCCAGTTACGACAAGGCTAACCGCACCGCCTCGTCCAGTTCCCGCGGGCCCGGGCTGGTAAAGGGTCTGGAATGGTTGGCGGAAGTCCGCGGGAAAATCGGTTCTCCGATTCTCTCGGACGTGCACGATGTCGGTCAGGTCGCCCCCGCCGGCGAAGTACTCGACTGCCTTCAAATTCCGGCATTCCTCTGCCGGCAGACTGATTTACTTGTCGCCGCCGGGCGGACAGGACGGGCGGTCAATGTCAAGAAAGGCCAGTTTATGGCGCCGGTTAATATGCAATTCGCCGTCGAAAAGGTTCGCATGGCCGGAAACGACAACGTCATGTTAACGGAGCGGGGAACGACCTTCGGATATGACCTGCTGGTCAACGACATGAGGGCGATTCCCATAATGCGTCAGTTCGCTCCTGTGGTTTTCGATGCGACACACTCGATCCAGCAGCCGGGCAGCGGGTGCGTAACCGGCGGTCAGAGGCAGTTCGTACCTGCGCTGGCTGCCGCCGCTGTTGCCGCCGGCGCCGACGCGCTGTTCATCGAGACACATCCTGAACCCGATAACGCCCAATCGGACGCCGCCAGCCAATGGCCTGTGGACGAAATGGAAACATTGTTGCGGAGATGCCTTGACATATTCCAGGTTACGCGGAATAATACTGTGTGAGATAATCCAGAGTAGTTAACGATTGATCTGTCGCATTGTCGCTGCCTTAAGTGTCTGCTACACAACTCTGCCGGCAGGCAGTTCAACAACACTACTGGGTTGCTTGCTTGTCGTCCTTGTCATCGGCGGGGTATGAATACTGCATCTCGCTTGTTTGTAGCTTTGGCAGCGCTGACCGAACGATATGTCTTTCGCGTCGAAAGGTGAAGCCATGTCCGTTGACAAAAAAACAACTCAAAAAAACAGCAATGGTACTGCACAGTTTCTGAATACGTTGTATTCGCGCAATCAAGCCATTTTTGCCGCTATCCCGGACATCATCGCGGAAGTTGACGAAAACAAGGTGTACACATGGATGAACAAAGCAGGACTTGAGTTTTTCGGTGTTGACTCGCTGGGTAAAGAGGCTGCGTTTTTCTTCGTGGGTGAGCAGGATACTTATGAAAAAGTCAAGTCGCTTTTCAACGGCGACGAAAACATAGTATACGTTGAGAGTTGGCAACATCGCCGAGACGGTGAAAAACGCCTCCTTGCATGGTGGTGTTGCGTTCTCAAGGATGACAACGGGAATGTTACGGGCGCATTGTCCACGGCGCGAGATATCACAGAACAAAGGCATAATGAAGATGCCCTGCGGAGGTCGCGAGCTTTCCTCCAGTCCGTAATCGATGCCTCTTCCGATGTCATGATGGTTATCGACCGCGATTACCGCATCGTTCTGGCCAATCGCGCTGCTCAGAAGATGGCTGGCGGAAAAGACCCCGTATCCGCTCACCTTACCTGCTATCAGGTCACTCATCACCGTGACACTCCGTGTGAAGGGGAGATGGAACTGTGCCCTGCGAAGAAGGTTTTTGAGACTAGGACTCCGGTGACGGTTACGCACACTCACTATAACGCCGACGGAAACGAGCACGTCGTCGAGATCAGCGCGGCGCCTATTATCAATGAGATGGGCGAAGTGATTCAGGTCGTCGAGTCGTTCCGCGATGTCACAGAACGCAAACGCATAGAGTCGCAACTGCGCCAGTCGGTTAAGATGGAGGCCATCGGGCGTCTGGCTGGGGGGATAGCGCACGATTTCAATAACATGCTCGCTATCATCCAGGGGTACGCGGATTTGATGCTCAAATCAATGGATCAGGACAGCCGGCATTACGAGGACGTCCAGAGCATCCGCGCCGCTGCAAAGCGAGCAGCCACACTGACCAGGCAACTGCTGGCATTCGGTCGCAAACAAACCATTCAGCCACGAGTGATAGACCTGAACGAGATAATCACGGACACCGACTCGATGCTCCGGAGGATAATCGGCGAGGATATTGAACTGATAACGATTCTGGGCGAAAACCCTTGGTGCGTCAAGGTTGATCCGATACAGGTAGCCGAACAAGTAATCATTAATCTCGCCGCAAACGCCCGTGAAGCAATGCCCGACGGAGGCAAACTCACGATTGAGACCTCTAACGTTACACTTGACGCCGATTATGCGCGCCGGCACGCCGAAGTAACACCCGGCGACTACGTCATGCTGACCGTCAGCGATACCGGCGTCGGAATGACTGAGGAGATAAAGTCTCATATCTTCGAACCGTTCTTTACCACCAGGGAAACGGGAAAAGGCACCGGTTTGGGGCTCTCAACGGTCTATGGGGTCGTCAAGCAGAGCGGAGGATACATCTGGGTCTATAGCGAACCTGGAAAAGGAACGACTTTCAAGATATATCTCCCGCGAGTCGTTACGCCGGTTGAACGTATGAAGCATGAATATGAACCGGAAAACGTGCCGAGAGGAAACGAAACGATCATGGTGGCTGAAGACGAGTCATCGGTGCGAAAGATGACCTGCCGAATGCTTCGTGATCAGGGGTATATCGTCCTGGAAGCGTCCGACGGCAAAGAAGCGATACGTGCCGCCGAGGGATTTACCGGGGGGGAAATTCACATGCTGATAACCGATGTTATTATGCCTCACATGAGCGGAAAAGACCTGGTTGGCCGGGTAAAGACCATTCACCCGAATATCAAAGTGCTTTTCGTCTCGGGTTATACGGACAACGCCATAGTGCACCACGGCGTTTTGGATGAAGGCGTGAACTTCCTGGTCAAACCTTTTTCTACCCGACAACTCGCCAGAACCGTCCACCGTCTCCTCAATGCAAAATGATTTTCGATTTCCAATTTTCGATTGAAAAAGCATTCGAAAAGTCCTACAAGACCGTAGGCTGGGGCGAAGCGAAGTCCCACCTTTCTTGAATTACCGAGCCTGCGCTTCGTCTCGGACTATTGCTGCTCCGTCATTACTAAATCTATCAACAATTCCGGGCGTTGTTTATTCGACACAGAGACACAAAGGAATAGAGAAAAAATCATATCTTTTTCTTTTTTTGCTCTCTGTCTCTCTGCGTCTCTGTGTCGTATAACCATGCTGACAGATTTAAGGTTGACAGAGTACTACTGCAAGGACCTGCCTGTCGGCAGGCGGGAGCAAGCAATGAAATCAATCCACATCGTCGAACCGCATTTGCCTTTTGCCTGGGAAAAGGCCGTTATCGCCTGCTGGGAGCAGGGTGAACGTTTCCCGACCGAGTACGACAAGGACGGCGACCCCAACAGCAGGGATGTAACGGTGCTAATCCACGTTACCGACCCGTTCGCCGAACCGAGAATCCACCGGGCCTTCCCCGGCGGGCTGGAAGACCTGGAAAAGTATCGCAGCGAAGTGCTCTACGGCGTGCACAATCACTGGATAGACCCTGCCGCGGGGAAATGGGAATATACGTACCATGAGAGGTTGTTCGAATACGCCGTTCCTTCGGTGGGCGTTTTCGACCAGATTTCCGCCGTCGTGGAGAAACTCAAAGCCGTTCCATATACCCGCCGGGCGCAGGCGGTTACCTGGCAGGTGTGGAACGATATGAACATCGACGACCCCGCCTGCCTTCAGCGGATGTGGTTCCGCATCGCCGGGGGGAAACTCCATATGAATATTCACATCCGCTCAAACGACGCATTCAAGGCTGCCTTTATGAACATGTACGCCTTTACGGAATTGCAGCGTGAACTGGCCGGTCGGATCGGCGTCGAACCGGGCGAATATATGCACATCGCCGATTCGTTCCATATTTACGGATCATATTTCGACGAGTTTGAGGGATTTCTGAAGATGGTCGGCACGCGAAGTCCTGAACAAAACACTTTCTCAACCGAATATGCCAAAGAGATATTCGCTGAAGGCTGTGATAAACTCTTGGCGGAAGATGACATGCCGGCGGACAAAAAGGCGATTATCGAAAAACGCAGGGCGGAATTAGGGTAGAGGAGACAAGATATGAATTGTACATGGTTTTTCAGTTACGCATTGTTTCTTATCATGGCTGTGGTTGTCGGTCTGCTTGTATTCCTGCTCGTCGTGGCGCCTATGCGTCGATTGCTTGGAGCGAATTCGCGTTTGAAACAGGCCCGCCCGTTTTTCGTCATGACACTGCTGGTGATCCTGATTCTCGGGGCCATCGCTCCGGTCATCGGCGAAGGCCTGGACCTGCCGGAAGACTCGGCATTTATGGAATACGTCTGGTGTGCGGCGGGCAACCTGGATGACACAGTTCTTTCGGTCGCCTTGTTCCTTTTCGGCTATGTAATTGTTATGACGGTCCTTACAGCGGCGCTTGGGCGGTACCGTGACGAATGAGCAATATCTGATTGTTTCCTATTTCTCGGCTGCCGGTGGTGGCGTAGTGGCCGCAGCGCTGACGGCGCTGCTCCTGCGAAGTCGGCTCGGCGGGGCGGTCAGCAGTCTGGCCAAACCCATAGGCCGAATTATGCGCCGCGCGCTGCCGACCTGGCTGATATTGCTGGTCCTCTTTGCCTTCATGTCGGTCAGTTATCTCGACTGCTCGCATCACACTTATCAGCAAGTCGTCGAGGACAGGCGGCACATGGTTAATGTTACCCATAACCAACTGGAAGATATGGCGATATTCCTGGCCGTCGGGTTACTGACCTTTGCGATGGTGTTGGCGGTAACACTGGTCGTCTGCCCCGGTGAAGAGACGAAGAAAAGCGCTTAGTGCAACTGGCAGGGCGCTGCCCGCATCAAACGCGAAAACATCGTCTTCAAACAGGTTCCATACGAGATCAAAATAAGTTGAAGATACCCGGGCAACAATTCGGGACATGCAAATTATGCGGAAATGAGACTATATTGTGCAAATCGCATATCGTGCCTGAGTTCTGCTACAAGAAGGTTTATGAAAATCACCGAGCCTTAAAGATAAACTTTGGGCATGACGGACGTCAGGAGGTCAGGACAATCCAGAAAGGGATAAGAGAGTACATACTCTGCAAGTCCTGTGAATCGCGCCTCAATAAGTACGAACAGAAGTTTAAGGTTTACTGGTATGACTCCCCCGGACTACCGGAGAAGATGGGCCTACGGTATCAGGGGATTCGGATGGCAGGTGCAGACTATGCCGTCATTAAGATGTTTCACCTGTCCGTGTTATGGCGTGCTGGCATGTCGGAGTGGTGTAAAAGCGTGTCTCCGGGACCATATAGCAAGACAATCGGCAACATGCTGTTGGATGGGGAGCCTCCACCATCGCAGTGCTTTCCAGTGTTCGGTACAGTTCTCATAGATGATGACGGATATGTTCAACACGGTTTGGTTACGGAGCCACTACGATCCCGATTCGAGCGCTCCCACGCTTACTATATGTGCTACGCCGGATGCGAATGGTACTTTATCGTGACAGACCATCCCACAGCAGATGAAATGGAACTAGCAAGAGGAATTGACGCCAATGGCAATATCTGGATGCCGTACGAGCGCTGGTTGAAGTCTGGAACCGTCAGAACCATTTTGCGACGAGGAAAGTAACTATGTTCCAACTCAAAGAATATCAGCAGCGTTGTCTGGACGGAAGAGCTCATGGATAAGGAAATTATCGTTCGCCTGCATTCGAGTTTCGAGGATATGATCCGGAAACACCCGAAAACCGGAACGGAGTTCTGGTGTGCCCGTGACCTTCAGATACTGCTGGGATATACAGAGTGGAGGAACTTCGCCAGGGTTATAGACAAGGCCATAACCGCATGTCAAAACGCTGGTTATGAGCCAAGAGACCATTTTGTTGAAATCAACAAAATGGTCTCTCTTGGCAGCGGCGCCGAACGGCAGGTTACGGACATCGGCTTAACCCGTTACGCCTGCTACCTGATCGCCCAGAACGGCGACCCGTCCAAGGACCAGATCGCCTTCGCTCAGACGTACTTTGCCGTCCAGACCCGCAAGCAGGAGATTATCGAGAAACGTCTGGCTGAGGCCGAGCGGGTCAGCGCCCGCAGGAGGCTTACGAAGTCGGAAAAGGAACTCTCCGGTATCATTTTCGACCGGCTGCGCGAGAACGAAAGTTTTGGCCGCATCCGCAGCAAGGGTGACCGGGCGCTGTTCGGCGGACGGACTACACGGGACATGAAGGGTAAGCTCGGCGTGCCGAAGGGGCGTGCTCTGGCCGATTTCCTTCCGACCATCACGATTAAGGCCAAGGACTTCGCCAACGAGATCACCAACTTCAACATTAAGCAGAACGACCTGCGTACGGAACCCCCAATCACCAACGAGCACGTCAGGAACAATCGAGAAGTCCGCAAACTACTGGTGGATCGGGGAATTGTGCCCGAGGCGTTACCGGCAGCAGAGGATGCGAAGAAGGTCGAACACAGGCTGGTATCGGAACAGAAGAAGTTGCCCAAGCAGGTTGAGCATTTCGAGGGCGACACTGAGGCTGGAAACTGATGGGATTCCAACTCAAAGAATATCAGCAGCGTTGCCTCGACGAACTGGCAGAGTTTTTCCGGCGGTCCTACCTGTCGGTATCGAAAAAATCGCGGACGAGTTGGCGGTACTCTGCCGGGACGTTTCCCTTATCCATTGCTTCGGCGGCCCGACGGCGGGCGTCGGCCCATGCCTTCTCGTAGGGAATCCGGATATTCCCTCCTGTTGTCGCTGAGTCCGTCGAAGTAGTGGCGGTTGTCGGAGTGTAGAGAGGGTTATAGACCGTCAGCGGCGACCATGGCGCTTCGGTTCGGGCCGGCGGGGTAAATTGCGGACCCTCAGCCCGACCGGGGGACAGACTGTCGCCGGCGCCGGCATACTCGTGGCTGATCATCCCTTCAGTGATACCGGCGGCGACTCGCTCCATCGCCTCAATCAAGCGTCCAATTCGTTCAGATGCGCCTGAATCAACCTTACCGCTTTGTACGGTCTCTCGCAAAGCCGCGATAATTTCGTCAAGTTCTACGACCTTGCCTCGCCATTGTTTTGCATCTGCCGGCCTGGCGGCGCGAAGATTTTCGGCCAGTTTCTCCAGTTTGTGAATTTGTTCGGTAGTTGCCGAATCATCCGCTGTTTGTTCTTTAATCGCCGCAAGTTGCTTAAGGATATTTTCGCCCGCCCGGATGGATACACCGTCCCAGCGTCGCTGCTGTTTGGCTGATAGCGATTCGAGCGGCTCGACGGCCAGCATAAGCGTCGCTGCGACGACGGCAAGACCCAACGCCCCGCCGGTCGCTCGCGTCCTGTTCCAGAAACTCACCCGACGGTAGTGGGGTTCATCGGCAGAGGCGATTGCCTGCCTGCGCACCGCACAGGCGAAAGGCTGACCCGCCAATGATTCGCCGGACTCGATCAGTTCAAGTGCAGTGCTGAAGCGCTCACGCAAACCCCTGCGCCGGTCAACCAAAACAGCGACACGCCGCAGCGCCGCCCCGCGAACCAGTATTATGACCGACGAAATAAAAGCACCGGCGGGGAATATCAAAAACAGCCAGTTTTTCGGTAGATTGATATATATCCCCGTTAATACACATATCAGTCCTGCGAAGCCGCAAGCGGTAAGAAGCGTTATCACGAACCATTGAATTGCTCGTTCGGATTGTAAGGAGCAGCGCAACCGTTTGCTTAACGTCAGGACTATCCCCGATGCCAGCGGCAGTACGCAAAGCAGGATGGCGGCGATTGGAAATTTTCCCGCCAGCGTCCATCCGCCCATCAACGCCGCCGCCGACAGGGCGCCGGCAGCGCCGCCGACAGCGCCGGCCTCGACGGCCAGAACAAACACCAGCCGACGACGAAAACCACCCAAAATGGACAAAATGCGATCACTCATGGATAATCAGCGTTCAGCAATCAGCCGCCGAATTAGCAGAGTTTTCTTTGCTGAAAGCTGAAGGCTGAACGCTTTAAAATTCTTTCCGCTGTCTGGCCGGCGGGATGCTGAGCAGGTTCCGGTACTTTGCCACAGTTCTGCGAGCAATTTTGACGCCATTCTCACGCAGGGCTTCTGCGATTTGCTCGTCATTGAGAGGGCTGGATTTGTCTTCGTTATCGATGACATCTCTGAGTTTCACCTTGATGGCGTCCCATGCGACGTCTTGCCCGTCGTCGGTGGTCTTTCCACCGGAGAAGAACATCCGCAGCGGGAAAATTCCACGCGGCGTCTGAATATATTTTCCCGCCACTGCCCGGCTGACGGTTGCGACATGTACGCCGACTTTGGAAGCCACTTTCGCCATCGGCAGCGGCTTGAGCGCTTCAGGTCCTCGCTCCAGAAATCCTTTTTGTGCTGTGAAAACTTCTTCCACGACATGCCGAACAGTCCGCCGACGCTGTCTAATCGCACTGATGAGCCACTGGGCCGAACGAAGGTTGTTGCGGATGAATTTTTTTGTGCCGGTGTCGGCCTGGCGAGACCTGACCATCCGGCGATAAGTTTCCGATACTTTCAAAGCCGGTGTATTACCGTCGCGCATCGTAACTATTACGTTTCCCTCCTCGTCCAGATCGACCACGGCGTCGGGGATTATGTAGGGCACCGCCCGCTGGCCGATTATCCGTCCCGGGCGGGGGTCAAGCCGACTCAGAGTAACGATCGCTTTTTTAATCTCCTGTACGGAACGTCCCGTGCGTTTGGAAATCTGCGGAATGTGGTTAAGTTCTATTTCACGCAGAAATTCATCTACCAGAAGACGGGGCAATTCGACGTCATGCCCCGCCTGGGTTTCTATGTCCAACTGGATCAGGAGACATTCTCGCAAATCGCGAGCCCCTACACCCGGCGGGTCCAGTTTCTGAACCATCGCGAGAGCGGACTGAAGCGTCCGGACATCCGTGTCCGCCGAATCTCCCTGTTCAGAAAGTTCGGTCAAAGATGTGCGGAGGTATCCGTCGTCATCCACATTTGAGATGATTAAGCGTCCGGCGGATTTGACCTGCTCGGTTAACTCCACGAAGGCCCACTGGTCGAGGAGGTATTCGGTAAGGCTTTGCTCCGGCGCAGGAGTATTTGCAAGGGCCATTAGTTTGGCGTCGCCGTCGCTGGCTCCGGAGCCTCTTCGATATGGTCGTTCCGCCCATCCGAAGTCTTCTTCGTATGCCTCACCGAAATCCGTCAGTCTCGAAAAGTCCGCCTTGTTGTCGCCGTCGGAATCGACCACCAGTGTTTCTTCGCCCCGGTCGGGGCTTTCGTCCTGTTTCCGGTCGGCGGAAACGACGTCGTCGGACGATTCCTGCACTTCAAGACAGGGATTGGAAGACAACTCCTCGTCGATCCGTTCGGCCAGGGCCAGCATCGGTAATTGAAGAATCTCCATCGCCTGGATAAGCCGAGGCGACAGTTTCATCTGCTGCTCAAGTCTGAAACTTTGCGAAAGGTCCAATCTCATAACGTCGCTATTCTACCATCCTTTCGGCCAATCTTCCACAAAGACACGGAGGCGAACCTATAAAAGAACAGCCCACGGAAGTTTTTTCCGTGGGCTGAATATGCGATTTGACGACGGAAGGGCGACTATTTCTTCTCTTGCGCCTGAAGCGCCTTGTCGTTTTCGGCGATGAGGGCCTTGATATGCTCGATGACCTTTTCATTTTTGCCCCGATGCTTGTAGAGGTCTTTGAGCGTCAGGCGTATGGCGTTTCGCAGGCCAAGAGTCTTGACCTGGGCCAATTGTCCTTCAAGGTCCTTGATAATATCTTCATCCTTTCGGGGAACTTCTTCTTTCAGTGCCCCGACCGCCATGACGCCGACAGCCTCGGAATCGAAACAGGTTTGCTTCATCCGTTGGACCAGTTTGATCATCACGTCCATGTGCTCAGCCTGTTTACGGGGGAACGCCCGCTCTGCGACCATTACCCTCTCTTGCATGGCCATGCACATCGCAAGATCAAGGTCTTGCTTCGTTGATATTGTGATGACGTTTTCGTCCACAACGAAACCGAGCGGAATCGGGGGCTGAGCAGACTCAATGGATTCGAGGATGCTCTTAAGGGCCTTGCCAAAGGTGACGTTGGTCAGTTTGACGCTGACCGGACTGTCCTTTCTGACAAATGCAGCCTTCAGCACCGGCCACTTAGCATGGATATTGGTTTGGCTCGTATCGCTGAGATTCTGTAAGACTTTTTCGAACCCCACCCCTTCGATTTTCAGTTTTGGAATAATCTTACGCAGTTTCCTATGGACTTCGCTGGAGGGGTTCATTCTCGGGTGCCCGCGTCTGTCGCCGCCTTCCATGCAGCCGCCTTCCATGCAGCCGCCTTCCATGCAGCCGCCTTCCATGCAGCCGCCTTCCATGCAGCCGCCTTCCATGCAGCCGCCTTCCATGCAGCCGCCTTCCATGCAG
>JAXHSV010000004.1:15423-16862 GCA_034190305.1 Planctomycetota bacterium | reverse complement strand
GCCGCCTTCCATGCAGCCGCCTTCCATGCAGCCGCCTTCCATGCAGCCGCCTTCCATGCAGCCGCCTTCCATGCAGCCGCCTTCCATGCAGCCGCCTTCCATGCAGCCGCCTTCCATGCAGCCCCTGCGTTTCATGCCTCCCCCAAAGCCTCGCCCCTCTCTCTCAATGGGGCGGGAACTACTCGACCTCCTCTCTTGTGCGCCGGCGCATCCACGTTCGCCTTCTGCACTCCTGCCTTCCTGCGCGACGGCGTAACCGATCACCGTGGCCGCCAGCACCAGCGCTCCCAGCATCACAATCATTTTCTTACGTTTCATTGTTTATGCTCCTTTTCGGATAGTCGAAGGGAATGGACGGAACGTTCCATCCAATGCCCATCGACGAGGTTGACGGGATAGAGATATTCGGGATGGTAAAGGTTTCGCCGCCAAGCGAGACAGGCGTAACGCTCGGTACGCGCCATGTGTCCGCCGGCGCCAAAGGCCGGGACGCCACTAATACGACCGGACCTGGGGCCGGACCCGGGGCCGGACTCGAAGGCATCGGCGGGCTTTGTAAGAGAACAGCAATTATCAACGCCGCTGCCGCGGCAGCGGCTGCGGGGACGGCAATCCATCTGGGATGAATCCGCCGTGCGGTAAGGTCCGACTTAGCCATTGCCGGAACCGGCTTGTCAGCCAAATGTTCGCCAATGTTTATCAGGTCGCTCGCCAACCGTCGGGTCTCTCGGATGCGCTGCCCGGCCTGGGCATCGCCGGCGTAACTGCGCGACAGTTCATCCAATTCCGCAGACACATCATCGGCGGCCAGCGCCTCTGTCAGTTCACGTTCGAATTGTTCCTGCTGTTTGTCGTTCATGGTTCTTGTTGATTCATTATTCGCTGCAAGTTTTCGACAGCCTTAAATACGGCGGCCTTGACCGTCCCTTCGGCGCATCCCATCGCAGCGGCGGTCTCTGCCACGCTCATTCCGCCGAAGAACCGACATATGACGGCTTCCCGCTGGCGAGCGGGCAGGGCATCGACGGCGGCTGATAATTGCTCCAAACGCTCATCTTCATTGCGGTTTTTTCCCGACGGGTCAAAATTATCCAGCGGCAGGGCGGGGCGAAACTTACGCCGATGCTCGCGCACTACATTCAATGCGATACCCATCAGCCAGGCGACCGCATTGCCGCCGGTGCGAAAACGCTTCCTGTCTCGCCATGCCCGCAGAAAACATTCCTGCCGGACATCGGCTGCCGAATAGCGCATCCGCGGCGGAAGGTGCGCCAGGCAGAAGTGATACACCGCCGCTCCGGTAATCTCGGCCAACCGCCCGAAGGCGTCGCGGTCGCCGCCGGCCGCCCGGGACATCAAACTGTCAGCCAGAATTCGCCGGTCATCCATCGCCGCATCCATAAGTAGTATTGACTTTACCAGCAGAAAGGTTTATCCAC
>JAXHSV010000004.1:0-15323 GCA_034190305.1 Planctomycetota bacterium | reverse complement strand
ACCAACGACAAGGAGTAATAATCATGGAACTTTACGAAGCCATCAAAAAGCGTTACAGCGTGCGGTCCTATCAGGACAAGCCGATTGAGCAGGAGAAACTGGACCGGATTTTTGAGGCAGTACGTCAGGCGCCGTCGGCGTCGAACCGCCAGCCGTGGAAATTCATCATCGTCCGCGACGCCGCGACGCGAAAAAAATTAGTCTCCGTCTGCAATGACCAGGCCTTCGTCTCCCAAGCGGCTTTGGTCATTGCCGGTGTCGGTCTTGCGCCCGAGCGGCGAATGGCCTGCGGAGTTCCAAGCGACCCGGTGGACCTCGGCATTGCAATGGAGCACATCGCCCTTGCCGCGGTGGCTGAAGGGCTGGGAACCTGCTGGATAGGATCTTTCAATCAGGACCGGATACACGAGCTTCTTGGTATCCCCGCCGAGGCGACGGTCGTCGAGGTGATGACGCTGGGCTACCCCGCCGGCGAGCCGCGATACCGAGACCGCAAAGGGCTTGACGAAATCTTCTGTTATGAAAAATTCCAGTAGGCTCGCGCTAAGCGGAGCGAGCCCCGGAAAACGGAGACTAATAATCCCTGACAGAAATAGGCCGCAGAGGCGCAGAGAACACAGAGGTATGAGAATAAAAGAAAAAAAATGAAAAAAGTTTTTTGATTCTATTTTTTCTCTGCGTTCTCTGTGCCTCTGTGGCCCATTTTGTCAGGTGCTTCAAGGAGTAGGCATGACGACAACCAGTGTGGAGATCAAAAAGACTATCGCCGGACATGCAGATGAACTGAAAGCCCTGGCGATGAAGATACACCGAAATCCGGAACTGGGTTTCGAGGAAAAGAAGGCGTGCGCCTGGCAAGTGCAGATGCTCAAACGCTGGGGGTTCAAGGTGCAGACGCCGTTCGCGGGTCTTTCGACTGCGTATAAAGCCGTCTTCGGGCGGGGCAAACCGGTGTTCTGCCTTATGGCTGAGTACGACGCTCTGCCTGAGATAGGCCACGCCTGCGGGCATAATCTGATATGCACGGCTGCGATGGGCGCGGGCGCGGCGCTCCGCGCGATGCTGAAGCGAGACAAAATTGCCGGAACGCTTGTAGTGATGGGTGCGCCGGCGGAAGAATCGAAGGGCGGTAAGATAAAGATGCTCGCAAACGGCGCCCTGAAGGGAATTGATGCAGTGATGATGGCGCATCCGTCATGGCGCACGACTCCGGACACCGGCTGCACCGCGATCCAGCGTATCGACGTTACTTTCGAGGGTGTTTCGGCCCACGCGGCTGCATCTCCGGAGAAGGCCAGGAATGCGCTGGACGCCATAATGCTGCTTTTCCACGGCGTCAGCGCCTGGCGGCAGCAGCTGCCTGAAACCAGCCGAGTTCACGGCATCGTTGTCGAAGGTGGCGTGGCTCCCAACATTATCCCCGACCTGGCTTCCTGCCGGTTCTTCCTTCGGTCGCCCGACGAGGACGTTTTTACCGATATGGCTGAACGCTTCCGTGATATCGCAAGAGGCGCAGCCTTGATGACCGGAACGAAAGCCAAAATAAGTCCCGGGCTGGAGCCGTACCGGGGGCGCCGGCCTAATAAACCTTTTAACGAGGCGTTCATCGAATCGGCGGAAGCGGCGGGACTGAACCCGGTCATTCCCGAACAGTCGGGACGAGGCTCGTCCGATTTCGGAGATGTCTCCTGCGTGGTTCCGGGCTCTCACGTGTATTTTGGTATCGCCGGGAGGGAAATCCCCGCCCACTCCGTAGCTTTCCGCAAGGCCGCCGGAAGCGCCTACGGACTCAAACAGATGCTCCGCACGGCAGAGGCGATGGCGCAGGTGGGATACCGATACTTTTCAGATGACGCCTTCCGAAAGAGCGTCCATGACGACTTTCGCAAACACACAAAGCGGTAAAATGAACCCGTATCTGGCGCAATTCAGTCTTGAAGGCAAACTCGCAGCCGTAACCGGCGGAAACCGCGGATTGGGGCTTGCGTTCACAAAGGCGCTGCTGGGGGCCGGCGCGGATGTAGCCGTCATTTGCCGAAGCGGCCTGGCAGACGAAGCCGTCAAAGCGGCAGCGGAGTTTTCGCGGAAACTGGTGGTCCTTAAAGCGGATTTGAACAAAGACGAAACCCGTCGGGGACTTATTCGGCGGACTGGCGATAAACTTGGCGGTTTGGACATCCTTCTCAACAATGCCGGAATCCAGCACCGCGCGCCGGCGGTCGATTTTCCAATGGATAAATGGCGCGAGGTTATCGAACTGCACATGACGGCTGTATTCGACCTGTCCCGGCAGGCTGCGAGGATAATGTGGGAGAAGGGCGGGCGGATAATCAATATCGCCAGCATATCCAGTTACCTGGCGGGGTGGACCATTTGTGCATACACTGCCGCAAAATCGGGCGTCGCCGGCCTGACCCGAGCAATGGCGAACGAATGGGCCGAGCGGGAAATAACCGTCAATGCGATTGCACCTGGCTATTTCGTCACCGACATGACTGCCCCGCTTATGGAAGATAAAAAACGCAATGCTGAAATTCTCTCCCACATCCCGATGGCGCGGTGGGGCGATCCTGCCGAACTTACCGGCGCGCTTCTGATGCTGGCTTCGGAGGCGGGGCGATATATCACCGGACAAATAATCGCCGTCGATGGCGGGTATCTGTTGAGATAAACGATCAAGACGCCCCTAACGGGGCTTGATTTTGTCGGGCGATTCTTTTCCACGGGCTTGACGCCCGTGGCTAAGAAAGGCGCCGCTGACGCGGCTGACAGACAGAGCCGATTTTATTATGAAGACTGAAACTAAAGACAACACGCTGCCGGTAATCGGATTTGAGATTCACGTCGAACTGGCGACCGACACCAAGATGTTCTGCCGATGCGCCAACCGCTTCGGCGACCCGCCCAACACGCACACCTGCCCGGTCTGCATCGGCATGCCAGGCGCATTGCCGGTGATGAACAGACAGGCTGTCGATTATTCGATGATAGTCGGCCTGGCGCTGAACTGCCGCCTTCCGGAATTCACCAAGTGGGACCGGAAAAGTTACTACTACCCGGACCTGCCGAAAAATTACCAGATAAGCCAATACGACCTGCCGCTGGCAATCGATGGGCATCTGGACATTCCGCTGCCGGACGGACAAACCAGGCGCATCGGCGTCACGCGGGCGCACCTGGAAGAAGACGCCGGAAAGAACGTTCACGACTTTCCAGCCCACACGGGCGTTGACCTGAACCGCGCGGGCGTGCCGCTTCTGGAGATCGTTACCGAGCCGGACATCCGCAGCGTAGAAGAGGTCATGTCGTTCGCGCGGGCAATGCAGCGGCTGGTCCGCTGGCTCGGTGTTTCCGAAGCCAACATGGAAATGGGGCAGATGCGCTTCGAGCCGAATATCTCGCTATGGGTGGGGGACACTGAAAAAGTTTTCGACGATGCGTGCGGCTACTTTACGCCCATCTTCGAGGTCAAAAACCTCAACTCTTTCCGCTCACTGGAGCGGACCTGCCGGTGGGTGATTGACTATCACCAGGCCCAAATCGCCGAGAAGGGCCGGGGCTGGTCGCTGGCCGATGTCGGCAAGCAGAACTGGGGTTTCCGCGACGACCTGAACGCCTGCGAGTTCCAGCGGGGCAAGGAAGAGGCCCACGATTATCGCTACTTCCCCGACCCGGACCTCGCACCGGTGGCGGTCGATAACGCCTGGCGACAAAAGATTGCCGCCCGGATAGGCGAGTTGCCCATCACCCGCAAGGCCCGATATATAAGCCAATACCAACTCACCGAAAAGCAGGCGGACGCCCTGACGCTGGATGCGCCGACGGGAGATTTGCTGGATGCCGCCGTCGCCGCCGGCGCGGATGCAAAGCAGTGTGTCAATTTACTTCTGGGTCGCGGCGCCGCCATTGCCAACGAGCGCGGCTGTGCTATAGCCGAAATCGGAATCACGCCGGAACAACTCGCTGAACTTGCTAAGATGCTGGCCGGCGGCGAGATCAACGCCACTGCTGCTGACAAAATCTTCACAAGGATGGTAGAAACGGATGCTGCCCCGTCAGTCATTGCCGAATCGGAGGCTCTTCTGGTCGTCTCCGATGCCGGTAAGATTGGCGAGTGGGTGAACCAGGCCATAGCGAAGAATCCCCAGGCCGTCGAGGATGTCCGCGCCGGCGGGAAGAAGCAGAAAAAGGCCTTCGGTTTCCTTACCGGACAGGTGATGCAACTGTCAGGCGGAGCAGCCGCGCCCGCAGAAGTCCAGAAACTCCTGCATGAAAAATTAGGCGGATGATGCGGACTTTGCCCGCAGGTATGATGCGAATTGTAAAATCATCACGATTATACAGAATCCCTTCCATATAGGCAGTCACATAGGTTGCCACCATGCTCCGGTGTGGAATTCTACAAAATCCGAGCAGCCGAACACTATGAAATTCGCCGCTCGCCTTTCGGACGTTCCTCGTGTTCTTTGATGTGCCGTCCGAAGGTCTCTCTGGTCCCCTTGATGGAAAGTAACCTGTGTACCTTCAGCGCGATTTCCCTGTAAGCCTCTCGGAAAGTGTCTTGTACGGTCATTCTTTATCCTTTCAAAAAGCCGGGGCAGTTGTAAGCCGCCTCCCGACGTTCGATTTCAACAAGATGTTACGATGTTTTGTTGTCACACTCATACCCATACCGTCCATTGTGAAAGGCCGAAATAAATGGTCAAAAAGAAAATGCGCATGTGCTATCCGGATGCGCCAAGTCAAGATAAAATAAGGGGTTGCGGGAACAGTTTGACACTGACGGGGGTGTCAGCACCGAGGCCAAGAATGGCTGGATGCTGCTGTGGACGGATGATTTGGACATTTCCGGTTGGCAGTTTCGGGATTGTCGCGTAGAATAGGTCGGTCGGGTAGGCTTTCCCTTTGAGGTTATATATTTGCAGACGATAATGGGCAAGCATACGTATCTAATGACAATTTGATCTTGGTCTGACCAAGCCGGGTGCCGTGGCTGTAAATACCGCGACCAGGCCATCTGCACACCCACCAACTGTCGATCAGAAAGATAGATATGAGGAAAACCTAGGGCGCGTAAGATACCTCGTTGGTTGATTGTCATCGCTTTAGTTGCGCCAATTGTATGCATGGTTAGCCTATATTGGGCTGGGCAAAAAAAGACGACCAGAGAGGGCGAAAGCAATAACATTTTCACACCTTTGCCAGCATTCGAAGCTCCGGGATTTCAAAGATACGTCTCGACTCAGGACTGTTTTGCAGTCTTCTTTCCCGGTGAGCCTGAGTTGAGTTCTTACGATCCGACTGGTAGGCGAGTTACTTCTGGGACGATGAGAGAATACACAGTTGTTATCGAGGAGGAAGGGATATTCCATGTATGGGTAAATATCTTTCCGGGTCCTATGTTGACCGACAGTGCAATATCAGCTGCGCTGGATGGTTATGTAGAGAGTAAGTTTCAGTTTTTCGGAGATGCGGCCTCCTTAATTCAATCAAAGTATGTGCTCTTGAATGGCCAGAAGGCCTTGGAATACGAGTATGTTATCGAGATCGATGGTGTTGTGTCGTGTTATAAGGGTACGTGCCTTGTAAGAGGGGCGCGACTCTATGCAATTACAGTATCATGCTCCCTAAATACTAAAAAGGTTGCTTACGGGAAACACGCTGAAATGGTGAAATCTTTCCGCTTGATCAAGTAGCCGAACGGGTGCCGTAGCCGCTATGTTCGCGGCCACGTTAAAGCCGCCTTGATACAAACGTGGTCGCAAACACCGCGACCACGCCACCCTCCTCTTATATTCCGCAATCCGCAATCCCTGCCTGCCGGACTGCCGGCGCAATCCGCAATTTCAGTGCGTTACCGCGTACGCGAAGATGTTGACGCCGAGGCGGAGGGCGTCGTCGTCGGCGTAGCCTATGCTGTAGGCGTAGGGGATTTGCTCCCACCCGTTGGAGAGAGAATAGGGCGAATAGATTACAGCCAGCGATCCATCAACGTAGATGCCCAGCATCGCCGGTGCGTTCAGGTCGGGTTCGGCGGCATGGGCTGCGTCTGTGTAATCGGTCGCGCTGACCTTGAACGGCGACTGGTACAGTGGGCTGGTCAGTGCGATTGGTTTGAGTTGGGCCTTCGGCAGGATGCGTTTTATTTCCCGACGGAAGGCGGCGTCGAAGGCCTTTTTACCGGCGGCTGCGTCGGCTACGAGCACACCGCCGCTGGCGAGATAGGTTCGCAGGCGGGCGATTTCGGTCTTGTTGAACTTGAAATCCCGCAGTCCCGTCATGTACAGGGCGACGTGGTCGAATGCGCTTTCGTCGGCGAGGTTGACCTCGTCGCGCTTGAACTGGACGTTCAGAGTCGTATTGGCTGTGATGTATTTCAGGAGGTTCGGCAGCGCGTGTGGGGTCGGGTCCCAGTCGCCGTCGTGGACGATCTGCCCGATGACCAACTGGTCGCGGGTATTCTGGTCCTGCTGGTGATAGACCTTCTCGGTGGCGAACGCGCGGGCGTATTTCATGTTGGCCAGCGAACAGGTGATGATATTGACGCCCAGCGCAAGTGCGTCGTCCTGATGGTAGAGGATTCCGCCTTCGATGGGGTGGCGGTCAACGTCCCATCCGCAGTTCAGGTCGATGGACGAGAAGATAATCGCGGGTCTGCATCCGACATAGACGGCTTCGAGGTCCGGCGGGATTGACCTGAACGGTTCGTCGTCCTTGCGGACGCGCATCGTGGTTATGCGGAAATAACTGCGGAACAGTGGCGAGTCGGTATCTAATGCCGCTAATTTCCGGTCAGGGAAGAGCCTGGCGATTTCCCGCTTGGCGGTGCGGGTGAATTCCTTCCTTCCGCACTGTGCGTGCACAATGAGCGTTCCGCCGTCGTAGATGTACCTGCGGAGGCCTTCGATCGCCTTGTCTGATAGTTTCGGCATCGGCGTCCATCCGGTGATGTACAGCAGAGGCAATTCGACGGGGTCCCACGAGAAATTCTTCAGGGTGGTAGCGACGTATCGATAGCGGATTCCCAGGCGATGATTGGCGTAATTGGTCAGGCGTTCGATGTCGATCTGCGTGGTGGGGAACTGCTCGGCGGGTACGCGCCGGCCTTCCTTGATTACGAAATGCGAGCCGGTGAAAGTAATCATGCCGATCAGCGCCGGCGGGGCGGGCTGGCGCTTGCGCTCGGAGCGGCGCAGCGGTGTGGCCGGAAGGGGCAGCGGCGGGAGCGATTCGCCCGCGCTGCGGCGATGAGGTTTGGCGCGCGGAGGTATCCTGGCCTTGGGATTATCAAACGCCGCCGTCGCCGGAACGGACGTAACAGCGACAAAGACCGTCAGAATCGACAATATCACCCCTGGGCGCCTGGAAGACATAATCGTTCACCTCATTAGGCAACAATTCCCGCGCAGACCACAACCTTTTCCCCCCCAGCCAACATTTATTATAAACGCACATCGGGCTATGTCGTTTCGGAAATTCAGATAATTTTGACTGTTCGGCGCTCAGTCTTTCGCTTCCATCAGTTCTTTAATTCGCTGACGGGCGTAGCGAACGCGGTTCCAGTCGAAACCTTCGTATTTTATCACTTCCTGGTAGAGGGAAATTGCTTTGCCTCGCTGACCCATGCGAAAATCGTAAATAAACGCAGCCTGCGACCGTGCGGGGAGTATGATGTGCTTGTCCCATTGCCATGCGCGTTCGTACCACGCCAGCGCTCGGAGGTTCTCGTCGAAATATTCTTTGTAGATTTCGGCGATGTAGTATGCGCTTTGTGCGATTTTTGTGCTGGTCGGGTATTGATCGACGAGTTGGCGGAACTTCAGCAGGGACTGTCGCTGCTTGTGGTAGTCGGTAACTCCCGGAAGCGGCTTTCCCTGCTCGTGCAGTTTCAGAGCCTCTGCGAACAGGATGTCGGCCTCCTGAATGACCTCGGCGGGTTTCAGGTCAACCGGCGGAACCTCCGCGTGCATGAAGTAGGCGTAGGTGTAGATCGGATCGAACCTAGACTGGATGTTCTTCACCAGCGCCAGTTTGAAGTTCAGCCCCTTTTGGCTGTAGTGGTCCGCCAGTTTGCCAAGGCTCTGTTGCCAGTTTCGGCGTGCGGCGAGGACCGCTTCGACGGCAGCGGCTTCGTTAATATCCGCCACCGACTCGCTCGGCGGGGCAACAGGAGCGCCGGCGCCCTCGAATGTGAACGTCTGAGCGCCGAGAAGATTGGCCAGTTCCTTTTCCGCCCATATTTGCTTGTCGTAAGCGCCTGTTTTGACGTAGTAAGCGTGCAGGACCTTGAGCGCCTGTTTATATATGGCGGTGGCGGACTGTAGGTCGCTTACAGCGGCTGACTCCGCGGCATCTGACGGGTTGACTGCGATGGTTTCGACCGCTTTTCCGTCGGCCGTCCTGGGACCGGCGGGAGGGTTGTCACAGCCGGAGACAAAAACCACCAACGCCGTCACCAACAGGTTTTTTCTGATACTAGTCATTGCTTGCTCCTTATTTTCATTTTCGTTTTTTGATTTTCGATTTTGAAGAATCTCATTTCACTTGGCTGAAGCCGACTTGCGGGAAGACGTGATAGTCGCCACGATCTCATTGGCTTCGCCAAGTAACGGCTGAACCAAGTTTGGCTTCATCAGTTCCGCCTCGACGATCAATTCCATCCAGTAACAGGCCTCATCAGATTCCTCCTCGACGATAGCCAACTTTGCGACGAAATCCGCCTTTGACCGTGCGCGACAGGCGGCACGATAATTGGCTCCGACTGATGTAGCGCATCGGAATAATTGCCTTCCTGTCGTCTGACCAGACGTGTCTTTGCCCAACGACCTTACAAGTTTCAGCACTCGTAATGCAAACTGTTTGGTTCTGGATTTTAGTTCCGTTTCGTTCATGCTTTTTCAAATCAAAAATCCAAAATTCTTTTTTACCACTGTGCTTCTTCGAACGGCCCGGCGGGCTTGTCCAGTTTAGGCTTCGGTAACGAATCGACCACAGCCTCAGCCAGCGTGAGGTCGGACCGTCTTGTAATTTTTATATTCCGAGGGTCGCCGGTTACCACCGTTACCGTCTCGCCGAGCGCTTCGACCAGGGCGGAATCATCATCGGCGTGGTTCGAGGCGTTTTTGTAGGCACGCACGAGTATGTCCTTTCGGAAGACCTGCGGCGTCTGGGCTTCCCACAAGTTCTCGCGCGACAATGTCCGGTCGATTTTATTTCCGTCGGCGACCTTCTTCAGCGTTCCGTGGAGCGGATAGGCCAGAATTGCCGAACCGAACATCTCGGCTGCTGCGAAGACTTCGTCTATCCAGAGTTGAGAGACGCAGGGCCGGGCGGCGTCGTGAACGCAGACATATTCGGCGTCGTCCGAGACCTTCCAAAGCGCGTTGCGGACGGATTCGCTTCTTACCGCTCCGCCGACGACGAGTTTTACGCCCATAAAGCCGATGTTGGCGGCGTAACGGGTTCGCATCTCTTCTTTGTCCTCTTCGGCTACGACCAACTGGACTTCGCAGACGTCGTTGCGATTGACGAACAATTCTATCGCGCGGATGAAAATGGGCTGGCCCTTAATCCGCTCGAAGATCTTCTTGGTCTTCCTTCCGAAGCGTTTTGACGCTCCGGCCGCCGGGATAATCACTGAAACTTTCATTGCATTCAAAAACAGGGCATGGGGTGTAGGGCGTAGGGTGTAGGTAAGAAAATGAATGTTGAATGACGAATACGGAATGTTGAATTTTGAAGTGAAAGAAACAAAATGCCTACGAGGGGAAGGTTTTTTACTTCGCAATTCGAAATTCCCTGTTCAATATTCAACATTCTCTTTTTTTCCTATGCCCTATGCCCTATACTCTACTCCCTATGCCCTACTCCCTATGCCCTTTCTTCCCGCTATGCGCCTGAATCAAATATTTATATTTGGCGCCGGTTCTTCCGTCGATAATCACATCTCCGGGGCGGTACGCTTCCGGGAAATCTTCGGGTAGTTCGGCTGCCGGACATTTCCACAGTATTGTCTTTCCGAGGATGCCTCCTCCCTGGCCGGCGGGAATTACATCCTTAATGCGGAAGTAATCTTTGTTTTGACCCAGGAATATCCGACATGGCAGGACGGGTCGGTCCGGGTTCGGCACGTCGATGTTTGCGGTGTATTTTGCGACGAATTCCCTGGCCGGTATTGTCGTTGCGCACCCGCCCGCCAGCAGAAGCAGAACCGACAAGGTCATACACGCCGTCAGCGGAGTTAACCGTTTCATTTTTCACCCTTTCTGTTCGATTTTCGCGGTGGCAGTATGAAGTCCGCCCCTACGCGGTAATGATACTATGCGAAATATCCCGTCAAGGCAACCGCCTTCCATTGTCCCGCTAAAGGTTGACCAATTTATCGCCGGCGGATTAGAATATCGCTACCGTGTTGTTTGGTATCGCTCATACGCAGTCCGGCGACGATCATTGACTGATTAAACATGTACAGACTATTCCTATGCTTTCGATATCTTCGTCGGCGCTATTTGGCGCTGGCGGCGGTAGGGGCTGTGGCTCTGTGTGTGGCGATGGTGCTGATAGTCGTCAGCGTCATGGACGGCTTTCTCCGCAAGGTCGAGTATGCCGCAAGGGGTCTGTGCGGCGACATAGTCGTCGATGCCGGGGGTATTTCCGGCATCGGACTTTACGACGAATTTATCGCTTCTCTCAGGAATGAGGTGCCGGAAGTCTCGGCGGCTACGCCCGTTATTTATACCTATGGACTGCTTCGGGTCGAGTCTCTGGGAAACACCGTCCAGATTTGCGGTATCCGCCTTCCCGAACGCCTGGCGGTAACGGAGTTCCAGCGGGACATGTTCGTCCAGGCCGGTTGGCCCGACGCCTCGTTCGACCCGCCCATCGACCGCATCATCGCCCGGACGGGCCGGCACATGGAACTTATCGAAACCATCGCCAGGCGCGAATCGGCCAAGCCGCCCGATAAACGCGATGAGGATTTGTTGCGTAAATTGTCCATCGCCGAAAATAACGCCGCCTGGCAGCGTGATATGCTGGAGGGTATTCGGCTTCGGCGGAGGACTCTGGAGCGTTTGCGCCTGGAATTACAGGCTGAGAAATCCAAACCCGCAGAGAGGCGAAATGATGAAAAAATCCAACAACTCACCGAGCAGATTGAAAACCGGACCGATCAATTGGATAAGGAGTTCCGCCCGCCCGGCAAGCGGGCGATCCTAGGTCTTGGACTGGACCACATGAGTTTCCGCACGCCTGACGGCGAGGCGATCCGGATGGTAACTCCGGGCCGGCGGATCATCCTGACCCTCCTTCCGCTGGGGCGAGGGATGTCCACCTCTGTTTCGCCCAATACAGCCGCTTTCACGGTCATCGACGACGCCAGGACTGACCTGTACCCAATCGATTCGACCACCGTGTACGTGCCGTTCGAGACGCTCCAGGAACTGACGAACATGGGGCCTGAGTATTCGGCGGATGAGGATAAGGTCGGCGAAATAGCCATCCCCGCCCGCTGTTCGCAGATTCAGATTAAAGTCAGACCCGATGACGCATCAGACCTTAAACTTGTTCAGGTGCGTCAGAGAGTCAATGCGGCGATAAGGAAATTCACCCACGCCCATCCTTCCCATGCCGCCCTGATGCCCGGAGAAGCACAAACCTGGCGGGAAAAACAGGCGAAGTACATCGGCGTAATTGAGAAGCAGAGGACGCTGGTAACGATAATGTTCGGTATTATTTCTCTGGTTTCGGTGCTGATGATCTTTGCGATTTTCCACATGATCGTAACGCACAAGATACGCGACATCGGCGTTATCCGCGCCGTGGGCGGATCGGCGACCGGAGTGGCGCAGATATTCCTCGGTTTCGGAGTGGCGACAGCCCTTTTGGGAAGTGCGATCGGACTGACCGGCGGGTATTTCTTCGTGCGATACATCAACGAAATACAGGATTGGCTGACGGCGAAGTTCGCCTTCACCGTGTACGCTCGGGATGCGTACCTGTTCGATAAAATCCCCAATACGGTTGAGCCGCTGACGATGCTGTGGATAACCTTCGGCGCTGTCGGAGCCGGTCTGATCGGAGTGCTGCTTCCGGCGATTATGGCCGCGAGAATGAGACCGGTGGAGGCGCTGCGATATGAGTAAGCCGGTTATCGACGCTCGCGGGCTGCACAAGTCCTATCGCATGGGAAGGGTGGACCTGAATGTGCTGCGCGGTGTGAGTTTATCGGTCGGGGATGGTGAATTCGTCGCCGTCATCGGTGCTTCGGGAAGCGGCAAAAGCACGCTTTTGCATATCCTGGGGCTGCTGGATGAACCGGACAAGGGCGGACTCATCCTGGATGGCGACGACGCGGCGAAACTCTCACCTCGTCGTCGGAACCGAATCCGCTGCCGGGACATCGGTTTCATATTCCAGTTCTATCACCTGCTGGGCGAACTGAACGTTCTGGAGAACGTCGTCCTTCCGGCGAAGGTGGACTCTTCGGTAATCGGCTGGATTGGTCGGCGCGGGCGAATCCGGTCCCGGGCATTTGAGTTGCTCGAACGCCTCGGGCTCAAAGACCGCAGCCGGCATCGTCCCGGTGAACTCTCCGGCGGGGAGCGCCAGCGGGTAGCAATCGCAAGGGCGCTGATAAATTCGCCGAAAATCCTCCTTGCCGACGAACCGACCGGGAACCTCGACAGCAAGACAGGACGACGGATCATGGAACTGCTCAAGACGTTTAACAAGTCCGGTCAGACCATCGTTATGGTAACGCACGATAAAGACCTTGCCGCATCGGCTGGTCGCATCGTCCACCTTCGCGACGGGCGTTTAAAATGACCGATTCTCCAATGACCAATGTCCAATAAATGACCAATGACGAATGACCAATGACCCAAACAGATGGGATGCAGGATTAGAACTTCCGGACATTCGACATTGGGCATTCGTCATTGATTGGTCATTGGAAATTGGTCATTGTTCATCGGTCATCGGTTATTAAATCAGTTGGAGGACTTATCTGGACGATAACCAGAGGAGGGGTTATATTTGCGCATTCGGAATTTAAGGCAGGAGAAACATGAAGGTCTGGGTAAACGGCGAATTGGTAAATAAGGAAGAAGCGGCGATATCCGTCTTTGACCACGGCGTACTGTACGGTAACGGGGTCTTTGAGGGTATCCGTATCTACAGTGGGAAGATTTTTCGATGCGCCGCCCACATGGACCGCCTCTTTACGTCGGCTGAAGGTATCCGTCTCCCGGTGCCGCTGACGAAGCAGGAAATAGTCGATGCGATGGTCGAAACAATCGCCGCCAACGGGATAACAGACGGGTATATTCGCCTGGTCGTAACCCGCGGTCCGGGAACGCTGGGACTTAACCCGTTTAAGTGCACTAATCCGACGGTATTTATCATAGCCGACCAAATCGAACTATATCCGCCCCACATGTATGAAACCGGCCTGGATGTAATAATCGCCAAAACGCGCCGTATGTCGCATAAGATGCTCACGCCGACGGTAAAGAGTTGCAACTATCTCAACAATATCATGGCAAGGATAGAGGCAGTCGATGCCGGCGCAGCCGAGGCCATTATGCTCAACGCCGACGAAACTGTCGCCGAAGCCACTGGAGACAACGTATTCATCGTCAGCGACGGGACAGTCATTACCCCCCCGTCGGAGTCTTGTGGCCTCCGCGGTATCACACGCCAGGTAGTGATGGACCTGGCGAGGAACATGAAAATCCCTTTGGAAGAGCGGACTGTTACCGTCGAACAACTCTGCGCCGCCGACGAGTGTTTCCTGACAGGGACCGCCGCCGAAGTAATCGCCGTTACGAAGATTGACGGGCGGGTCATCGGCTCGGGCAAGGCGGGGGCGATTACGAAAAAACTTCTGGACGCCTTCCGGCAGTTCATACGGAAAGAATGCGAAGAAAAATAGCAGGGATACGGAAGATACATGGGAAAAGAGAATATCGAATATTGAACGGGGAATTTTGAATTACGAAGTAAAAAACATCAACCAAAGTTGTCTTGCTTCTTTTACTTCGAAATTCGACATTCTCTGTTCATTATTCAATATTCATTTTTTATCCTTTTCCCCTGCATCCCTGCTAATGCTGATATTTTGAGGTTTTAATGTGCCGGCAACACTTTCAATAGTCGTTCCCGTCTGCAACGAGCGCGACACGTGGCGGGAGGTTCTCGCCCGTCTCGAAGACGTCGATCTAGGCCGGATCGAACGACAGATCATCCTCGTCGATGACGGTTCCACCGACGGGACCACAGAGCAGCTGCGGGCGTTCGCCGCCGACAGGCCTGATGTCGTCGTGAAGTTTCATCCGCACAACCGTGGAAAGGGCGCCGCCCTTCGGACCGGTTTCGCAGCCGCAACGGGCGATTTTGTCATAGTGCAGGATGCCGACCTGGAATATGACCCGTCAGACTTTCCTTCGCTGCTGGAACCGCTGCTGGCGGACCAGGCCGACGTGGTCTATGGAAGCAGGTTCACCACAGGGCGGTCCGGAGCGAAGATAAGCAACTACCTGGCCAACAGGTTCCTGACGTGGTTGAGCAATCGCACCACGGATCTGGGACTGGCGGACATGGAAACCTGCTACAAGATGTTCCGCCGGGCGGTGCTGGAGCGGATCGACCTTTGTGAAGACCGTTTCGGCTTCGAGCCGGAAATTACCGCAAAAGTCGCCTCGCTCGGTGTGCGCCTCTGCCAGAGGCCCATCAGTTACTCCCCGAGAACCGTTCTGGAGGGAAAGAAGATAGGTCTGACCGACGGGATCGAAGCGATACGGTGTATTTTCAGGTACCGCCCGTCAAGGCGTTGAGAAACTCGTTGCGAAATTCGGTCTCCCCGATCATTCCTTCTGCCTTGTGAAATTTCTCACCGTCCGGGGCTATCAGCAGCATAGTCGGCGTCCTGGTAACGACGTACTTTTTCGCCCACCAGGACGAACGATCCAGGCGAATCTCAACGCACAGAAACTTGCCATTTTCGAGCGCCTTTTTGTTGGCGCTTTTAGATAGTGTCGTCAGGACCATTCGCTTTCCTGTGGCGCTGATGGGGAATGACCGCACGAAGACCACGACGGATCGGTCCTCCGCCCTGGCGTTTGCCAGTGCGGAATCCATATCGTCGGACCAACCGAGCATCGGGCCTCGAAACTGTATGTAACCGACGATAATCCCCGCCAGGAGAATCGCCAAAAGAAAGCATCGCTTTACCCACCGTTCGGTTGGAGTTGATTTCGGCCTGGTTGTAGTAGCGTTTTCGTTCATTTCGGAATGCTCCATAGTAATCCGTATCGGAGTATAGC
>JAXHSV010000039.1:0-16874 GCA_034190305.1 Planctomycetota bacterium | reverse complement strand
GCCGGTTACTGAACAAGGTCTTTCGAAACCTGTTTGTGCGCGGAATTACGGATTCGCAGGCGGGACTGAAGGGCTTCACCGATAGCGCAGCCCGGGCCATTTTCCCTCTGACAACCGTCGATGGGTTCAGTTTCGATATTGAGGTGCTGTACATAGCACGACACCTCGGACTGACCATTGAGGAAGTCGGGATCAACTTCGACTATGGACGAGAACCGAGCACGGTCAATTTCTTGAAAGACGGTTTTGGCCTGATGCGCGACATGATCAAAACGAAAGTCAACAAAGCCAGGGGGATTTATGATGCGCCTGGGCAGTCTAATTCCGCGCCTGCCCGGCAGCGGCTGCTGGTCGTAACCGCCGACGATTTTGGATTGTCGGAGCAGGCAAATCGGGGAATCGTTCGCGGCGTCGAAGCCGGCGCGGTTTCCAGTGTCAGTGTAATGGCCTGGCCTTATCTTGAGCCCTGGCCTGACGCGATCTGTTGCGACGTAGGTTTCGGTTTACACATCAATCTGACCGAAGGGCGTCCCGCCAGCGGTGCTGACGGCCTGGAGCCGATTCTTACAGACGACGGGAGATTTTGCAACTTGGCGATGCTTTCAATGCAAATGCTGAAGGGGGCGGTATCCGTCGAGCGCCTTACCAGGGAATTGCTGGGGCAGGCGGAGAAGGTTCGTCGGGCGGGATTTGTCCTGGATCATATCGACGGACATGAGCACGTACAGCACCTGCCCGGTGTTCGTCAGGCCGTTGCCGAAGTTGCACGTCGCCTGGGTATCGTCTGGGTCCGTGTTGCGGCGGAACGATTGGGTTACGAGTTAAGAGCGTGGGGATGCACCGCCAGGAAGATAGCGCTGATGCCTTTTTTGGTTTCTGCGCGGAGTTTTTTTCTCTCATGTGGCCTGCAGTTACCGGACAGGTTCTTCGGCTTGGCGCTGGTCCGCCCGCGCAATTTTGAAATGGCGCTGTCGGCAGCCATGGATGAAGCTGACGGCGACGTTAACGAAATTTCGCTTCACCTGGCCGAATCGGGTGGAGAACAGACTGACCGTCTTGGAAAGTGGCGATGTGAAACATTGGAGACGCTGCTGAGGTGCGATCTTCCAGGCATTGTCGCGGGGACCAGACTGAAATTGACTAATTTCGGAAAAATTGCCGACAGAGAACAATATACCACCGTCGCAGGGAAGGAAATGAAATGACCCCTGATATCTCAAGGAACCACTGGATGACGAGTTTACTGCAACGATTGGGACAATTGGCCGGCGTAACGATTGTCCTGGCCGTCATTGGCTATCCCGTTCTGCATTGGTACTTTGAACGGACGGTTTCGCCCTGGCTTGGTTATCTGGCGGTTGTGCTGGGGTTTGGCGCGGGGATTGTGGTTCTTACCTGGCGTGGAGGTTTGCAACGGCTGGTCGGCGCCATTGGCGGAATGAATGCCCGGAGGTACGTTATCGCCTTGCTGGTTACGTCTTTCATCCTGCACTTTGCAGTGCTTCGGATCATGGAAAGCATACCAAGCGCCGAAGCGCCTGCCAAATACGGCAGTTGGATATTTTTCAAAGCATCGGCGATATATCCCCCCGGTGACCGTTTTATGGACACGGCGGTCAAATTCCTTCTGGGCAATTCGCCGCCGCTGACGACGATTCTTTACGTGTCGGTTATGGTTACGTTCGCCTGCTGGATGGTGTACCGCCTGGGGAGCATGGCTTTAGGCGAGACCGCCGGGCGCCTGGCGGGACTGCTGCTGTGTATCCTTCCGTCCTGGCTGCTCTACGGGAATCTCGAATACGACCTGCTGCTGGGTACATTGTTGCTGCTGCTGACCTATATGTTTTTCGCCCGTCCGCCCGCCGCGCACAAATGGTGGTATCTTGCCTTATACGGCCTGGTGTTAGGCTTTTCCTGTCTGGTCAAACCCATCTGTCAGTTGTTTCCCGTCGTTGCCTTCGTAATATATCTGGCGACCCGATCGCGATTTGTCCGGGCGATCAAAAAAACAGCCGTCATCACGGTCTTCATGCTCGCGGCGATCGCTCCCTGGACCATCCGCAACTACCGCGCCTTGGGGAAATTTGTATTCATCTCCACCAACCTGGGCGTGATCCTCTATACAGCCAATAATGACCAGGCCGATGGCAGGGAGATGATGATCTATCCTTTACCGAGCGATAAGGATGAGGTAGAATGGGATCGTCGGCTCAAGCGCGAGGCCAGGCAGTGGATTATGGACAACCCGCGGCAATTCCTGAAACTCACGGCTTATCGTGTCGGCTGGCTTTGGGGGTCGGATTCGAGTTTCGTCAGCACTAACCTGCACGAGAAGGTCTCGCCGCTTGGTATGAGCGCCGCTCGCGGCATTGTGCAGGTTTTCTATATTGCGCTGGTTATGGTCTGGGTTTGGGGTCTGTTTATTTTCCGCCGAGAGGTTATTGGCTCTGTGATAAGCCTGACTTGCCTGGCGCCGATCATGTACATCTGGGGATTGCACCTGGTCTGCCAGGCCCACGGACAGCACCATTTACCCGTGCTGCCGTTTATGATCATACTGGTCGGTGGAATCCTGGTTCGCCGGGCGGCGGCGGCGACAGAAGCCATCCGTCCCAATCGGGTATCTTCATAAAGATTTATGTTATGTGGCCTATACTTGCCGGAAAAATCCTGCTGCCGATGCATGAGAAGTTCCTGTGTCGCCGAACGTTTCGATACTGCCGCGATCTCCAGCAAAGCCAGTGGTGGACGCCTGATAAACTGCGCGAGTTGCAGTTGGCCAAACTGCGAGACTTGGTTTCAGTGGCGCTGAATCAAACGAATGCCTATGCCGGTTTGGCCGGCGTGGATCGTTCCTGGCAGCCTGAATCACTGGAGGATTTACGGAAACTGCCCCTGCTGGATAAGGCTGTCATTTCCGCCCATCGGGAAGAATTGGTAAATCGAAACGTTCCCGGCGGGCCGATCCGATACAACACCGGCGGTTCGTCGGGGCGGCCCCTTATTTTCTATTTCGACAAACGTCGCCAGGCCTACGACAAGGCCGCTCGGATGCGAACGCATAAGTGGTGGGGTATAAATCCCGGGCAGCGCGAGGCATATATATGGGGCGCTCCGGTTGAGTTGAATAAACAGGACCGACTGAAGGAATTTCGAGACTGGCTGACAAACGAGATGCTCCTGTCTGCCTTCGACCTGTCGCAGCAGTCGGTGGGCTGGTTTGTGGACCGCCTGCGTCGATTCAAGCCGAAGTGCATTTTCGGATATCCAAGCAGTATAGCCCTGATGTGCCGGTTGGCCGGACAGGCCGGACTGAAACTTGCCGACCTGCCTGTAGAGGTCGTTTTTTCAACGGCAGAGGTGCTTTACGATCACCAGAAACAGATCATTTCAGAAGCATTCGGGGCCGTACCGGTGGTCAACGGCTACGGCAGCAGGGAAGGCGGATTCATCGCGCATGAATGTCCCGAAGGCAGAATGCACATTACCAGCGAAAATGTAATCGTAGAATTCATTCAGGATGGCCAACCGGTCGGGCCTGGTCAGGACGGCGAGATTGTCGTTACGCACCTGGATAATTACGCCATGCCGTTTATTCGTTATCAAACGGGCGATGTCGGTCGGCCTTCTGACGAAACGTGCCCTTGTGGGCGCGGGCTGGAGGTTATAAAAGGCCTGAAGGGACGTTCGACGGACTTCATCATCGCACCGGATGGCCGGTGGGTGCACGGCTTGGCTTTAATCTATGTGGTTCGGGATATCCCGGGCGTCAGTCAATACCAGATAGTTCAGAAGGATGTTGATTCCATCTGTGTGCGAATTGTGCTTGAGAACGGCTTTCCAGCGGACGGCCGGGAGCGGATTCGAGACGGTATTACTGCTCGTTTGGGCGCTGAAGCGCAGGTAGATGTTGAACAGGTCTCCGAAATTGCTCTTGATCCTTCGGGTAAGTTCAGATACGTGATTTCCCAGGTGGCACGCGATCGTTCAATGGGACTTGGGTTGGACGATGAAGGATAATCCCGATAAGCATAGGGCATCTTGATATTACAGATTATTCAGCGGTTTGCGGGGCTGTAACCTGGTAAATAAGTGCTTCCCACGGTTTCCACTCTGCCCGGATGGTCTGGCCGGCCGGCAGGTTCTTTCCGGTGCGGAGGTCGCGTATATCTTTGACCGGACGGCGGAAGATGATTTCGACGTCGATTGGTTTTACGGTTACGCCGTGGACGGCTCCGAGGCCGCTGATGGAACCCTGCCGGGCGGGATTTTTCACCAGGCCGACGATCATGCGGCCGCCCTTTCGCCAATAGACGAGTTCTGCCAAAGGGATGGGTTTCCCATCCGAGAGAACCTTTGCTCTCGGGTGCAGGCCGCTTTCCGCCAGCAGTTTCGTCAGCAGGCTTCGCCATCGCCGCCCGTATTGCCCGATTCGCATATCCAAATCGTAATAAGCCACAGGGGTAAGATTGAGATAAACGGTTCGCCCCCTGCCGGTGCGTTTTTTTATCAGGACATCGGCTGTGCCGGCGTGGGCGGTTGCTTTGCCGTCACGCGCCCGCGTGCCTCGTTCATAAACGACGATCCCGTCGTGCCGCAGGGCGCCGTCGTACTTAAGCCGCTGAAGCAATGGTTTGGTGTATAGTTCCCCGTCGATCTCCGTAATGCCTTTGCCGTCCAGGTAGCCTTTGGATTCATCCCGTTGGATTCCGAACAGGTTGTCCATCACTCCGCCGCCGCTCCGTCCGGCGCCGTGTTCGTCCAGTATGCCTGTCAGGTGGTCGGCAATCACCGTCCCGCCGCGCTGAACGAAGCGCCTTATGGCGGCGGCTTCGGCGTATGAGATCGCCACAGCTCGATTGAGGATCAAAACGCGGTAGCCCTGCCGGACCAACTCTCCGCCGGCGACCTGCCCCGCCGTTACGACGTTGTACTGAAAACCGCAGTCTTCAAGCAGTTTGAACCACGCCACGCGATTCTTCGCCGCCGTCTGGCAGGTATTGTCCAGGCTGCTGGACCGATTGGGCCAGGTGCCCCCGTGCGTTACGACGTCCATGACCCAACCGGCCTGAATGGAAGGATGGGAGTAGTACACGGCTATCGGGTCGGCGTCAAATCGGGTGTTTGAATCGAGGATATGTTTTGAAAGGTCACTTTGAACTTCGCGGATAGTTTCGGCGTTTTGGGTTATGAAAGGAGCGATTTGACCGTCTTTGTGATGGAACCACGAGCCGCCGCGATCCGGCCAGGCGATGACGCCGCGATTACCGTGGAGAAGATAGTACCAAAGGAACCATGCGTCCCGGCGTGCATCACCGGTGCTGAACCAGGTCTGGACGCATGGCCGGCGTTGAGGACGGCACCAAAGCGAGCGGAGTATCTCGCACGTTCCGCCGATGTCGTAGGATTCGATCCACTGGACGGACCGACATATTTTTGAATAGTCATATCCGCCGTAGGGCGCAGGCTGCTGGCCTCCGACGATTCCGGCGGGTGTATTCGGGTCAAGTTTGTTGGTAAAGCGCGTCAGCCCGGCAAGGCATTCAGCCAGTTGCGTGTCCATGTAGGACCGCCAGTCCATCCAGCGTGAGAGGTTCCATCGGCTGAAGGGCGGCCGAGTGTGGGCGCGGCGAACGGCTTCAAACGACACCGGCCCAGCCTGTGAGAAATTCTTCAGGTTCGTTCCCCAGGTCCGGTTCGTCCTGCCAATGTTCCCGTAGGTCTTCCGTAACCAATTGCGATAACCGGCGACAGATGCGTCTGAACCGTCAACCTCGCAGGGCGAGTTGAACACGCCCAGGCTGACCTCGTCGTCGAAGGCATACGCGACGACCGGGCCATGTCGGGTAACCGATACGTTCTTTCGAATGTGTTCTTTGAGGATGGTTATTGTCCTGGGGTCGGACAGGCTGTAAGGACGGGAGACGACCGTCCTTTTTCTCGTAATGCGTTTTTGACCGGTGCGGTCGGTCAGATGCAGGTAGCCTTTGTCGGCTGCATGATCGACGTAGTATGGCAGGTGGTGCTTCCCGGCGAAATCAACGATAGTTTCCTTACCGTCTCCGCGGTCGATGTGGAAGCCGTGAATACCGACCTGTTTGTATAAATGCAAATCCTTGCGCACATCCGTTTTATATTGCCAGATGAGTATCAGAAACTTATCCCATACGGGTTTTGGTTCGATGAAGGGGATGGAAGGCGATTTTGATTCGTCGTTGCCTGGTTCGGCTGTTATAGGGGAGCCGCCCCGGAACGGCGGAAGCGGTTGCAGGTCGCTGCCGGATGGGTCTTGGCTTGCTGCGCGGGGGGCAACATTAAGGCCCGGCGCAGCTACTACCAGAAGGATTGAAAAACTGCCTATAATGCTGAATTTGTTATGCGCTTTCATTTAAGGCAATTCCTTGTTCCCTTCATACCATTTTAATACGCCGGCCTGTTCTATTGAAGGTTATTTGGCGGGAATTATGAAGATCATCACGGTTGCCAGATAAGCCAAATGCGTGTAGAATATGAGATTATGTCTGGTTTTATCGTGTCTGATTTTCAAGCGAATGGCGGTGAATCGATCAAGGGGCATAGGATACGCTTTTCAAAATAACCCGAACCAATGAAGTAGATAAAGATTCCCTATGACTACACCAGAACTGATTGTAAAACCGGCGCGGAATCCGTGGGCGACGGGAGTGGCGTGGCTGCTGCTTGCGGCAGGGCTTGCGGTTGCGTTCAGCCATAACTTTGCAGAGATGTGGATTCGATGGTTCCCCGCCTGGGGGCGCACCGGCCTGAGCCTTTATGACCGGATCGTTGAGGGGGAGAGTTACTACACCCACGGTCCGCTGATTCCATTGGTGAGCCTTTTGATTGTTTTTCTTCTGCTCCGACATACGAGTATTCCGGTTCGTCCCTGGCGCAGGACAGGTTTGATCGTTTTGGTTTTGAGCCTCCTGCTGCATCTGATAGCGTGTCGGGCGCGTGTGAATTTCGCCAGCGGCTTTGCATTTATCGGAGTGCTGGTCGGGTTGGTTTTGTTGTTGTGGGGCGGGCGGGCGCTCAGGAGATTGTGGTTCCCCATTGCGTTTCTGGTGTTTATGGTTCCGTTGCCTGACGTAACAATAACCAATTGGAATTTCACTTTAAGGAACTACGCCGCAGCCGGGGGTGTCGCCGTAGCCAATGCGCTGGGTGTGATCGCGGAGCGCATGGGCGGCAGGGGCAACCAGGTAATTCTCGAGGGCGGCAAGACCCTCGTAATAGCAAATGTATGCAACGGTTTGCGAACGCTGATAAGCCTGCTGGCGTTCGGCGCCCTGTATGCTTATGTCTGCCGGCTGCGCGGAGTATGGCGACTGGGCCTGTTTGCACTGACGATCCCCGTGGCGGTAATTGCCAATTCGCTTCGTGTCGTCAGCCTGATCATCATTGCGGATATTTGGGACACAGAGACGGCAACGGGGTTTTTTCACGACTTTTCAGGGGTGCTGATCTTTGTTCTGGCGTTCCTGATGATGTTCGGTCTGGAACGGCTGATTTTGTGGTTGCGCAGGATGGCGGGTCGGCCCGCCGAGGTTCTGCCACTTTTTCATGGCGCCCGCCGCACTGACGATGACGAAGGTCAGTGGTCGCGGATAGTGGGGGCTGTCGGTGGTAAATGGGGAGGCGCAGCGGTTGTTCTGGTGTTGCTTTCGGCGGTGGGTGCGTGGTGGTTGAATAGATCGTTGCCTGCCGTTTGGAACAAACAAGTTGCCATGAAGGCCCTGCCGGCGGTGTTGAACATCGGCGGACGAGACCTCAAGAGCCTTGAACTGCCGCTTGAAGACCGTGTTCTGACAATACTGGAAACGCGAGATTATTTGAATCGCAGATACGGTTTCGGTAGTCCGGAATGGATTGGCGTCTGTGTGATTTTCAGCCAGGACAATCGAAAGGGCACCCATCCGCCGGACTTGTGCCTCGAAGGAAGCGGTCAAGGGATTGTGGCCAAGGGAAACGTCGTTGTGAGCGACGTGGAGGGGCGTAGTAGCGTCCCTTGCCGGGAACTGATCGTGCAATATGGGCGCAGTCGGCAGTATTTCCTCTATACGTACAAGTGCGGCGGCAGATACACCAGCAGTTTTTGGTCTCAACAGTTGATAATTTTCGTCAACGGATTCCTGGATCGCAATGCCAGCGGCGCCCTGATTCAGATTTCCACGCCGGTAACAACTGACGTGCCCGATGCCAGGAAAAGATGCGAGCAGATGATTCGCGCTGCTATTCCGCATCTGGACAGGGGACTTCCGTAGGGCGAATAAAACGTGATATGTCAGTATCAGACGAAAGCGCATAAAGGAGAAAGCGAAAATGAAGCGGCGCATAATTATAATCGTGGTTATTGTGGGCGTTCTTGGCGGTCTGGCAGGCGGTACGTGGTTGTACCTGCGTCGAGGTAGTAGCCAGAAAATGCGGTCGCGGGTGATGTTGGCCATTCAGGCTGATAAGTTCGACAAGGCCCTGGACCTGGCGGAAAAATATATTACGAAGTATCCCAAAGACTGGCGTGGTTACTATGAAAAAGCAAGGGCCTGCATTGGACTGGGACAATACGACGAAGCGCGATCGGCGCTGGGCGAAGCCGGCAGGCTGAGTCCGGCGGAAGTTTCGGTGCCCATACTGTTGGCGGACAGTTATAGCCTTCCGGCGGGCAGGTTGATGACGAGCCCCAAAGCTTTCACCGACCCCGCCGTGCTTCCCCAGGCCATAGAACAATTTAATCAAGCCAACAGGATTCTCGATAAAGTCAAGACGTCCAATCAGAAGCGATCCCTGGACGTACAGCAGCATGTCGGGCTTAACTATCGGAGAATTTCTCTTGCATGGAGCGGTGTGGCTGAGCGGTTGAAAAAGGAAGCCGAGCAGGCAGAGGCGTCTCGCGATTACGACCTGGCCGCCACAAGAAGAAAAGAAAGCCAGGCCGCCCTTGTCGAATCGAACAATGCCGCCGATCAGGCTATTGCGATTTTTCTTGACGTAGTAGTCAAGGACGCCTCGCGTCCTGTTGCCTCCCAGATGCTGGTTGAGTTGTGCATCCATCGCGAGGACGAGGAATCGTTAAGCGCAGCCCGCAAGGCGATTATGGCGTTGAAGTCCCCGCCGCCTATTCCGGCAATGACGCTTGCTCTTCATGAAGTTACAAAACAGACGGATACAACCAAGAGGCGCGAACGGCTGGAGGATCTCTGCAGGCTTCTGGATGACCTGTCGAAGAAGCACCCCGGGGAAATGCAACTCAAACTGACCAGGGCGGATGCAGCATTGATGCTGAATGATCCGGAAGCAGCGGATCGCCTCTGTGGGGAGATACTCAAGGCCGATCCGAGTCAGGCCCAGGCCCGCCTTATCCGTGCAAAAGTGCTGATGCGACAGGGAAAAAACGCCGAGGCGGCAGGTATTCTCTTTGAACTTATGCCGAAGTCTATGGGTAATACACGATTTGCGGTTGATGTCCATGTCGCCTATGCGCTGGCGGCGCATGCGCTCGGTGAGAAAGACTCGGCGTATGAAGCGATGCGAAAAGTTGTTTCTGAGTTCGATCCTGACAACGCCATTGCTCGCAGATATCTGGCCGGTTCTCTTCTACAGGAGGGCAAGTACCAGCAGGCCTTTACTGATGCGGAAGCGTACTACAGGGCGCATCCTGACGATCCTGCCGCCCTCAGGTTTTTCGCAGAAACGGCCAGTCGCACCGACCGGTTGGAACTGGCTCAAAAGACCCTGGAAAAAGCCCGGGCCGATTACGGGGACCGTCCTGAGATGATGATTGCAGTTGGCGAAGGGTACCTTCTTGTCGGCGATAAAGGCAAGGCCGAAGAGGCCATACGTCGCGCCGCCGAATGCAAACCCGCCGACGCCGATGCCCGTCTTGCCGTGGCGCGAGCCTGCAGGATGGTCGGCAGAACGTCGGAGGCTGAAAAAAATCTGAGCGATGAACTTGCGCAGAATCCCAACCAGCCTCGTTTCTGTTTCGAACTGGGCCGACTCTATGTCGCCACAGGACGGGTCCTTCAGGCGGTCGAGCAATATCAATCTGCCGTTCGGCTGGATGGGCATAATGTCGCTTACCGCCTGGCGCTTGCTCAGACGTTATTTGACATCGACGACATGGAGCAGTGCCGGAGCGTCCTGGAGCAGATTGACGCATCTAATACGGATGCGAACTTGCTGCGCCTAAGGTTGGGGCTTCATCTTGGTGAACCCGTTTCCAGCGATCTGGCTCTTCGGCAGGTTCGCGGCGCCAAGCAGGCCGACCGGACAGTTGCGATGATTTACCTCAACAGCGGCCGGCCTGAGCAGTGCGTGGAGATATGCCTGTCTGGGTTGAAAAAGACGCCTGACGATGACCAGTTGCGATTTCTTTTGGGGCAGGCTTATCTTCTCCAGGGTCAGAGAGACAAATGCCTCGAACAGTGGTCGGAGGTGTTGAAAGCGGCGCCGAATCAACTGCCTATCTATTTGCGGATTGGGAGTGTTCTGGCGGGAAGGCTAGGCCCGCCGGAAGTGGAAAAGGCACTTTTGGAAATTCCCGGCGCCAGGCGCGACATGATTGATTTGGCGATGGGACGATTGTTTGCCGACGCGGGCGATTTCAATGCCTCGGCCAAGGCCTATGGCCGATTGATTGACAGCGCCGAGACTTCCGAGTTTTCCCGTAATCGCGCCCGGCTGCTTCGCGCGAGAATGCTGGCTGCCGGCGGGGACGTTGACCAGGCGGTCGCCGAACTGGACAAGTTGTCCCAAATCCAGATATGGCGCCGAGCAGCAATAGAATCAAAGGCCATCGTCCTGGTCGCGGCGAACCGGCGAACCGAAGCGAGCGATTTGCTCTCGCAATTGTGCATGATCGCCGTCGAGATAAAAGACACAGTCGCGCTGAGACGAATCGCAGGATTGTACATGCGCATGGAGATGATCGAAAAGGCGCTGTCCGTATGCGATGAGGCGGAGAAATTGTTTCCGAAGGACGCCGACCCGTTCCTGTTGCGGGCGGCTGTGCTTTCCGGAGCCGGCAGAAGCAGCGAGGCATTTCCACTGCTTCAAAAGGCGATAGACCTTCAACCGGGTAACGTCAGAACATATCTGGTCTTGGCAAGGATGCTGGATACGGAGCATCAGCCGGGACGGGCGCTGGAAGTGCTCAGACGGATGGAAAAACAGGGTCAGGCCGGGCGGACAATGTCGCTGAACGAGCAGGGTCTGCTCTTTGCTCGCTGGGGTCTTAATGCCCAGGCACTCGACTGTTTCCAGAGGATTATGTCAGAGGAACATGCCGATATTCCAAATATTCAACTTGCCCTTGGGCGGGTATTTGCCGAATTGGGACACAAAGACCGCGCGAAGGACCTGCTTAAAAACATTTCGGTATATTCACATCAGTACGTTCAGGCCCAGCAGTTACTGGCGCAAATTGCAGAAACGGACGATGAGCAACTCGCAATCCTGGACCGACTCGATGAAAAGGTCGGGTCCGCCCACACCGGCGTGCTTTTGCAGAAGATGAGGGTGTTGCTTAGGGCGAACAGGCCTTCCGAGGCTGTGGAGGCCTATCGTTCTTATGTCGTCCGGCGTGCGGAAAAACAGCCGATGCCTGCAGGGGCGGCCTACCTTGCCGTACGGGCCATGATTGCGGCGGATGATCTCCTCGCAGCCTCGGAATTTGCATCGCTAATGTCCATGGATGCCCCATCGCCATCCTGGAGACAACTGGCGATATTGTTGAACCTGGACGACAAGAGCGCCGCCGCCAAAATGCTGCCCGATGCCGAGAAGGCGGATTTTTACGACGCCATACTGGGTTTGATTTTATCGGTGCAAAATAACGATGAGGCTTCGGTTCGGAAGTGGACCCACCGAATTGACCAGATCAAGAGTCAGCTTACCCGGATGTCCGGACCCGTCGAGATCCCGTCTCGTTACAGGCTGCTCGTCGCCCTGTCCGCCGGACGGGTATCGCAGGCCGAAACGGAACTGGCGAACTTCAAGAGCGCCGGCGTTATCAACAGGGACGCTGCTGCTGAGATAGTTTCCCTGGCGCGCGGGGATTCAAAGGTCGCCGCCGTCGAAGCGACGAACCTGCTGAAAGCGTCGGTTGCGACAGATTTGGGTTTGGCGGGACTCGGCAAGTCGTGGGCAATGGAGGTGCTGAAGGCCCGCCCGAAGTGCCAATGGGCGGCTGCCCTTGTCATCAAAAACCAGCCGGACCCAGCCACGCTGAAAATCCTGCTGGAGACGATCAGGCCTGAGGATTGCATCATGGCCAGGACGATCCGCGCCTCGCTGTTGCTGAACGAAGGAGAATACAAAAAGGCTGCGGAGGTGTACCGTCAGGCGTCCGAAATGGAGAAGGATAATCCTTACCTGGTTCTGGCCCAGGCGATGGCTACGGAGAAGGCCGGACAATTCGTCGAGGCGCTGTCATTGTACCGCAAGGTTTGGCGGGCGACTCAGTATCCGGTGGCGGGTAACAATGCAGCCTACCTTGTCGCCCAACTGTATCCCGCCGACACCGCTCAACTCGGCGAGGCATTGCAGTGGACGGATGCGGCAGTCAAGGCCGCTCCGCAGGTCGTCGCCTTTCGAGATACAAAAGGATGGATTACCTTCCTTCTGGGCAGGAAAGAGCAGGCTTTGGTTGAGGTTCGCCAGGCCGTCAAGGGGCTGCCGCGATCTCCGGAAGTGCATTATCACATGGGCGTTATAGAAACCGCAGCGGGTAACCGCGACATGGGCAAGTGGCACCTTTCCGCAGCCGTCAGCAGCGGCGATGCCATTAGAGCCAATGGAAAAGAACTTACGCTCGCAGAAGCCAGGGCGGTGAGTCTGGCTAAAGACGCACTTGCCGGGATGAACCGGAACGAAAAGTGACCCGTCAACCCAAAGAACGTCCGACGCCCCCTGCTGTAATGAGGATGCCTCATATACTCACATTCGATGTAGAGGAGTATTTTCAGGTGCAGGCTGCCGCCGACGGCGGGACGCGCCCGGAACAGTGGGACTCTTTCGAAAAACGTCTCGCGCCGTGCGTGGAGCGTGTTTTGCGCCTTCTGTCCGATAATGGCGCATCGACCACATTCTTCGTTCTGGGGTGGGTGGCCCGGAACGAGCGCGGCGTAGTGCGCATGATCGTCGAAGCCGGTCAGGAAATCGCCTCCCACGGTATGACCCACGCCATGCTCGGGCGGCTTACGCCGGAGCAATTCCGTTGTGAGTTACTGGACAGCCGACATCTGCTTGAAGACATTTCCGGCAGGCCTGTCGTTGGATTCCGCGCCCCGACGTTTTCAATAACGCACAAGACCGCCTGGGCGATAGACGTGCTCGCCGAGACCGGCTATCAATATGATTCATCCGTCTTTCCCGTCCGCCACGACCGCTATGGCGTCCCCGGTGCGCCGCGGTTCGTTCATCGCGCTGTCGGTCCCGGCGGCGGCGAAATCCTTGAGATTCCGCCTCTTACCCTGCGTATGATGGGCACGAATTGGCCGGTCGGCGGCGGGGGGTATCTACGCCTCCTGCCGGTTCGTCTGGTTGCCTCTGCGCTAAAGGCGGCGCAAAAACTCGGCCGGTCCGGCATGATCTACCTCCATCCGTGGGAACTCGACCCGGACCAGCCGATTCTTCCAATGAGCCGGTTCGCCCGCAGGCGCCATCGGGTCAATCTCAATCGAACGGAGCAGAAACTACGGCGGTTGATGAGAGATTTCAGATTCCTCGGCGTCAGCCAATCTATGCACACTTTGGAAGCCGACGCGACACAAACGTATTCCTACGGATCTCCCGAACAGTCATGACTGTCCTGGGAGGGCGTGTTACTTCGGCATCAAACCGAGCAGGTGTTTGATGACGGTGGTTCGCCCGCCGCGGACAACTTCTATCTCGACGATTTGTCCGGGGCTGCACGACTGAACGGCTGCGGTCAGCGCGTTGGGCGTCTGGATGGTCTGACCGGACAGTGAAATGATGGTGTCCCCGACCTTCAGCAACCCCGCTCTCTGGGCGGAGGAATTGCGGACAAATCCGATAATCTTCACTCCCGTGGGCGTCTGCTTCATCCGCACGCCGAGGTGCGCCCGGTGCTTACGAGCAGGACGCCACGGCGGCTCCTGGGCGAGCAACCATTTCTTCCAGTCGGACTCTATCTTATCCAGCGGTTTGCCGAGAGTCTCTTCCAATGCCTTGACTCCCGTCTGGTCGGAAGCATAGGTGGTCTTATAGGCCTGGTAAAACTGCTGCAACTTTTCCACCCGGTGGAGGTACAACATTACGTATCGCACCTGCCGATAGCACAAATCCGCATTCTGCATGAACTCTTCGGGTTTCATCGAGCACAGTTCGGCCAGCGGGTGGGACTTCTTGTTTTTTACCGCTTTCTGAAGAATGGTCAAACCGGCATCAATAGGAATCTCCATCCGCCCGTCTTTGACTCGCACCGCCTGAAACAGCGTAGCCAGACCTTCGACGATCCAGACGGGATGCTTCTGGTTCGCGGCTGCCTGGTCGTTATGGTGAAGGGCGTGCGTGAACTCGTGGACCAGCACGTTGCTGAAACTGATGCTGACAAGCGTGCGGTTCCTCGCACTATAGATGCCGTGTGCCTTGGCGTGGGGGATCAGTTTGCGGTAGTCCTTCAGCGTCGGAAGAACGACCGTAACGTTCCACCGCAAAGGTTCGGGAAACAGCAACTTCCGTTGCATGTCGTGGTAAGCGCCGAGCAGGCTGGTAACGCGGGCAAATGCCTTTTCATCGACGGCGGAGACATAGACAATGTGACGGCGAGAGTCGGTCTGTGTGATGTATCCTTCGCCGAAACGGTCGGTCCACGCCTTGGCAAGTTTTTCGGCTTCGGCGTCGAGGTCTTTCTTGCGCACCGGCGCGGTTGCCGGTCTTTGTCCTGAAAGACCGGCGGCCGGCCAGGTCGCCGCAGCCAATAACGACACGACCAGAAAGACAGCCTTGAGTGTCCGCCTTTGCCACATCACTGTTCTCTGATATGCGCCTTGTTCATATCGGATTGATCCGTTTTCAGAAATACATTTACGAACCGGTCGAACAACCATACACCCATTATCCCCCCTGTTCCACTGATTACCATTGCCGTTGGGTCGGCGGTCCGCGACGGAAGGAACACCTGGGCGAATTCGAAAGCGACGGCAAGACCAGAGATCGGTAGTGCGCAGCCGATTTTACCCGCCTTGCCCGCCGGGTTCGATAGACTCCTAAAAAGCATTCCCAGAACAAAAAAACTAGTGAATTCGCGGACTACCTGCCCGACCGCCAGAAACTCCGGCATGAGGTACTGGCGTGCGAATGGTACAGCCAGTATCTCCGCCACCCCCGCCGCCAGGCCTTCCGCAGGCCAGGAAAAATCGAACGGATACCACTTTTCCCACATCATCCCGCCGAGAAGTGCGATTGTTGCAATCAACTTAATCCATATCCCTCGGCGTCTCCAGAAATCAGTTTCGAGGACGGGGCGTCCGGCTGACGGCCCGAACAGCATCGCTGCAACGGCGCCCAACAATCCCCCGAACGCTCCGAGCACCACGTCCGTTGAACTACTGTAGCGGGTGAGGACGAACAATTGGGCCGCTTCTATCAAGGCTGACAATGCGCAGGTCTGGACCACTACCCGGAATATTCTGTACCTGCGGCGATGCTGCAGCAGCATCAGCAGGTAGCCTGTCGGAATCATCACGGCTATCTTCGACAGAATGGTGTATGTATCCAAACCGCCAGGATCGCGAAAAGGAAAAATGTTGACCTTGGAGGCCTTCCACTTGTGATACAGTTCCGTCAGGCTGATTGTCATGTCGAGGGGAAGCATCTGATAGATAATCAACAGGACCACGTAACCGGTAAGTATTTTGACGCCCAACCGGTCCTTTGCCCGCTCCGTCCAGAGGCTTCTTGCCCACTGCGTTATCCGCCAGCCGAAGCAGAACCACAGCACGATTCCCGTAATGCCGCCGACGGTCTCGGCGATGATGTCGTTTTGCGAAACAGTCCGCGCGGGGAAGTATATCTGCGCGAACTCGACGGCTGCGCTGAGCAGAGCCGTCGTTACGGCTATCGATAAGGCAATCAGTAATTTTGCGCGACGGCGGTTCTCCCGCGTCAGGGCCCCCATCGCCAGAAACGTAAGCGGGACAAACAGCAGGAAGTTCGCCACCAGGTCCGACCGAGACTGGATGCCGACGTGAAAATAGGGAATCTCGCGAAACTTTCTGATTGCCTGTTCGAACGAAACGTACCTGAATTCCAAAGGCACCAGGCTGCCATAGACGACCAGTCCGAAGTAAATCGCCAGCAGGATAAGGTAAATCCTGCCCGGATTGGCGGGTGCCTCCGCTATCGGTCCGGACGGTGTTTCGCGCATGGATTGCAAGGTAGTATTAATACTCTCAATAGGCTTTATGTCAATAAATCAGCATTTACGGTCAATAATGTTATTAAACTATCAATTTTCAAGTTACGAAGGAATCGAAATAAAAATAGTCAACATTGTGGACAACCCTTCGCTCGCGTTTGCCCTGTGCGGCGGCGAATCCAGCCAGGCGGATAGCGTAAGGTATTTTGTGTAAGTTTGCGGCGGCATCAGAAATGACGAACAAGTTATAACGCCAGACCCAGCCCAGCCATGGCCATGGCTGGGCTGTAATGTCCGCTCTTCGACCGATTTTGCGAAAACCTGCGTTTGTCCACTTTCGGAACTTACACAAAATATCTTACGCTATCTATTTTTTTCGGGCCTTGACAGATGAAAATATCGATATATAATAGCAATGGTAATAATGACGACTCCCCGGTTTTCAATGCCGGTCGGGGCAGCCTATAGGGCTGCC
>JAXHSV010000038.1:0-17064 GCA_034190305.1 Planctomycetota bacterium | reverse complement strand
TCAACTCAACGATAAACTTCTTTTTCATGGTACGGCCTCCTTTCCGGGTTAAGGGTTCTATCAACCCTATCGGCAAGAAGACCGTCTATTCTGAAATATAGCCGGGACAGTGTACTAGGAATGTTTTCAAATTGAATGTCCCGGAAGTGTCGGGCAATTCTGAGACCAGGCTTTCGAGCTCCCTGAACTGCTCCATGACCGCCGGAAGATCGTCTTTCCTGAACGAGAAGTAATAGAGCGGGTTTTCCACCTTATCCATGATCCCGGCAAACAGCGCTACCGCGCGAGATGCCTGACGGTGCTTTCTTCTGAAGGTCTTTATTGCATATAGTTCACCAAACTTTTCAAAAGTAAGGTCCGGGTCCCATGAGAACTCCGACATGGCTTCATAGGCGAGCGCCACCTCCTTGTTCCAGTAGGTCATGTTCACAAGCGCCGCCTCGTGCTTCCTGGCGGCCCGAATTATCTTTGGCAAATGCCCCACCCCGCCGAATTTGCCCATTATCCAGGCATCGTCCATGAAATCCCAACGGTTTGCCCGTTCGCCGGAATATCCGCTCGGGTATCGCGGATACCGGCAGCACCAGTTGTAGATTGCGACGTTATCATATCCCTGTCGTTCGACATGATCCCAAAGCAGGCTGTACTCGGGCCTATCGACGACCGCGATTTCCAAATCCGGCTTGCCGGACATGGCCGTCTGATAGATAACGTCGAATATCTCGGTCAGTAGTTTCTGGATATTTTTCAGGCCCTGACACTTCCGGCACTCACACACCCGCTGCGGCGTCTTGTCGCGTCTGTCGATACCCTCGGCCCCGCCGATAACCAGCCCGTCAACCTCAGGATACATCGAAAGCATCTCATCAATATAATCTTTCCAGAATTCTCTCGTCCTGGGATGAGACAGACAGGAAAAGTAGTTACCGAGAAGACATCGAAAGTCATGCTCGCCCTTCTTGTCGCCGTAGTCGGAAGAGAAAGCCGGCACGTTTGCCGGGTCGCAATTCGAGGCTATGGTCTCCGGATAAACAATCATCGGCAGCGCGTTAATCGGAAAGTGAAACCCGAAAAGGAAAACTTTGATGTTTCTAATGTGGGCATAGTCGATCAGGTCGCCGTAGAATCCGTTTTTAACATTGGCTGCGTTCCGATTCACTATTTGAGGGAACTTTTTCGAAGGATAGGTCAATCCTGACTCTTCGGCGTTCTTCTGAATCATAAGGTGATTGATTCTATTGCCAGCCAGCCAGTCTATAAATTCCTTCCAGTCGTAGTCGTCGCCCTGCTTCCACTGCTGTGAATCGTAGTCGTCATTTGGGCTTTGGACGACAAATGTTGAGATTATTCTCTTATCCAGTGCAGGTGCACTTTAGCCATTTATGCAGCTGCCGAAAGCGTGTAACAGACGGCGTTCCATATTTCTTGAACTCGTGCCGAAAACCCCGACTTGGGGAAAAATCGATGATGCCACAGGACTCGTCGCAAGGCCGACAGCATATCCAGGAACGACGGTCGTGTTTTGCTCGGATACCACGGCGTACTTTCTGGAAGCAGGGACGGTTCCGCCGCTGCGCATCGGGCGTACCAAGCCTTCACCAGCGTTACCAACACCATCGCCAGCGGCGCCTGACGATTGACCGTCCGGCTGCACCAACCCCGCGTACTCTCGAAACGCATCTGCTGCTTGGCTTCCAAAATCGACTCTTCCACGCCCCAGCGGTCGTAGTACCGCTGGACGATCTGCTGTTCCGTCACCGTCGCATCGGTGCAAAAGAAGAAGTCGTCTTTCTGTCGGCCGATGGGATCGCGGACGATCACCAGGCGAATAGGTACATCCTTGCACACATGATACCAAAGGCAAGTGATGCCCATAACCAGCCGTCGGGTCACCTGGCCCTGTTTGAGGGCGGTAATCTCTTTCCAGCCACTCTTGCGGCGAAGGGCAATCCGCCAGGGGGTGGGCAGTCGTTTGCCCTTCTTGCGGGGTCGGCCACGCTGGCCGGCGCGACGAGGTGGAGGCAGGTCGTAGATTGCCGCGTCGCGACGAATCCGACTGACCAGGTTCGTTCCTTTGGGCAGTCGCATCACCATGTCGCGCGTGGCATACTGCCCATCGGCCGAGACTCGCAATTGCACCTCCGGCAGGGCCTTGGCCACACGTTGAACCATCTCGCCGGCCAGCACCTGGCGGGTGCGAAAAGGATGGTTCTTGTTGCAGTCGGGCGGCTTGCGATAGAGGGCAAAGACGGCCGGCAGAACCCACCGCACAAGAGGCCAACGCGGCAATCGAAGCGTAATGACCCCGACGATCCAGTTGTGCGCCCAGTGAATTACCGTTCCCTTCGTCGCCGGGCCTTGGGCCGAGGCGTCTTTGAACCAACCAGCGTGGGCGACGTGCTTGCCGTAGCGACCGGCCGTGGTGTCGTCGATCGCCAGGTCTGCTGCTGGCTTGCCACTGACCGAATCGACCTGACCCGATTCGAGAATCATCGGACCAATCACGCGGGCCATCAGATAGGCCGACAACATCTCCAGCGACCAGGCCGCTCGGTAGAAGAACTTTTGATAGACCGTCCAATGGCGATCGGCCAATCGTCCCAGCGTTCGAAAAATACCGGTGACGGTCGCTGGCCCGCGGTGCAGCACCCAACCGAGGGCGATCTGCTGCCACGTCCGAGCGGTGGGGTCGGTGAATGCCAAACAAAGGTGTTGAACCAAGGCGTCCCATGCCGATACAAGAGAAGCAACGTCCATGCCGATCTCCCGATGCTTTGTTTTGACAATAATCACATCGGGTTGTCGGCATGTTTTTTATCATGTTGATTACGTTCCAAAATGGCTAAAGTGCACAACACACTCCTGCTTGTTTTTTAAGGATTTTCAAATCCTGCTGATGCTTTCGTGAATCCGGAAAAAGCCTTTGACACCGCAACCCGAAATGATAGATTCTGTTATAAGTATTAAGAGCGATTCCTGTTGTGGTTCCGCACGGAGCCGGGAAACGCTCGTGATATACGCAAATGCAAAGGTGTAAAATGGAAACAAGAATACTCATTTCGATTTGTGTGATGATGCTGCTGTGCTCGGCGGCGACGGCGGAGACATATTACGTCTCACTTCAAGGCGACGACGCAAATGACGGAAAAACCGCCGAAACCACCTTCAGGACAGTAAAGAAGGGCGTGTCGGTTCTCCAGGCCGGCGACACACTCATCATCAAGTCCGGCAACTACGGCAACGAACGGGCGGTCGTTTCCGCCAGCGGGACACCGCAATCCCCTATAACCATCAAGGCCGAGGAAACCGGAAAGGTCATCCTGAAGGGAACCGGCGGCGGCAACGGGATATTCATGCAGAATAAGAACCATATCCTCGTAGAGGGCATCGAGTTCGGAAACTACGGCGCAGGCATCGGCATCAAGTATGCCTCCAGCTATGTAACCGTAAGGAAGTGCGTCTTCCGTGAAAACAACTCATTCGGAATTCTGGTTTACGGAAACTTCCGCAAGCCCGAATCCAGCCAGGGCATAGTCCTTACCGAGAACACATTCCTGGACTTCACGGACAAGCAGGACTACGGGCTTTGCCTTTATGCCTCCTGCAACCTCAAGGCGACGAACAATTACTTTTATGGTGTGCATCACCAGGCATTGTCGTTCAAGAAACTGATGAAGGACTCGGTCGCATCGGGGAACGTCTTCGAGGGTTTCCGCTACTCCGCCATCTACCTGGGCCAGAACGACGACAGCACGGACGAAGGCTATCTGCGCTCGGAGAGGCTTCTAGCCGAAGGAAATGTCTTTAGGCCGACCAAAGGCTACCACGCCAAGAGTTCCATCGTGGTGGCCAACGTAACCGACGCGATAGTGCGGAACAACTTCGTGGATTCGGTCTATGGAGGTGAGCCTTTCTCCGACAAGAACCAATTCCCCGGAAGCGGCATCCATATTGCTCCGGTTTCCACCGGCGCGAAGATCTACGGCAACCTGATCATCAACGCAATGAAGCAAAAACCCGCCTTTCTGGTGCGAGCCGATTGCGAGATATACAACAACACCATCGTCGGAAGCGGATACGGCATGGTCATCGTCCCCGGCGCAAATCCGATCGTCAGAAACAACATATTCTACCGGAACGAAAAGCAGGTGGATTTCGATGTGGCGCGGATAGAGACCTGGAACACGACAGAACACATGAGCCGCCGGGAGCCGGGCAAGCCGGTGTGGACATGGAAACCGGACATGTCCAAAAAGCCGGTCTTCGAGCACAATAACTGGTTCCCACGCTGGGACGGCATGGGCGAGACAGACATTTCGGTCGATCCGAAATTCGTCGGGCCATTCAAGCCTTTGAAAGTCGGCGGGCTAAATCCGGTCTTCACGCCGGACTTTAAGCGAGCCGAGGCATACAAGTTGTCCGATGACAGCCCCTGTAAGGGCATGGGCGCGTTCGAGACAAAGGCCTCAAAGTAAATAAACGGGAAGAGGTTGCCGACGGATGTAATACGGGGCGCAAAAAGTCAAGGGCCCGTTGTCCTTATCGTAAGCAGTATCAGGCAAAGAGTTTCCGCCGGGCGCCGGCTATCCAGGCCGGCGAAAAGGGAAAGTTGTCATAGTCGCGGATTGCCGCCAGCAATCTGCCATTCCGGTCCACACCGAGCGTTTGCAGCAAGGCGTAGTCCTGAAGCGACTCTGCGAATACCTCCCATCGCACTGAATCAATCGGCCCGGCCTGGCCGGGATAGACCATGAACGTGTCGCCGTAAGGCCATTCCGGCGATGCGCAGGCGTCGCTGACGGTGAACGGGTCGATTAACTGCCTGCTCTGCCGCTTGTACCAATAATTGTATCCCCAGTGCAGGAATCCAAGCACGCCTGTGCGGTAGAAAAGCCAGCCGCTCATGCGAATCTTCGCCAGAGGCGTATCCATCAGGCGGTTGAGGTATTTGCCGCGCGGGTTGCAACAGAAATAGGTCCAGCAGGGGATGTCTTCTGCCAGAAATTCCCGTACCGTGCGGATAGTGGGAATCGGCATATCGACCAGGCCCTTACGAGCGAACTCAACTTCGCTCAGCGCATCCATCACTGTCATCCACGGGGCAAGTTCGGTCAGCATTCTCCGCGCCCTGGCGTAGTTAGCCTGGTGTACAGGCCCGTGAGGTTCGTCGGAAAGATGAAAGAAGCATCGGTCCATAATTCCCTCCCGCTGAAGGAACCGCTTCAGTGCCGGCAGATATTGTGTAAGGAAGTCCCGATAAGTCTTGCCGGTGGCGGGTGTTTTCGCCGGCCAGAGCAGTTGTTCATCGGCCCCCTGTCCATGATAGATTCGTATCGCGTTGGCTGCGCCCCACTGCGTAAAGAGGTGGTTAAACTCAAATTGGCGGACGCCGCGTCGGCCGGCGGTGCGAATCCACCTTCGAAGGTCGGCGAAATCAAAGGCGTATCGCCCCCCCGCCCGCCGGCGGACCTTCAGTAACTGCGTGGGGCGCTTCACGCCGTCCAGCGGCGGTGTGAAGACCGGAACGTAGAGCGTGTCCTGATGATGGGAAACAATGTCGCTGACATAACGCCGAAAGATCGGCCAGAAACCCTCCGAGAACGGCTCGACGCCGTAGAAGTCGCACAGCGCATCGGCGTAAAACCAGTGGGTAACAGGAAAGTCCTTCCGCTTTCGCAGCGTTACGTCGCAAACGTGGATGAGAAGTTCGCAGTGGCGGACCTCTCCCCCAAAATCCGCCGCCAGTTGCACCCGCTTTGGTCCGGGCCGGCAGGTGCGGTCCGCCACGACAGTAATCCAGAACGCCGCCGTCTCGCCGGGCCAGAGCAGAAGACTGTCTTCCTCGAACAGCGGGTCGCCCACGTATCCTCCCAGTCGCCCTTCATAATGTCCGTCGATCACCGGCGTGTTGTAATGGGGTACGGGCACGAAACCGACCCGGCGGATACGAACGCCGATGCCGCTGTCGGACTTACAGGAAAGTCGGACCGTAACCGGCTCGTTGTTGCCGGATGTGCGAACGCCCAACTGACAGGATACCTGCTCGCCTTTTGCAGCCTGAAGACCCAAAGTCCCGCCCCGCCGGGGCGAACTGCCCGGGGCAAGCCTGTGCAGCGAATCAGTCAACCACGCCCATGTCCTCGTCGCCATTTCCGGTTCCTTTTGATAATCAATACTCCCTGCATTGCAGAACGCCGTCTTCCTGTCGAAAAACCGGAATTCGGCGGGAATTCCATGTTATCATCCTATGTGTTTCCAGCGCGTTCGCTTCTTGCCGGCTTTCCTGAACGCTATAGCATCATCGGCTATCCGAAAGATGTCATATTCCGGATGCAGCCCCAGCACCGACCGGGATTTTGTCATGTCGATCGAAAAATCGTGATACTCGCCCACCTCAAAATCAACGACCGGAAGATTCAACTTCTCCGCGATATAGCCGGCCGCTATGTCGTAACTGAAGGGCGACGGGCCCGAGACATTGAAGGCCTCGCCGACAGCAGCCGGATTGCCGACGGCGAGCATGACGGACTTGACAACATCCTTTATGCCCACAATCTGCCTGATGCCGGGCTTTCCGTCGGGATGAATCAGTTTGGCTACACCGTCGGCGCCCTTTCCAAAAAACTCCTTTTGCTCGGATGTTACCGCCCAGTCCTTCCAGATTGGAACGCCGAAATCCGGTTCCTTGAGAGTTATATGAGCCAGAAGATCGTCTTCGTCGTGCACCCAGGAAAACCGCAGAACGGTAATCGGAAGGTTGTACTGAATGCGAAACTGCTCGCACATCACTTCTTCCAGGACCTTCGAGAGAGGATAGTATCCCGGGTATCCCGAATGCGGATGATTTTCATCGACCGGGATCGGCTGGGGATAGTAGTAGATGCCGGCGCGGGCGTCGGAACCCGCCTGTATGTACTGCCGAATATGTCCGCATTCCCTGCACGCATCGAGCAACTCGAACGTTCCGCCGACGTTAGCGCTCATGAAGAGGGCGCGGTTTTCCTTTACATTGGCAAGGTGGATTACGGCGTCCATGTCTTCGACGAGAATTGAGGCAAGGGAAGCATCTCTCAAATCGCCGTGGACCACTTCGACACCTTTGAGCCTTTCGACGTTGACGGGTTCTTCGAACTCCAGCGCCCGAACCGAATATCCCGCTTTTACAAGTTCCGGAAGGGTTGACCGTCCGATTTTACCGCTGGCGCCCGTAAGCAAAACATTCTTTATTTTCATTACTCGTATTTCTCCTTATGGATTAAGCAAGACAAGACCGCAGCGCACTGTCTGCTCCCGTTAATATGAAACGACATGCCCGTCGTACTCCGCCCATTCGGTCAGGATCATAGGCATTTCGTATTGAGCTGTTTCCACATCGTCGGGGTAGTCATCTTTTTTAAATGCGGGTTTTAACGTCCATGCCTGGTCGGACAGATCGTCGAGGACACTCTGAGCGGCGTATTGCGATCCGTGAGGCAACCACTTCTCAAGCACATCTTTCGACGGGATGTCCAATCCGTCCAGGAGCGTCGGTTCGTCAATGTCGAGCGGTCCGACAGCCTCGGCGTCGCTTCCTAACAGTGCAAAGGCAAGCCGAACAACAAGATTTGCCGGATCGATACGAATGTCAGCACCGGGCAACTCACAATAAGCGGGGATAAAACCCGTACCATAGACATAATCTATAAGACCGACGGAAAGGTCCGTCAGGGCTTTATCGTCAGATAAAACCGAGCCGCCCGTTGTCCGCAGCGATCCCGATTCGCCGGGGTTTCTCATGGCGGACAAAGGCCCCATCACGGTCGGAACTTCATACGATTCAGCCAAAGCCAGCCTGGCACGCGCCAACAGAACCAGACCTTCTGCGGCAGTCAGCACGTCGGTATAGGTCGGCCCGCGGCGCTCAACGACCTTCCGGGCAAACTCTTCCAAATGCCGACGGGCAACGCGGACCGGACGATACCTGTATAGATTCCTGATGCCTGCGACATTGGTCCAGGTAACGTTGGGCGCTGCCTTAAGCGCTACAACATACCGCTCGAAATTACGCAGCACAGTCGCCACATTGGCGCCCGCTTCGGCGGGAGGGCCGCAATCGGCGAGTTTTGGATTCTGACCCTCGTAAAAGTTGTGATCCGCGAAATCCCTGTAAAGCGTATATGACGGATGACAGCCGAACATCGCGCTGTAGTCGGTCCGCCTGGTCAACTCATCGAGATTTTTCAGCACTTGCTTCAGCCGCTGCTCGAACTTCGGCGTGTCGCGATAGACCTGATCCAGAAGCAGTTCAGTCTCCAGTCCGCGTATGTCGAGGTTGTTGCACATCCAGGTTACGCCGTGGTCGGGCGGGCGGATCGGACCGTTAAAAAACGGCAGGCCCATTCGACCGGCGGCATAGGCGATCGACGCCGACCATGTCCATCCGTGCCGCGTCAGGGCAGAGCATTTGCCAAAGACGTCCAACAGCAAATCCACACCGGGGCGCTCGCGGAAAAGCACTCTGCTGACCGCTTCATGCCACGACAGGTTCGATGTTTCCTCCGCCGTCGTCGGGTGAATAGAACCTCGGTCATAATGCAGTGAAACGTCATGATCGGCAATGGCCTTGAGGTCGTCTTCCTGTGCGTGTTGGACCATGTGGCGAACTTTTTGGCCTATGATGTGAAAACAACCTCCGCCAAAATTGTGTTTAGTCATTATCCGGGCAAACTCGCCTGGCAGACGGTGAGAAGGATGGTCCGGCGGAGAAACAAAATCCTCTACGTCCAAATAAAGCAAACTCAGCACGAGAGTAACTCCTGTTCCTGATACTGCAACAAAACTCTACTTCTTACTGGTGGCGGGAACTGCTTGTTCTGTAAGCAGTACTTAGTGATTTGTCAAAAAACGCCCGACGCCAGGTTGCGACAACTGAATTTTCGTAGCATTACTATTTGTCAACATTCGGTTTGCCGTAGTGAAACTCGCGGTCCCACCCTTCCCAGTAGTCGAATGTGGTTTTCGGACATTTTTCCAGCGGGAGAATCTTGTCTGATTTATCGTCAAGATTATAAATGTGTAATTTCAGCCTCTTCCGCCTTGCAGGCTGGTTGAGAAAGAAATGAAACTCCGCCATATTCAAAGGCCCCTCTTTGCCGAGGTATGCGCCGAGAGCGTAGAAACTTATGTCCATCCATATCCACTGATTTGATTTATCGTCGAATATCTCGCAGGTTGAATGACACCCTCCTCTTTGAATCCTGCACTTGTCGGTCAGGCTGTGAATCTGCCCCATGCCCACAAGGCGAGCGGGAATCCCCAGACAATTGCAGGCGTGAACAAAGATGGTTGCGAAGTTTGTACACCAGCCCTTGTCCTTTCCGGAAACCATTCGCTCGTACTGCACGAAGGGTTTGGACGCCTCCTGTTCGTCCGACGGGTTGCCGTTGTGAGGCCAGAGGTCGTCCATCAGGGATTTTATCAGCAACTTCGCCTTCTCGTAGCCCGTTTTGGCGCCTTCGATAAGAGGTTTCCATTTCTTCGCGGCGAATTCGAGTTCTTCCGGCGCCGGTTCGGCCAGGTCCCAGTCTTCTACTCCGCCGATGTGGAAATTCAGGATCGGACTGCTGTCCATAATAAGGATGTTCGGATAGGACATCAGGCCGCTGGCCTTGTAGAACTCACTGGAGTAGTATCCGAACTTGAGTGTGTAAGGTTTAGTTTCAGTCCCGTCGGCGGTTACGGCCTTAACTACGACGGTAACGTGCTGGTCGGATGTTCCACCCTTTTCAAAGCGCACCTCGATGCAGCCATCGGCGGATTTATCGAACGGCGCATCATCTATCGAATAGAGAAAGTGTGAGAAGCCTTCTCTGCTCGATTGCAGGACGATTTTGGCGCCGGCGGCATCGCCCGGAAGTTCCTCGAGCGATTTTAACATTACCTCATCCCTGCCGTGATATATCCGCCAGTAATTATCCTTGAATTTCGCCTTGGCCAGTCTCGTTGCCATTTCATTTTCCTTCTTTCATGTGTGCGCGAACAGGTGAGGATAATACCTTTACCGGTTGGTCTGTCAAGCATCATTAATCCTGCATCCCCAGTATCCGCCGCACACAGCAGATCATCCGGCGGATACCGGGGATGATTCAATGCCAAGCCCTTGACAGGACGGTCCGACCTGGGACAATCGTCCGACGAAAAGTCATGTTGTTATTCGGTTCGGATATTTTTCGTTGTGTTTTCCGCCTTCTCTGGCCCGACGCCTGCGCCGGCTGCGGGTGCGGCGATGACGTCCGCGAAGGTTTTTGCGTAAGTTGCATCCGGGAACTGTTGTCACTCGCGGCGATGAATTACTGCCCGAGATGCGGCGCGACGGTCGGGCCTGGGCTGCGGGCCGATGAGGATGGATGCCACGCATGCCCGCCTGTGATGCCGAGGTTCAAACAACTGGTCCGCATCAGCCCCTACGCCGCCGCCTTGCGCCGGGCGATAATCAGTATGAAGTATCGCCGCAGGTCCAATACCGCCGTCCACGTCGGCAAACTTCTGGCTGAGGCGGTATCGGCCCGCTGCGACGTGGCGTCGATTGACGTAGCCCTGGCGGTTCCGATGCACTGGCTTCGCCGGTTGAGACGCGGCTGGAACCATTCAACCGTCCTGGCAGAGGGTGTCGCCGACCGGCTTGGACTTCCCGTCGGAGATGAACTGATCCGCATCCGCAACACCCTGCCGCAGGTCCGCCTGCCCGCTTCCCGTCGCCGGGCCAATGTCAGCGGCGCATTCGCTGTTACCCGCCCGAAAAACCTTCAGGGCGCACATGTACTGCTGATAGACGACGTGCTCACCACAGGCGCGACGGCCAACGAGGCATCGAGAACGCTACTCGCCGCCGGGGCAGAACGAGTTACCGTCGCTGTGCTGGCAAAGTCCGAACCGCCGACGGCGTACGCACAGCAGATAAACGGTGGTCAGTAGTCAGTAGCCGGTTTGCTATGCCGTAGCCGCTCCGTCGCCGCTGCAGTGGGAGCGTCGGTAACTTGGCGAAGGCGGGTATCTCATGATCAGCTTTCGTGCAAGTGTTTGAGAAAAGAAGTCAGATTGCAGGAGGTCCTGCGCTCGTTACCGCTCAACCGTCTGGTCTGTGAAACAAGGAATCGCCGCGATGCGTCGATCATGTCGGCGGTCTTGTCCAGTCGCCTCATGTCGTCTGGTGTTGGCGAGGACGACAACTTTACCTCGACGGCCCAAAGCTCTTTTCCAAAGTCCAGCACCAGGTCCAGTTCATGTTGATCGCTGGTTCTGAAGTAATAGGCGTCGAAACTCCGTCCGCGAGAAGACAGTTCACCGAGCGCCTGCTCGATGACAAAACCCTCCCAACTCGCTCCCACCCACGGCTGCGCAAGCAGGCTGCGCCAGTCGGGAACGTTCAGCAAAGCATGAAGCAGGCCGCTGTCGCGCCAATAGACCTTGGGGCTTTTGACCAATCGCTTCTTGATGTTTGCCTGATATGGCTGGAGTCGCCGGATCAGAAATGCTCCTACGAGATAATCGAGGTGGTTGTTGACCGTCTTGTAGGAGAGTCCGAGGCTTTGTCCCACCTGCGAAGCGTTCCATGTCTGGCCATGCAAAGCTGCGAGCATGCGCAGCATTCGGTCCGTGGTTTGCGGCTTGGCTGACAAACCCCAGGTCGGCAGGTCCCGTTGGGCCAACAGCGCCAGGTAGTCGATCTGCCATTGCGGATATTGCTTCGGCTTCAGCACGCCGCCGTCGGGGTAGCCTCCGCACAACCAGCAGCGATCGCGCGCTGCTTTCGCCTTCAGTTCGGTCAACAGGAACGGAGTCAACTCGACCAGCGACAGGCGACCGGCCAGCGATTCGGAAACCTGGACCATCAGCGAAGGGGACACGGATCCCAACAGGAGGAAGCGGCCTGTTCGCTTGCGATCCCGGTCAATGGCGCTGCGCAGGCGGGCAAAGACTTCGGGCCAAGATTGCGCCTCGTCGAGAATGACCAGTTCCTTCCCGGCAACGATATCATCCCATTCGAGGTCCAGGCGAAGACGCTCGGATACCTGCTCCAGGTCGAAATAGGCCCCTCCAAGCGACTGCGCCAAGGTGGTCTTACCGCACTGGCGGGGTCCGATCAGCGTCACGGCCGGATAGGCCGCCAAACGCTCCGTAAGATGTTGTTTTATCTGCCGTCCTATCATACCTTGCATTTTAGAAATTAATTTCTATCTTGCAAGAATTATTCCATCCGGATTCGGGTAAAAAAACATTCGCGGAGCCAACAACACAGTAAGGTCGTCATCCGCTGGCTGCAATGGCAGTATTCCAAACCGCGATTGTACTCGGAAAATGGGATAGTCAGTAATTTTGGGACAAAGCATCGTTTTGTTGACTGGCTACAGACTACTGGCTACCGGCCACTAAATGCATTCCGCTCGCTCTTGCCACCTGCCTGATCACAAAGTACATTCATGCCATGCCGACGGAACGCGACGTAACTGACTTGTCAAACCAATCCACTGATCGGCCCCTGTGGCGGAACATCGCCGCCGGGGGCATAATCGCCCTGGCAGCTGTTGTCGCGTGCAACAAGGTCCGCAATTTCGACACTTTCTGGCACCTCAAGAGCGGCCAGTGGATGCTCGAAAATCACCGCGTCCTCGGAAACGACATCTTTACCGCTTCGGAATCTCCCGACAGCCGGCCCGGCAGATGGGTCAACGTCCATTGGGGTTTTCAGGTAATCGTCGCGGCGGTGCATTGGCTTGGCGGCTGGGCCGGGCTGGTGGTGCTGAAGATGTGCGTGTTCGCCGGCGCTATGGCGGTCTTTGCTCTTTGGCTTCGGAAGCGGTGCTGCCCGGCGCTGCTGATATTCGCCGCGATGGCCATTATCATTGGCATCGAGGATCGCGTCCGCGTCAGGCCTGAGGTTTTCACATTCCTGTTTTTCATCGTAACGCTGGTGCTGGTTGAATCTGTTCGTCAGGGCGCCTCGCCGAAACGATTATGGTGGCTGGTGGCGATTAACATCGTCTGGGTCAACATGCACGGTTTGTTTATCGTGGGCGTCGCAGCCACGTGGTCAGCGGTCGCCGGCGCATTCATTGACCGGGCGTTTCGGCGCGACACGACCGGCACGCTGGCAACGGGAAAGGCGCTGCTTCCGGTAATCGTCGCCACAGCTGCGTGTCTTATCAGCCCCTGGCCGATGGCTGCGGCGCTGCACCCGTTGCTTCTGCGAACGCGAGTTACAGGCGAGCAGGGCATGTACACCTTCGGCGTCTCGGAGTTCCGCCCGACTTACATGAGCAACATCTTCGAAAGCGTCTCGACGGTAACGGCTCTGACCCTGGCTCTGGCGGCGCTGGAGGCAATGCGAGTACGCCGGAAATCTCTGCCGGCTGGACACGTGTTCTGGTATCTGGGATTCGGCGCGCTGGGCGTAATGGCTGTGCGGAACGTGGCGCTTTTTTGCATACCGGCGGGTTTCCTTCTGGCGGTTCACAGCGGGCAGTGGTGGAACGAAATTCGCAGTCGGCGACCCGCACTGCAAAAAACGGGCGCCTTCGCCTCGGTAATAATGTTATTCCTGCTGGCGGCGACTGCGGCCGGTTACGCTACGGAAACCATATACCGCTGGCAGGGACGAGAAGCCTGCCGATTCGGGCAGGGGCTGGTCGATGGGCTGCATCCGGTCGATATGGCCCGGTGGCTGGGACGGAGCAAGTTGTCCGGGGACATCCTGCCGCTGGATTTCGGCGACGGCGGGACGTTCATCTATTACAGTTATCCCCGCCGGCGGGTCTGGATGGACGGTCGGCTTGAGGTCCACCCGCCGGACAAACTCAAGAGGCTCCAGGAAATCGGAAGGAACATGCTGTCGTCGGGCTGGGGCGAAGACAGCGACAAAACGCCGCTTCCGCCGACCGTTCGCTTCATAGTGGTTCGACTCGGCAACACCGGGCACATCAAGGCCCTGAACGAATCCAGGCGGTTCAAACTGATTTACATCGACCGCGTGGGTGTCTGCTTCGCGCGACTGCCCATGCCGGGCGAAAAAAACGCCGGACTACTGCGAAAATGGCACGCCGAAGAAGAACTACCGCCGGTCAACGTGGACCGGTTCGACAGAGCCATAGAACCGGCTTCGACGGGAGGACTGCTGCCCGGCGTGGCAACGCAGCGTCGATGGTATCGCCAAAATGTTCCGCCTGCGCACTGGAACGTCGGGACACTGTTCTTCAGCCTCGGGCTTGACAACCTGGCGGTGCGCTACCTGACGGTAGCAAACCGGCTGGGCATCCGCGAGCCGGTCTCTCGCGCAGGCCTGCTGGCCGAAGTGCACCGCCGGATTGGGGAATTCAATCCCATCGAGCCGGAAAGAGACTTGCCCGTTGACCCCAATTTTGCCCGCGCACTGGCGCTGCTTGAGAAGGTGGACCTGACGGACCTTCAAAGCAAACAGTCCCGCGAGTATGCGCTTATGCGTGTGAAGACACTGAAACAGGCCCGTCAGATAGATGCCGCAGACGACGCCGTCGGGAAGTACCTGGAGAACCTTCCAATTCCAAAACGCTGGCATCCGTCGCGCTCGGACCTTGATTTACGCGATTCGCTCCATGCCGCCCGCCGGATCGCCGAAGCCACAGCCTCGCAATTCAACATCGCGTCGCCCACCCTGACGCCGGACATGCGGGCATTGCTGCTGCTGCGAAGGGATGTCGGGCTTATCGACCGTGCTGCGGCTGAACTCGAATCGGCCGGCGACTCCCTGCCCCGCCAGGGAAGACTCCTGCTTGGCGACCTGTACCTCCGCAAGGGCCTGGTCGAAAAGGCGCGGAAAGCGTACGAATCGGTAGATAAGCAGGATGGATGGGATGTGCGGATGCGTTTGGGTTTGTGCGGCTGGGTCGCCGGCGATTTCGCCGCCGCCGAAGCGGATCTTATTTCCGCCTCACGCGCCGCCCCAACTCGCCCTGAACCGGTGATATACCTGTCGCTGCTTTACGAACAATTGGGCAAATACCAATCCGCCGCCGACATACTGAACGAGTACATCCTGCCGCTGGATTCGTCGCCCGACAACCAGGCTGTCAGGCTCATCAGGCAAATCGAGGCACGTTTGAGGATGAGGAGATAAGGGAAAGGGCAATTATACCCATAACCTCCCCGGTTTTATCCGGTAGCCGGATTGAATTGTCTCCGATATACCCGTAGTATATGGAGAGGGAGAATGTGATGCGCAGGATACGCGTGTATGTTGACACATCGGTATTTGGCGGAACACAGGACGATGAGTTTGCCGACGTCAGTCGTTGCTTCTTCGAGCGCGTGAAAGTGGGCGATTTTATTGTTTTGGTGTCGAGGATGATTTTGCGAGAGGTTTCCCGAGCACCGAAGAAGGTTCAGTTGGTCCTGGAATCGCTTGACCCCGATTCGGTGGAATATGTCGAAGAAAACGCCGAGATCGACGCCTTGGCAAATGCTTATATTGAGGCGGGCATTTTGGGGCAGTCCTCGCGAGACGATGCCGTCCATGTAGCCACAGCAACTATAGCCGGCGCGAATTTAGTGCTCAGCTGGAATTTTAAACATATTGTCAACTACGACAGGATTCACAAATACAATGCGATTAATCTGCTGAACGGTTACCAGCAGATTGAAATTCGCAGCCCTCTGGAGATGACCTATGGCGACGAAAATAAAGACATTTGATTGCGTCAGGATGAAACGTCGCATTCAGGAAAGTATCGTTGCCGAATACGAGAAGAGTAAGGCAGAGTTTCCTTTATTCTCAGATTTCTTAAAGGCGACGGAATCTGATTGGGAGCGACAGCTGCGGCAAAAGTTCGCAAAGCCAAACCGGGACCAGGGTTAATCCGGTCAAATCCCGTCAATTGCAAAAACAGGAAATCGTCCCGGTTTAATCGTGTTTACGAGGCGCTTTGGTCGATTTTACGCATAGCTTCACGCAGGAGCTACTGTCTGATAAGGAAATGGCATGATAAATATAGTACCATTCATGCTGGTCATACTGTTTATGCTGTTTATGTCCATTTCGACTGTGCATGTTAACAGAAAAAGGGCACGCGCATTGGTAGGGAGATGGGCGGAGGAACACGGCTACGTCGTTGTAGATGTACGTAGCAGGGATTGGTACGCCCTGCTCGTGGGTTTCCCACTGCGATGCAGCGTGCGTTTGAGAGACCAGCAGAACAATGAGCGCTATGCGATACTGATCTGTGGGAGTATGCCTTTCGGCTTGTGGCGCTCGAAAAAGGTGAAAGTCCTCGAATTGGACGACAAACCGCTCAAAAAGCCTCGAGGTTTCTTATACCCCATTTTCGACGGGGGCTGGTACGACTGGCGGTTGGTTGTTTCGTGGATTCTGTTTGACGCGTGTGGCTTCGTGATCCTGACGCTGATGTTTCCCGGCGGATATTGGTTCGACCGGTTCTGGGCAGGTGGGGCGCTCGGCGCTGTTCCGGCTTTCACGGTAGCCTTCTGGTGGCGACATCGTGCAACCCGCGGAAAGTTTCGCCCTACGCTAATGTTCTTGGTCTGTAACTTTCTCCTTGTCGGGTCCCTTCCCGTGTGGGCCTTGACCATAGTAGTTCCAAATCTCTCTTTAGAGAAGCGTGGAACTGATCTCGTGCGTTCTCTGGCTGACCGCGAGATAATGGAAGTCGTTATGGTATGCCATACGGGTGAACCGATACGGATCATCAAGCGGGGGCCATTGTTGTCCCTGCGCAAGTTATTGCGCGGCGCTAGGCCGTGGCATCCCAATCATGAAGTGGACCGGGAGGAGTTTCGTTTGCTTCGGATTATCTTCCCGGACGGGACATTCGTCGAATACACCGCCGATGTTCCCACGCGGCATGTAGATGATATCTCAATTGATTACGGAGACTGGCCCCGGCAACAGCACATCCTGATACCGGGAATGCGTAAATGGGTCTGGGAGTCCCGGGGAGATGCTGTTGACCCTGCCGAAAACTACATCGGGCCGTGAGGGAATACAGGGACGGAGCCAATCCTGTTCGGCACATGAAATTATCGGTTACCTGCTTGTCC
>JAXHSV010000379.1:0-1568 GCA_034190305.1 Planctomycetota bacterium | reverse complement strand
GCTGGGAACCGAATTATATTCAAGGACTGGTTACTTCATTAACCAGTTTTCCTGAAGGGAATACTTTTGTTTTCGTGGACTCGCAAATCTTCATCTTCCTCAAGCAAGGCGTACAACGAACGCCGACGTTTTGAGCATTGGTATCGGGACAACCAGGTATATTTCATCACCGCTCGATGCAGGGGACGCTTTCGCGCTTTCGCGTCCGAGCAGACCAAGGAAGTTTTCTGGGATCGATTCGAGCATTATACGCAGAATCATCTGTTCACCCCGTGGGTAACATCGCTTATGGACAATCACTATCACGTTTTGGGCTATTGCGAAACGGGCGAGTTGCTTGGTCCGATGATGCGTAAGATTCACGGCTCGGTCGCCAAACTGACAAACGATCTACTTCCGGAAAGACTTGTTCCGTTCTGGCGGGAGGCGGGGCATCAGGATTACTTCGACGGCTGTATCCGCGACGAAAAGCAATGCAGGCTCGCCTACCGCTACGTACGCAACCAAAGCGTACGTCATGGTCTCTGTTCAAACTGGAGTCAGTACCGACACACGCACATCAACATTGAACTGGAACGGGCGGTTCGGCGCGCACTGGAATTGGGGGCTTTCATGGAGAATGTGCCATACCGCCGGTATCAGTAGATCGCTGAGTTCCTGGGCCGCCTCAATTCTTGACTTTTTCTGGTTAGCACCATATTGAATTAAGATTAAGGCGCGTCATCGCTTTGCTCGATGCGGCCTACGAACTTCAACATCAAAACGGGGGGCGTCGGCATCGTGTTTGAAAATATAGCATTTGGCCACAAAACGATATCCGCGAAACCCGGCATCGGGGAGGGCAAGAACCCAGCGGCCCATCGTTAGCGAAGTTTGTAATCCCATGAAAGGGTACGCAACTCTTGTTGGGCGCGCTACCGACTGACTGCTGAACGCTGACTGCTGAACGCTCGTTGCAGAATCACCACATCTCGTCGATGAGTGTTTGGAGTCGGGCGAGGGCTTCTTTTTCCAGTTGTCTGGTTCGTTCGCGCGTCAGTCCGACCAGTTTGCCCACTTCCTTGAACGTCCGCTGCGGTCCTTCGTGGCCGTCCAGGCCGAAGCGATACGTCAGGATATTCCGCTGTCGTTCGGGGAGTTGTTCCAGCAGTTTGCGGACTACCGTGGCATTGCCCTGATCCTCGAAGATCGCCGTCGGGTCGGCCTGATCGGCGGGGAGCATCTCGGCCATGGCCTGCGATTCGTCGGAGGGCAATTGTGTGGGGGAATTGAAAGCCGTGATGCCCTGGCAGATCATGGCGGCCTTTTTCCGCGAAATATGCAACTTCTTTGCGATTTCCTCGGTCGATGGAGATCGTCCAAGTTTTTCCTCGAGGTCTTTTGTAGCCTTGCGCCACCGGGAAACCTGCTGGGCCATGTAATCGGGAATACGAACCGGCTGGACCGCATTTATCAACGCCCGCTTAATGGCCTGCTTTATCCACCATGCGGCGTACGTGCTGAAGCGGACGCCCTCATCCGGGTCGAACTCCTCGACCGCGCGCATCAGCCCGATATTTCCCTCCGCC
>JAXHSV010000378.1:0-1571 GCA_034190305.1 Planctomycetota bacterium | reverse complement strand
TTAGTCGCAAGGCGTGGCGCCAAAGTCGCCGCTGTCACCGACGTGCAAGATATTCCAAGGCCTCACGACTGCCGTCCTGGCAACGCATGACGAGTATCTCGTCAATAATTTGATCGTGTAGGCTTCTCATAATTCCGCCTTATAGTCGCATGCCGAGTCGGAAAGGTTCAAAGTTTTTAAGAGAATGTGCAATTCATTGCCCTGGCATGGCCGCAAACAGTTGTGCACTTGGCGCGCAACCGGTCGAAAAAACGCTTGTAAACTGCGCAACGGATGTAAAAAAGCGGTTAAAAAGCGAGCAACCGATTCTGGCCGCTTTCAGCCCTGAAATCCCCTGATAGGTTCGGCTGCATGAGCAACCCATACGGGAGCATGCGTTTTGCGGCGAACCAGACGAATCCGCTTCCGCGAACGCTACGGCGGACAGGATCAAGCGAAAGACGTACATGCCTTCACGCTTGCTCCGTTGAGGCTGCGCAGACCAGGATTTCTGGTTGACGGGACGAGAGAATCGCGGCGGGACCCCCGCGCCGTTCAGGCCGGAGGGCTTCGCAAAAGCCTTTAGGACAACGCGATATAGATATGAATTGCCGGAGCGGTTGACAGTCGGGATCGGCGTGTAAGAAAAGGCGACATTGAGGGCGATAGCGCCTCGTTCCTCAAGATCGCGCTGACTCGCCTCAAACCTGCCGATTATTCAATGCTCTTGGCCAACTTGGCGTCCCTTTCAGCATCAGTAAGTTTGTCCCATTCTACCGGACAACCTGCGCAGCAGAAGGCGACCTTCTTGCCTTTGTACTCGCGGGTAAGATTGTCGGGAACTTTGGCTGGGTCGATCGGCGTGCCCATAATCGGGCAGCGAACATTCACGAACTCGGCTGTCTTTTGTGTCTCCGCACCATCGATGGACTTTTCGGCCTTTCTCTCACAGCCAGCGGTAAGAACCATCAGAAGAACAAGCGAACCAACGGCGGCAACGACCAAAGCAGTTCCCATAAGTTTGAACTTGTTCATTTCATGCTCCTTTCCCGTGATTGTGTTTGTCCGGACTATTGTCTTCGCATCTTTTCTTTATTTAAGTACGCCTGAACTCACACCTGGGTTTCAGAGGCAGTATTAAACAGCCTTGACGTTTTCACTATTTGCGCCGGTTTTCAGTCCGAACTCCTTGATTGCACAGTAGAGCACCGGCACTACGAAGATACTTATCAGGACAACCAGCATTCCACCGAATGACGGAATCGCCATAGGCACCATCACATCGGACCCTCGTCCGGCCGACGTCAGAACGGGAATAAGCGCAAGGATGGTTGTGGCCGTGGTCATCAGGCAGGGTCGGACTCTGCGCTGAGCCGCAACCATGGTGGCTTCGCGTATTTCGCCGACTGAGCCGGGTTTCCGGTCCCTGAATACCTGGTTGAGATAAGTAGATTGGATAACACCATTGTCAGAGGCGATTCCGAACAGGGCCAGAAAACCGACCCACACCGCCACGCTCAAATTGACCGGATGCACCTGGAACAATTCTCGCATGTTGACTCCAAAGACCGAGAAGTCAAGGAACCAGGGCC
>JAXHSV010000377.1:0-1573 GCA_034190305.1 Planctomycetota bacterium | reverse complement strand
TGGCGCAGTGGGCGGGTGTGATTTGTTCGGGCAGGAGCAGTTTGCTGATGCCGTCGCGCTCTATCCATGGCAGGATACGCTGCTCGATAACATCATGAACCGCTTCGCGGATGTTCTTCATAATTCCATTATACCACGCGGCGAGAGAAACGACGAATGCCTGATGCCGTTTCCCTATGCCTTGCCAATACGTTCGATTCTCATCACCGCCGGCCAGAGGCCGTCGATCTCCTCGCGGTCGTACATCTCTGTGGGGTACTTGTCGTTCAGCGGCTGGAGGCGGATCTTCCCTCCCTTGGCGCTGTAGAACCGTTTAAACGTCGTCGAACTGTCGGCTGTGAATCGGACAAAACAATCGTCCCCGCTGCGAACTTGTGTGTTCGGCGAGAATATCACCAGGTCGCCGGCGGCGTATTTGGGTTCCATCGAATCGCCGACAACGTGGGCTGCGAACGCCTGAGAGTCGTGCACGTCGGGGCACCGAATGTACTCGTCGGCCACCGACGGAGGATAGTCCAAATCGGTGAAATGGTGCGGATAACCGGCGGAAACCTTGTTTATAATCGGAACAGTCCTTCCGGCAGAGAGAATGTCCGAGACGTTGGATTTTGCGGATTTCAACCGGCGTGCGATGGCGTTCAGTTTTGCGCCGCCAGTGGTTTTTTCCCGCCCGGCGAGCAGTTGCTTAAGGACGCTGCGAAGTTTTTCAACCTCTGCTGTGAGGGATTCGTGTTCCGCCCGGATGTCCATAGGCGTCCTCGCCATGTGCGCCATTTTGCGCAACTGACCCGGAGGGAATTTCAGTTTCTCTTCCAGGCGTTCGATAACGCCGTCGGAGGGGGGATTCTTTATACGGTCGGTTTCGATGTTCGAAAGGTACTGTTTGGAGATACCGACCCTGTCGGCCACCTGGTCCTGCGTAAGTTTTTTTTCCTCACGCCGCCTGCGTATCAATTCGCCGAGACTCATAATTATTCTCTCCCTGGACCAAAATCCCTAACCCCAAGTCGCCCAACAGTATAGGCTCGATGATTCATATTTTCCAGTTATTTGTAAATTTTTCTGTAAAATTTCTCTTGACATCTGTATGATAGTTGTCATACTTATTTTATATATGATATTTACAATACACATTACTAGGACAGGAAATATCGAAAAAAGGGGACTCCTGCCTGCCTGCCGGCAGGTGGAATCAGGGTTTAGGGACTTGGGAAAGAAAGTTCCTTCCCGCCCCCGCCTGCCTTTGTTTAGCAGGAAGGTCCGCCGGGCGTGGGCTAAGCCATGGGATGAATCATGCCGCTGACACTGAAGGAGACATCATTTCGGTCCGACCGGAACCGACACGGAAACCGCGGATTTCTCAGAGATCCTGCAATTATCGAAGCCCGGACGGATCTGCTGGACCCTGAGGATAGAAACCTTCTCCGTGCGGTGCTTATCTACAATCAGCCGACAAAGGTAGTCGCTGAGATTAACCGGACCAGTCCATCGTCCGTCAGGTATCGTGTGCGAAAGTTAATCGAACGGATCGGTTCACCTCAATTTGTCGGCGCCGCCCGAGGCCTGAGGTTTT
>JAXHSV010000376.1:0-1585 GCA_034190305.1 Planctomycetota bacterium | reverse complement strand
CACATCTACAACACTGCCTCGACCGCCTGCAGGACGCCAAAATACTGCTCGACGTGACGGTAACAATAATCCCCGTTGAAACGCCACAGGAATAACTAATACCGTGTAAGAAAAAGGTCTATTGCCCTACTAATATCTCCGTTTTACCGGCCAGAGAATCCGGACTGCTCATCGCCTCACCGCACTTTGGGCAGGTGTAATCAATCACGATAATCTTTCAAAAGTGTTTTTTAGCAAACGCCCGCCCGGAATGCGATTTTAGATACCTTTCAAATGTTACGGCTTTGTCCTTCGAGCAAAATGCAATGGCGGTTTCTATTTGCCATGGACGAAACTTGTTGGTATGCGGACATTTTCCCGCATTGTGGCATTTGAGACGCTCTTCCAGTTTTTCCGTCATGCCAACGTAATATCGTTCCGGGGCAGAGAGACTTTTTGGCATATAGACATAATAGAATCTATTCATGAAATTGGCTTGTCAAGGCGTAGTTCGCCGCGTTTCAGATTGAAATAAAAGCCCGGCTTCACCCTTCGGGCTACGCCGTAGCAGTCTTCGTTCGCCAAAAAGACGGCGAATGAAGACTGGAGGCGAGGGGATTCGAACCCCTGACCTTCTGCATGCCATGCAGACGCGCTCCCAACTGCGCCACGCCCCCGACATTCACGTCGGATACAATACTTTCAATCAACTTAATAACAACATTACACCGTAACGTCAATAATTTTCCGACACGCCAACCGGCTACCGACCACCGGCTACTGACTACTACTCCGGCGGGTCGTATCCGCCCTTACCGAGAGGATTGCACCGAAGTATGCGCCACAGCCCCATCAGACCGCCGACAAGCGCGCCTCTGGCGCGAACTGCTCGAATGAAATACTCGCTGCACGTCGGCGTGAATCGGCATTGCCGGCCTATGAAGGGCGAAAGCACGCCCTGGTACAGGCGAACCATGAGTATCAGCACCTTGCCGACCGGGCCGGGGCGGGTTTTACGGTCGTCCATCATTTTTCACCTTCCCTGACTACCCGCCCGGCGAGTCTTCGCAGGGATTCCTGAATCGCTTCGACGCTCAGTTCTGCGCCGAGAGCCGGCTGGAGGATATAATCGAAAGATTCCGGAAGGTCGGTCCGGCAGGTGCGAAAGGCCTCGCGGCAGAGGCGTTTGATGCGGTTCCGCCGGACGGCGTTTCCGTTGCGCCGCGAAACGACCACAGCCATTCTCCGACGTCCAATCGAGTTGGCCAGCACCCGCAGGCGAAGCCTTTCGTCCGAAGCACTGCCGCCCCGGCGGAAGATACGCGTTATCTCGCCGCTTTTCGTAATGCGATCCGCCTTGCCAAGTGTCTGCTTCAACATCAGCCGATCCCTCTGAACCAAACCGAATACTACAATTGGAAATCAGAAATTGGAAATTGGAAATTCCGACAATGCTTGACTAATCGCTCACAGAGGAGAATACTGAACGCCGTGGGAAATGGAATCATGGAGTGCCGCTGATGAGATACGCATGGCTTATATTGACGGGAATGACGCTGCCCCTGCTTACCGGCTGTGAAATATTCTCGCCGACGGAGGCAGCCAT
>JAXHSV010000375.1:0-1588 GCA_034190305.1 Planctomycetota bacterium | reverse complement strand
TTCCGACGGCTACAACATCGTAGATATACTTGCGTATGTTGCCGTTGCGCTTCTCGAATTCCGCCAGGTCTTCGTTGATGCCTCCGGCAATGCTTTGCCGTAATTCGTTAAGTCCGTCTTTATGTTGCATCGTATGGCTTATGCGGGAGATGACGTCATTTCCAAAGAGTATCTGCGGATTCTTGCGGGTGAGTGTAGCGAGGCTCCGCCCGTCATCGAGATCCAGGATTTCGGTTACGACGGTCGTGGTCCCCACGTCAATCGCAAGCCCATATATTTCCCCTTGATAGGGACCGAGGTCTCCGGCGTTGCTGTGAACTACGCGGTCGCCTTCCCGCCGAACAGCCGGAGCGAGTTGGACGTGGGTCTCAAGTGTGTCCGACAGGATCGAGTAGTTTCCGAAGTCGCGGATGTACACATAGATATCGCTTTTTGGTCCGACAATCCTGGCTTGGCAAGCCAGTCTTTCGTCCCGTCCGAGGGAATGTTTCTTTTCGCTCTCTGTTCTCCCGTTCAGGACGTCCGCGCCCCTCTCGATCCGCACAACGCAGCGCCCACAAGACCCGACGCCTCCGCATTCGGATGCGATTTCAACACCGAGCTTCCGCGCATGCTCCAGAATGGTTCCGGCGAATACCTCTATTCCTTCACGTCCCCGCCGATATTGCGGAAAGAACATCCTAGCCATGATTGATTATTACTCCTTACCGTTTCTCTGCGTCCGGGGAATTCGACGCTGCAATTGCTTCGGCGACCTTGAACCAAACCTTCCTGATTTCCGTCGCGGCGCCGTTGTTTTGATACTCCACGAGCGATTTTTTCCGAATCTGCGCTTCGGTTACGGCTCGATCGTAGCGGACTCTTCCAGCAAGCATCAGGCTGCGCCGGCGGGCCTGCGTCTCAATCTGCGAGGCAATATCCTCGTTCAAATCCCATTTATTGATGCACACAAGCGTTTCGACGCCAAAGTGCTTTGTCAAGTCGGCTACTCGCTGAAGATCGTGAAGCCCACTCAGCGTCGGCTCGGTTACCACCAACACCAGGTCAGCGCCGGTAATTGACGCGATGACCGGACAGCCGATACCCGGCGCACCGTCGATCAGGACAATGTCCAACTTGCGATCTTCGGCGATTCTTTTCGCCTGTGTGCGGACGAGGCTGACAAGTTTGCCGGAGTTTTCTTCAGCCACGCCGAGTTTGGCGTGAACCATTGGACCGCAGCGGGTATCGGAGATGAACCACTCGCCATTGACCACGGGGCCGAACTCAATGGCTTTGTCGGTGCAGAACCAGGCGCATACTCCGCATCCTTCGCAAGCGATTGGGTTCACGCGAAAGGTCTTGTCCACCTTTCCGTTTCCCGGCCCGTCGAAATAAATTGCATCGAAACGGCATATTTCCTCGCATTTCCCGCAGGCAGTGCAGAGTCCGGGCTTGATCCTTGCGCGGGAGCCGCCGGAGAAATTCTCACGTTTGACTATAGTCGGTTCAAGGACAAGGTGCAGGTCGGCTGCGTCCACGTCGCAATCCGCCAGCACGGCCTTATCAGCCAGGGCGGCGAACGATGCGACAATAGAAGTCTTCCCCG
>JAXHSV010000374.1:0-1634 GCA_034190305.1 Planctomycetota bacterium | reverse complement strand
AAAAGAAATCGGTCAGTTTGAGTAATACCGGGCGCACAAAGTTAAGGCGCTAGGCTGATTGACGGCTACACTGTTCATGGTAATGCGAACTGTTCTTTCGGTGCATTGTGTCCCTATTCGCAAGCGCATAAACTTTGTGCGCCCGGTATAATAAGGTGGCGGGCCGGGGGAGGCTGTGCCTTGCCTCCCTCGGCGACGACCAGCCTTTCCCGCAACCGGCACACATTTGCGTATCCGGGTCCAGCCGCCTTTTCCGCCGTATCATTAGTCTGCCTTGAAGTTGATGGCGGTAGCCCGGGCGGGCGTGTGCCCGTCCCGCCCGGGAGCGGCCAGCCTTTTCTGGTGAGGGGCACACCCCACCGGAGTCCGAGTCCAGGCGCCTTACATCGCCATCTATTCCGTGTAGAACTTCTTTTCGCCGTCATAGACAATCGCATGAAGCAGCATCTTCAGTCGCTTTCGCGATTCCGGGTCGCTCTCGACCAGTAGGGCCTTGGCCGCCGCCTCAACGGGAACGTCCGCGGCCCAATCGATTAATTCGTATGCTACAGCTCGTCGTACGCGCTTGCTTGGGTCTGCAAGCAGCGGAACAATCAGCGGAATAAACTCATTGCGTCTGCGATTCTCGTCGAAGTCGCCATACAACAGTGCGTAAACGGAATGCCGGCGAACCTTCTTGTTCAGATCGGTAAGTCCCTTAATCAGAAGCGTCGCCACCTCATCGTCGTTGGGTAGCGAGCGGGCCAACACGGACGCCGCAAATGCACGGGTGCTCCCATGCGGCGATTTCAGCGCCCGAGTGAAGCCTGACATTCCCGCCTTGCCGATCTTCTGAAGTTCCTCCCGCAATTCGTACCACCCGATGCTTCGAATGTGCTCCGGGCGACTGTGAAGGTTCAGAATCTCGAAGACACGCTTGGCGAAGTCTTCCTTCGGGGCCTCGGATTTCAGTACGTTCTCGACCATGCCGATCAGTTCCTCTTTCAGATTCTCGCGTGCATCGTGCAGGCGGCGTTTGACCGTGCCTGCCGGTACTTCCTGCATTCCGGCCACTTCCGCAATCGAATAGCCGTCGATGTAGAACAGCGTCGTCGTTTCCCGCTGCGTCTTGCTCAACCGGCCAATAGCGGCAAGCACCTGATCTCGCAGTTCCCGGCGCTGCATTTCCACATCCGGCTGTGCCTGGCCGCTGGGGGGCATATCGCAGCCTTCGACGCCGACTACCTCGCGCCGCATGCGCAGACGGTCTATGCAGCGATGGATCGTGACACTCCGCAGCCACGGCCCCAGCCGCGACGGGTCTTTCAGGTCGCCCAGGCGCTGGAACGCTTCCACGAAAACATGCTGGGCCACATCCTCGGCCTCGTGGAAGTCCCGCAGCCGGGCAAGGGCGATACCGAACACCGCATCCTGATAGCGCCGGACAATAGGCCCGAAAGCCTCCGGCCCGCCCTGCACAGCCGCCCGGTACAACTCCGCATCACACTTGGCGTCTTTGGCCGTCACAGGCTCTTGTCTTTCTTCCTATATGTCGAATCAACCTGCAAAAAGGTTCGGTCGAATTGTATTCTTTCCTGCGATAATGGACAACAGCAGCAGTCCATACGCTCACCTGCCTGTCGGAAGGCGGGCGT
>JAXHSV010000373.1:0-1638 GCA_034190305.1 Planctomycetota bacterium | reverse complement strand
GCCGCGTTGTGTGTGGTCAACACGAGGAAAAAGGCAAGGGAAATGTTCCAATGCCTCAAAGAGTCCAGGGCTGAACCTGTATTTCACCTCTCGACCCTGATGTGCCCGAAGCATCGCCTTTGGGTTATTGACCGGGTCAGGAAACTGTTATACGACGGGAAGCCTTGCTATCTGGTCTCGACGCAGTTGATCGAAGCCGGCGTGGACCTGGACTTTCCCTGTGTGCTTCGAGAGATGGCGCCGCTGGAATCAATCGTCCAGGCCGCCGGGCGATGCAACCGTGAAGGCAAACTCAACCAACCGGACGGGAAGCCGGGTGGTGAGGTAATCGTGTTCAGGCTCACCGACAAAGCCAGGCCACCGGACCTGTGGTACGGCTGTGGAATTGACACGCTGGAGCAGAATTTCCTCGCCATGGACCGCAGGCCCGACATCGCACAGCCGGAACAATTGGCCGAATATTTCCGAAGGCTTTATCACAGCGGCGAACTCGACGCCCATGGAATCCAGGACGCACGAAAGCGACTGGACTTCCCGCTCGTCGCCGAGAAGTACCGGCTGATCAAAGACGACAATATGACTTCTGTAGTAATCGCCTCGTGGGAACAGACACGCGAGGAAGTTGAAGATTTACAAAAGCAGTTAGGAAATCATCCCATTCGCAAAGTTTTCAGAAAACTGGGGCCGCATCAGGTGAACATATACAACAGGCAATTCGATGTACTCAAAGAGGCCAGGGCAATCGAGTACATAGCGGGCATCAATATCTATCGTGGACGATATGACCAAACGCTTGGGATTGACCCCGAAGGTGCGGTCGGGAACTACTTCCTCTTATAACGAAAGGAGGCATAATGCCTGAAAAGAACGTTGTGAAAGTCAAGGTCTGGGGCGAATTGGCGTGTTTTACTCGCCCTGAATTAAAGGTCGAGCGGATGTCCTACCCGATAATAACGCCGTCGTCGGCGCGGGGCGTTCTTGACGCCATCCTTTTTAAGAAGGTTACTGATGAAGAAACAGGACAACTGGTTCCGGCGTTTCACTGGCACATTCGCCGGATAACCGCGCTTATACCCTGGTGGCTGCCGGACGATCCAGATCGCCCGCCGTATCAACTCGTCAGCATCCGAAGGAACGAAATTCAGGATAAAATAGCTCGGCAAAGCATAAGCAAATGGATGAAAGAACCGGAAGAATACGAACCTTATCTGGTTGACTCAGCCGGAAGGAATGCCCCATCAGGCGACCACCGAATCCAGCGCAATACACTGGCACTTCGTGACGTGGCCTATTTGATCGAGGCGAGCATTGACATGCACACACCGTCGACAACAGACCCGCCGGTCAAATATCGGGAAATGTTCGAACGCCGCGTTTGCAAAGGGCAATGTTTCCACCGCCCATACCTCGGATGCCGGGAATTTGCCTGCCACTTCGCCGCACCGGACGGAACAGAGCAGCCTCTGGATTGGAACGAAGACCTCGGTCTGATGCTCTATGACATATGCTTCTCCCGTAATGGCGAAAATATCCCCGGCTTCTTCCAGGCCAGAATACGCGACGGCGTGCTGCACTGCGACTCGTCCGACCCATCTCCCCAAGGTGACGAACCAGTCGAAATCTTCGGCTGGTCCGACC
>JAXHSV010000372.1:0-1649 GCA_034190305.1 Planctomycetota bacterium | reverse complement strand
GTCCAGCGCGTCGAGTTGTTCCGCCAGTTCCGCCAGTTCGTCGCCCGACAACTGCCCACCTCCGCAACAGCCGGCCATCGCCTCGCCCAGTTGTGATGCGCGATTGCACGCCTGGCGACAGGCGGCAGCCTTTTCCATCAATTGATCTATCTGTTCGTCACTCAGACCGGCCTTCTTCAATGCCTCACGCAGGTCCTTTTCGTTCAGTTTTGCAAGGTCCTTGTCAACTCCGGCCTTTTCAAGTTCGTCTTCCAGCTGCTTGTTCTGCTCGGAAAGGTCTTTGAGTTGACTGGCGAGGTCTTCCAGTTGCCTGACCAGGGCTTCCTTTTGCTCGTCTGAGAGTTTTCCCTCGGCCAGTCGCTGTTGAGCATCCTTTATGAGTTCGGACGCCCGCTCGAAATTGGACTTGGCGAGGGCCTGGTTCAGTTCGCGCATCAGGCCCTGCGAGTCGCCACGCAGGCGCTTGAACATCTTTTGCATCATCCGCGCCGACTCAAACGACCGGTCGGACTCCATCTTCCTGATTTTGTCCGAAAGGTCGCCGAGTTTGCGTATGGCCTGGCGCCTTACATCCTCGGGCTTTGCATTGGCCTGCACGTCGGCCAATCCCGCCAACTGTTTGGCCAGTTCCGGATCGCCCAACTGGTTAACCGCCGTCTTTACCGATACGACCGCCTGCTTGACATCAACTTCTGCCTGGGCGAGTTTCTCTTTTTGCTGCTGCTCGGCCTGTTGCTTCTTCATGTAACCAAGCAGGTCCACCGTAGGCATCAGCAGGAAAATCCCGCCCGCCAGAACCCATACAGCCGCCACAGTGAACCAGTTCCGGGACGGACGGACTGGGAAACGCCCTTTAATGTTCGCTCGTTCGGCTGCATGGTGCGCCTCGGCGACGGCGGCGCGGGCGAATGGATCGTCATTATCCGCCAGAGCAAGAGCGGTGCTGAAACGCTCGGAAAAATCAAGTCGATCGTCGGCGAGGATCGCAACTCGCATAAGCCCCGGACGCCTGACGAACCACAACAGGCCCGTCAACGCAACAACCGACCCCGCAAACCACCAGACAACCCCGGCGGTTATGATATTCACCGCCAGAACACGCTCAACGGCAACAGCCAAAGCCAAAACCACACCGGCCGCTATAAGAACCCACCCAAGTTGATCAAGCAGCAGGTTCAATCCGCATCGCAAGCGAATGTTCAGCAGTTTCTTCTCAAACGCCTTTCGCATATGGTTACCCCAAGTTCCGGCTAAGTAATTCGTTTTATTTCGGTTTACCGCGGAAACCGATAACAGATTCGGCCCACCTTCTAACCAGTTTAACACACTCAACTGCCCATTCACGGTCGAAGCACTGTATATCTTCCGGATCAGGCGGTAAACGGTCATACCGGAATTCTGCCGCATATGGCGTCAAATTCGGTAATTTCTCCGCTTCCGGCGGAAGAGAAATCTCATGCTCTTGAAGTAAATCCAGAAGTTCCCATAAATCGTGCGTTCGCCTGTAGTGTATTGACCGGTCTGTCAATACGGCTTTTATCAACTTTTCCACTGCTTGCTGCGCATGAAAACCAATAACCATGTTTGATGCATTACCGTCTTTCGATAATCGTTACAGCACGTACTCGTCTTCGGCTGACTTTTCCATA
>JAXHSV010000371.1:0-1650 GCA_034190305.1 Planctomycetota bacterium | reverse complement strand
GGTAGGGGTCGGCGGAAATCGTCAGCCTGTCCATTCCCGCCTCATCCAGCGCCGCCAGACGTTCGCGGATAATTTTTTCGTCGCAGGCCCAGAAGGCATTTGTCTCAACGGCCTCAAGCGGGCCCAGACCGGCGGACTTCGCCTGCTGGAGAAGTTCGATTAAAATTTCCCATCTTCCGAACGGTTCGCCCCCGCCGATGTGTATCCGGCAGCCGTGGGGACTGGCGTTCTGAAGACCTTCCCAGAATGCCAGGGCCGACTCTACGGTCATGTCACCGGCGTCCGATGGTGACGAACAGACGTAACACGACGCGCATCGCGCGTTGCACCAGTACGTCAGCATCAGACCGGCGAAAGACCAGTGCTTCACCGGCATCGGTTTGGATTTGTCGAACTTGGTCACAACAGAGATATTTTACGATGATCTGCGGTTTCCTGTGGAAGGGCAAAAATCAACGTAAAGGTATTCATTTGAAAAGACTGACAACAATCGTAATGACACCAGCCAAGATGGCGAGAGTGAGGGGCACAATAAACTGGAATAAAACTTTAGACATCATTCCCACATTTTTAGTCAATTCTCTCACGCTTTCACCGAGCTCGCTGAGGCTTGTGGTTTCCAAGGAATACAGGAAATCTCTGTCGGATTCTGGAATTCTTCCTTGGATTAGATCGGGGTTGGGAGGAACCGTTTTTTCCACATGCCCCGACAACTTGTGCAATTCTATCATGCACAGTTCATCATCATAATCGAGCGTAATCCTTCTCGGCGAAGCGTTGTAAAGTCCGAAACGGAGATGTCCCTCGAACCCCGGGTCTATTTGCATCCCTGCCAGAAGCATAAGGCCCTTGCGCGCCAGCGAACTTCTCATTCCTATAACACCTGCGATGTTATCGGGGAATTTGACGGATTCCTTCGTAAGCACTAGAGCAAAATCCCCTGCTCCAAGACGAAGGTTGGCACTGCTATTAGGTGCAAGCAATATCTTTTTGTCGGAACTGGAAACTAGGGCTTCCCCGCCAAGAGCGAGATCGTAACTGGCTCCTTGCACTTTTCCCGGTTCAAACGGATCAATGATCAATTCGCCGGATTCTACCGCCGCCTTGATTTCTGTATCTCTCATCAACATTGTCAGTTCTCTCAAGCAATGGTTTTCACTCAATGAAGGAAAGGTTTTTCAAATGCAATTATTAGTACCAGTTACCGACAACTTCGCATCATACGCCCCGTGATCATAGACACTTTATAACAGCCAAACGTAATCCGAACAAGGTGTTTTTTCTCCGATAGTGAATTTTAATCTGCGTGTCCTCCGCACAGACATATATTCGCGTATGGACAGGTTTTGCATCCGGCGGGGTCCGTATCGCCTATGCGGGCGAACTGCCCTGCTCGCCGGCAGCGTATCAGTTCGGTTGCCAGGCCGGCGAGGCGATGTTCCTCCTCGGCGATAGTCTCGCTCGTAGCGGCGAAGCGGTGCGAAGCGCCCGCGCGGAGGAAATAGACTGTCGCGTCGGCGATGCTTTCATCAAGCCCCCTTCCGGCGGCTGAAAGGTATATCATCATCTGCAACTCGTATCGTTTCGCACGGGCTTCGACTTCGCCGGGCCCGAGACGGCCTGATTTATAGTCCACCACGTGCCATGCGC
>JAXHSV010000370.1:0-1651 GCA_034190305.1 Planctomycetota bacterium | reverse complement strand
GCATTAATGCCGGTCCGGGCGTGAGCAGGAACGCGGATGTATGGTATTCGCCTTCCGTTGCTTCCGGGATCGTGCCCAGCGTGAGTTTGACCCTGGGCGCTTCCTATGCCGTGCCAGGGAATCTGCGGGCGCCCTGACGGGCGAAGCAATTCGGCCTTCAAGGACTTCCAGCGTTAACGAGGAATTGAGCGACAGGGATTTCAAGAAACTCATGTCAGGGTATGAATCGGCCATGGCGGATATCACAAAAGGCCTGCCCTGTCCGCTTGGTCTGGCCTATGCCGTCAACGGCGAAATCAATACGGTTGACATCTACCACGCCAACGGGCTGTTCGAAAAACTCCTGCCTAAGCTCCTGAAGAGTTGCGCCGCAGCCGCTGTTGCCGAATTACCGAAAGACAAGGAAAAGAAAATCGAGCATCCCACATGCGGGGACCTGTCCGACTTCATCAAGGCAGCCTGGGACGGGGAACAGAAAAAGGAAGAATTGGCCTTCGGAAACGTCTTCATCCGCCTGATAAACAACAAGACTCTCACCGCCCAGTTGTTTTACAAAGGCGAACTCATTCACGCGGAGGTGATTAAACGAACCGCCGATGCCGCGCAGCCGACCAGGCCTCCCTTGCCGAGAGCGCCAAACATTCAGCCGCAGCGGGGCAATAATCGGTATCAGCGCAGCCGATGACGGATCGGATTGTATCGGTATTTGAAATACAGGGCGATGTCTGTGGCTACGAATAGCGCGTTCAGCGGATACAGGATGGTAACCGCCTGGAATTGTCCGCCGATAATGATTTTTCCGATCAGACCGGAGATGTAACCGATAAAGACCAAAACCATGAAGCCGAGACTTTTATCGGTAACGTGTCGCGTCCGAAGCGACTTGAGAATGCTTACAGGCCAGGATACGCCGAAGCAGATTAACATGCCGGCTTCGAAAAACTGCGGCACCGTAAAGGTCTGTGCGATCATGGCGCGGAACTCCTAATGGACGCCTCTTCGTGGTGCGAGGGTCGTAAAGGCATTTCTCAATGGTGCGGCGAGATGACCATGCAGATTAATCGCTGTTCGGATGAGTTCACGAGTGTGTGCGATTCGTCCTCTTCACAAGTGGCGAAATTTCCCATGTTGACGCCTTTTATGGTTTTACCGGCCTTTATAACGCCGGCGCCGGCGATGAGATAGTAGGAACACTGCCCTGTGGACGAGAATTCCTGCCCCGGTTCCAGGCAGAGCAGGTCGCACGCGAGACCTCCGCCGTGGTGCAGATGGACCCTCTGGGCCTTGGCGGAACTAAACCGAATCTTGGCAATTGCATTTATAACATCCATAATTTTCCGACCCTTGTATGACTGGTATTCTTATCGGCGAACAGGCCTTGTCAACAACAGCGTTTGTTCACGGGGGGGGAAAAGTAGTCCGCGAATTACACGAATTTTACGAATTATAAGAAGAAGCAAATAAGGTGCTTTGAATAATTATCTTTTTTACTATTAGTGTAATTCGTGGACTATTTTGCTTTGTTCGCGGATATGATACGAGAATGTAATGGCGGTTTGCCGGAGAGGTTGGCGTGATGGAATTGCTTTGCGGCAAATGCGGTAATATGCTGACCGTTGATGAAGCACAGGCCGGTCGCACCTGCCTGTGC
>JAXHSV010000037.1:0-17321 GCA_034190305.1 Planctomycetota bacterium | reverse complement strand
CGATGCATCCTCTGTATGAACTCAAATCGCTGCCGAGATCGACAGTTACGCTGCCGGCAGCGGTATTGCCGATGTAGGCATTTGTTGAACTGTTTCCGCCGCCGGTCCACCAGGAAGGATCGGTCGGGTCAACCTCTCCGCCGGGTGTAATATCGGCCTGCAAAGACGCCGAGAGAGTAAGGAATAATAGAAAGGCCAAAATCCGTGCGAAACTGTGTGGACGAACCATTTTATTCTCCTTTTTTTCCCGCTGAAGCATAACCCACATTGTAGCCCCTTTTCTTGTTCTGCACCGGAGAAGGAAAGCGAAGGTCGCAACACCCCTTTCGTTCAATAGTTGCAGAAATTGTATGAACAATGATTATACCATAAATCCTGAAAATTCGAAGCGAAAAGAACAATGAACATCTCACCTTTTTACCTGAAACACAGCAACAGATGCTTAGCAGCCGCAGTTACCTACGTGTCCACGACCGCATAGCGTCAAGTATTTTGTGTAAATTCTTAAATCAGTCGAGGACCTTTTGGAGGCCGATGCCCGAAGCCCAGCCATTGCAATTCGAATGGCTGAGCTTGGAGCCGACGAACGACTAAATAATCTTTGGGGGAATTCTCACTGATTTACACACAATATTTGACACTATCCCGTTGAGAGGGAAGTTGCAGAATCGTAAGGGATGGCATATAGTATTACGCTACAGATAAGGAGCATAAACAATGAGCGTGAACGAATATCAGGGTAAGTTGATATCGCCGGCCAAGGCGAAATTCGCCGTTGTCGTCAGCCGATTCAATGAATTTATCACCAGCAAGCTGTTGTCGGGTGCGATTGATGCGCTGAAACGCCACGGTGTAGCCGACGGTAACATTGACGTGGCCTGGTCGCCGGGATGTTTCGAGATGCCGCTTATCTGCCGGCGCTTGGCCGATAGTGGGAAATACGCAGCTGTTGTTTGCCTGGGCGCTGTGATTCGCGGCGGGACAGAACATCATCGGTACATCGCCTCGGAAGTTACCAAGGGAATAGCGGCCACTTCGCTGGCCACAGGCCTGCCGTGCATATACGGCGTTCTTACGTGCGACACCATCGAACAGGCGGTTGAACGCGCCGGCACCAAGAGCGGAAACAAGGGCGCCGAAGCTGCCATTGCCGCTATCGAAATGTCCAATCTGATGGGGCAACTCCCCTCCGGCCAAGGCTAAGAAGTGAGTCAACATTGAATTTTTGAGTGGTGTGATGCGACACAGAGACGCAGAGGTGCAGAGCTTAAAAGAAAAGGTTTTTTTCCTTTTTATACCTCTGTCTCTCTGCGTCTCTGTGTCGGAAAACCGACGCTCCATGACACCCTTATGTTCAATAGTGAAAGAGTGCCGGCTGTGATTGAGCATCACAAGGCAAGGCGATTGGCGATGCAGGGACTTTGTTGCCTCGACGTCCAGGGTGAAGGCGGCATGGGGACGATGCTGGAGTTTATCCGCGACGGAAGGGTCAATCCCGAGACCATCACTGAGGCGGAGAGTATAGCTCGCAGCGTATTCGACCGCCTGGAGGAGATCGACCAATTCCTGAGCGGGCAAAGCCGGCATTGGAAAGTCGCTCGCATGGGACTGGTGGAACGGAACATTCTCCGCCTGGCCGTTTGGGAACTGCTTGCCGACCACGCGCCCAAAAAAGTGGTTATCGACGAGGCGCTGCGACTGGCAAAGGAATTCGCTTCGGCTGAATCGGCGGGATTCGTCAACGGAGTACTGGATGCAGTGGTGGAAAGAATCGGCAGGGATGCAGGGTAAAGAATTAGCAGAGATACAGGGGATGCACAGGATAATAACCGAATCAAAAAAGAAAAACATGAATTAGCAGAGATGCAGGGGATGCACGGGATAAGGAATAAATTAAAGAAAAACGTCTGCTCGGATTTTTTATAAAAATGTTTTATCTCCTGTATCCCTGCTATTTTTTTCGGAGACATAATGGCATTATTCAGAAAGGCTATGGAGCATCTGTCCGGTGGGCTGGCGAGGACGCGGCAAAAACTTATCGGTTCTTTGCGGTCGCTGCTGGCCGGTCGGAAAATAGACGATGAACTGCTCGATGAACTTGAGGAGCAGTTAATCCTGGCGGACATCGGCGTGGCGACGGCCATGAAGATCCGCGAGGACCTCCAGGTTGCCTATAAAGAGCGGAAACTTCAGAGTGGCGATGAAGTAATAGATTTCCTCAAGACCGAGATGAAGCAATACTGGCCTCAGGCAGATCGCAGCATCCATTTTGCGCCGTCTCCGCCGACGGTTATCCTTGTGGCGGGAGTCAACGGAACCGGAAAGACGACGTCAGTCGCCAAATTGGCCCATCTGTTCAAGTCCGACGGGAAGAAGGTGTGCCTTGCCGCAGCCGACACCTTCCGCGCCGCAGCCGTCGAGCAACTTACCGTCTGGTCCGACCGGATCGGCGTGGACATTATCAAAGGCTCGCGCGGTACGGACCCCGGCGCCGTTGCTTTTGACGCCTGTGAAGCAGCAGTTGCCCGCGGCGCGGATATCCTGCTGGTCGATACAGCAGGAAGGCTGCACACACAGGACAACCTCATGCGCGAACTGGGCAAGATTCGCAGCGTCGTTGAACGAAAAATACCCGGTGCGCCACACGAAGTTTTGCTGGTCCTCGACGCCACCACCGGACAAAACGCCATCAGCCAGGCGAAGGTCTTCACTGAAACGATCGATGTAACCGGAATCTTCCTGGCCAAACTCGACGGCACAGCCAAGGGCGGCGTAGTCGTAGCTATACGGGACGAACTGTCCCTTCCGGTAAAATTTGTCGGCATCGGCGAACAATACGAAGACGTCGAACCGTTCGATCCCGAATCGTTCGTCGAGGCGCTGTTTAGTTAAAAAAGGTCGTAGGTAACAGGGCGTAGAGGTGGTTGCATTGTCGTTCGCGGCACGGGCGTCTTGCCCGTGATCAGGCGTACGGACGTAAATTTACACAAGATAAGCAACATGGACGAGACGCCCGTGTCACATTCAGGCAACAACGCAACCGCCTCTATCAAAACCTACACTTGAGCGGAACGAAAGTATAGGATTGTGCATTATGGACTACGTGGCGGATCGAGGGAAATCATGTCCGACAACAAAGACCTTCTTAATATCGTGTTCATCCTGACCGATGATCAGGGTCCCTGGGCGATGGGCTGTGCGGGCAATGAGGAAATTCGCACGCCGAACCTGGACAAACTCGCCGCCGATGGAATGCGATTTGAAAATTTCTTCTGCACCTCGCCGGTCTGCTCTCCGGCACAGGCGTCCCTGCTGACCGGGCGGATACCTTCTGCCCACGGTGTTCACGACTACCTTGCCCGATCCATGTGCATGGGGGCCGGAACGGCAGCAGTTCATTGACGAGATAACCTGCTACACCGACGTCCTCGCCGCCAACGGATACACATGCGGGCTGAGCGGTAAGTGGCATCTGGGCGACAGCATCACGCCCCGGCACGGTATGTCCCACTGGTTCTGCATGCCTTGGGGCGCTTGCGAATACAACGATGCCGAGATGATCCGCGACGGTAAGACGCAGGTTTGCGAAGGGTATCTCACCGACGTCATCACCGACGATGCGCTGGCGTTCATAGACGCCAACAAATCCGGACCGTTCTACTTGAGTGTTCATTACAACGCCCCACATTCGCCGTGGACCGGGCATCCACAGGATATCGTTGATTCCTATGATGACTGCCCGTTCAAGTCATGCCCGCAGGAAGCAGCCCATCCGTGGTTCATCCGGTCACCCTCCTGGCGCGCGCACATGGGAAATCGCGAATCGCTGAAGGGCTACTTTGCCGCCGTTACCGCAATGGATGCCGGCGTCGGGCGAATCATCAAGAGGCTGGAAAAATTGGGACTTCGGGAAAATACGCTGGTGGTCTTCAGCAGCGACAACGGTTTTTCCTGCGGACATCACGGCTTCTGGGGCAAGGGAAACGGGACTTTCCCGCTGAACATGTATGATAATTCTGTGAAGGTGCCGACCATCTTCAGCCATCCGGGCCGAATCCCCGCCGGTAAAGTTACCGCCGCGATGGTCAGCCAGTATGATTTTCTCCCGACTCTGTTGGAATATCTGGACTTACCGGGCATGGACGACCCGATCCTGCCGGGGGTAAGTTTCGCGCCCGTCCTGTACGGGCAAACCGACCAGGCCGATGAGCAGGTTGTGGTTTTCAGCGAGTATGGTCCGGTGCGGATGATCCGCACGCCGGAACATAAATACGTTCACCGCTACCCCTACGGCCCGCACGAACTTTACGACCTTCAAAGCGACTCGGACGAACGGAACAATCTCATTGATGAAAAATCAGCCCAGCCGACCGTCGCCGAGATGCGCCGGCGCCTGTCCGACTGGTTCGCTCGCTATGTTATGACCCGGCTGGACGGGGCCAGGATGCCGGTTACAGGATACGGGCAGGCCGCCCGGATTGACGGAAACTTCTGCGGCGAAGGAGCCTTCGCGCCACTGGAGGGTTAATCGCTCATCATCACGATGGGAATCATCTCTGCCTAGTAAGCGGTTCGCGGAATAGCAGGTATTTCGATCTGACGGCCATCATCTCCCGCCACGGACTCTGACACCTTTGCCTTCGACTCGGTTGGTTTTGCGATACCAGATGAGTCGTGGATTTACCCAACTGTTTAGAACGCCTCGCTTCGCATCCCGATAGTACATAATAGCGTTCTTTTTCGGTTCGCCCGGCAGCGAGCCCAGAATAATCGCAGTGTCGGTGTCTCGCTGGTAGAGTATCTGTCGGCAGAAGACCTGTCTCGGTCCGTCCTGGAGGTTCACGTCACCGGTGGCGTCGAAGAATTCCAGCGGACCGACGGCAGGGCCTGAAGCGGATGCGGCGTCCTTTTCGGCATTCTTCTTTTCAGGTTCGGCGAAGACGGCTTTCATCTTGTCGCAATCCAGTTGGGTTTTGCGGCCTGTCGGCAATTTACCCCATGGGCGGACGTTGAGTTTTTCAGCCAAAACCACATTCTCGCCGCTGCGATGAACTAATCGCACCTTTCCCGACATTACAACGGTCCGGCTGGTCTGGTCCATCGTCATCGACTCGGACCATCGGAACGCCGATTGCGACGGGCGATCAATGTTATCTGCAAGGTCACCTATTCGCCGATCATCCTTCTTTTTCTCCGGCGGGTTATAGTCTTCGGCGCTCAACGTACCGGCTTTGGGGCAGGTAAGGACGCTCGCGCCGGCATCGTATTCGACGTGCTCCGACAGCAACTGCACACGCTGGAGCAGGAACCCGTCCTTGTCATGACTCTGCGATTCAAGGCTGACCTTTTCCTCAGCCGTTACTGTTTCGATCTTTTGCGGGCGGAAATCCTCAAATGCCGCCGGTTTCTCCCCGTCGGCAGAAGTGGTGGCAACCTCCTCCTCCTCCTCCGATTCGGCAAAGGTAACCGTCATCTTTCCGCATTTCAGTTCATCTCCGGCTGTTTTCAGATTCACCTTGCCGGTAATTGTCGCGTTTCGCTCTTTGCCAAGGTAGTCCATCTCCTTTTTCCATGTGATTTCCACGGGCCTGGGCTTATCGACCTTGTTACCGCTGATGTCCGTGTCGCTGTAAAACAGAAGGTTCCCGGCTCCGATGACACTGGCGGACTTCTGTAACTGATTGAAGATAATCTTGTCGCCGTGGATAATATTATCTTCCTGTTTAACCTTCGCAGGTTTTCCTTCCAGCGTCGCGGTCCTGACCGCCAACTCGAATTCTCCGGTTTTTTCATCTTTTTCATCCCGCCGGCGGGCGAAGTTTATCGTCAGCATTTCCCCGTCGGTTATTTCCATCCCCTCCTGCACTGCTGAGACCTCGCCTGTAGCAACGGCCTGGCGGGGATACATCTGTTCCTCCTGGGGGTCGGACATATGAACGTCCAGTTTCCGCGTTTTTATATATTCGCCTTTTTTGGTATCGTTCATGTTCACGTTACCGACGGCTTGAAGCGAGGCTATGCGATTGACCGGTTCGTCGGCCGATACCGGCTGGTGAAACTTCACCGTAAGTTCATCGGCCTTCATGTTCTGCGTATCGCCCTGCCGGACATTCACGTCGCCGAAAAAATCGGCCCATCGCAGGAAATCCTCATTTTCGACGGCTGTTTCCGTTTTGACTTCCCGGCGTCCCAGTGAGGCGACGACGTTTTTCGTCCAGGTTATGGTCAATTCCTGCCTATCTTCGTCCCCCCTGTCCTTTTCAATAGGGCGCATCGCCGGCAACCCCGTCGATGCGCTTTCGGGCAGGTGCATCTGACCTGCTCCATCCAGATAAACAACGCCCGTGTCACTGTTGAACCTAACCTGCGGAACGGTAATCCGCTCTCCACTTGCCATTGTCAGTTTGACCGGTTCTTCGGGCGTGCCTGTTAATACGCTTCCCCCTCCCGGCGAGCGAAACTGCAGACGAGTGCAAACTGCCTGGGACTCGCCCTCCGACAGAACCAGGGTCTTTCCGGTTACATCCACGTCGAAGCGGTCAGGGACCGGCTTGTCATGGCTCCTGAAGGGTTTGACCACCAGGGGTCCGGTCCAGGTTATAATCATTGGTTCGGCCTCGCTCGCGGCGGGTGGTTCGTCAGGTTGAATAGTTGGTGACGGTACGGTGGGCGTCGGCCTGTCCGCTTGCGGCGTCCGGGCGGGTTTGTCCGCAGGCGCTTCATCGTCCCGGCGTGTGGGGCTGCTGCGACTGTCCTGCTCATCCCGCTCCCGCCGACGAGGACTCTTGAATTCGACCACCAGGCGAAGTTCGTCAGCGCCTTTCATCTGCCTGTCGCCGCTGGTTACCAGAACGTTGTCGCTGAACGTAACGACATAAGTATCCGGCATAATCGGGGCGGGACCAGCAGGTTCGGTCGTCGGCGCTGTCGTCGTTGCGGTCATCGGAACGGTTGTCGGCGCAGTTGCCGCTGCGGTCGTTGGAACGGTTGTAGGTGCAGTTGCCGCTGCGGTCGTCGGAACGGTTGTCGGCGCAGTTGCCGCTGCGGTCGTGGCGTTTTGAACCGGTTCGACACCGCTCGGAAGGGACATCCTTGAGGTGAAGCGGTCCTGTCCTTCTCTGATTACCATGCGGTCGCCGCGGGCTATTCGCAGTTCCCGGAGCCGACGCGGCGACTCGCTCCATGCTATCCGCAGAGACTCGCCGGAAATATCCGCCTCTTTTGAGAAAACACTTACGCCGCCGTCGGATTCGATCGTCAGCAGGTCGTTGTCGAACCGCACTTCATCATCGACGTAAATCCTGACCGCATCGTCAGGTCTGTGCTCCAGTGGCGGGTGGTCCGGATCGGAGTCTCCTCTGCGGTCGATGGTAATGCGGATTTTATCCTCGTCCCTCAATAGTCCGCTGCGGACGTTCCACCTGTCTGCGGCTTCCTCGGCTGTGATTATCCCGCGCTGGGCCTGAATGATTATTGTCTCGCCGCTGCTTTGATACCATTGAACTTTCGGGTCCGTCAGATAAAGTTTATCGCCGACTTTTTCCGATTTGCCGGCAGTGTATTTCGCCTGTAGGTTGTTGCGATCGTCATACTGATAAATCACGACGCCCATAACGGGGTCCACATCGCCTATTCCACGAACCGGTGAGGCTTCGCCTCCGGCCGGACGGGTGGCGGATTTGTTGCGCCTCGACGGCGACGGGATATCCTTATCGCTGGCAAGGTAATACAAAATAAAGGCCGAAAGGATAACCACGAACGCCCCGAAAAGTATTTGTAATTGCCTTTTCATCATTATTTCCGCTGGTATCGTTGCAGGATTTGGTCCCACAGACCCATTTGTTTGAGCATGTATTCAATGGCATGGCGAACGGCGCCCGCCCCGCCGGAGTTGTCGGTTACCAACGCTGCCGCCCGGCGAACCTCCCGGACGGCATTGGCCGGGGCTATCGCAAAACCGCATCGCAGCATCATCGGCAGGTCCGGCAGATCGTCGCCCATCACAGCCGTCTGTTCGTCTGTCATTTTCAGTTCGGAAAGAACCGATTCGTAGGCGGGTAGTTTATCCTTCGCGCCCTGCCTGACTATCCTGACACCCAGTTCCACCGCCCGATGCGCAACGACGGGGCTTTCCCTGCCGGTGATGATGGCAATGTGCTTACCGACCCGCTGGAAATATTTTATTCCCGCTCCGTCGAGAACGTCGAAGCACTTCATCTCGCGCCCGTCGGCATCAAGGATAATTCGCCCATCCGTCAGGACACCGTCAACGTCGAGAATCAGTAATTCAATCCCAGCCGGTGATTTTTCCATTTTATTGCACATTTCCGCAACACAGTTCGGTAGCCGGTAGTCAGTAGCCCGTAGTCGGGAAAAAAAGCCCCATTTAACCGACTACAGTCCACTGACTACCGACTACTGACTACTGCTCCCCAGCGCCTTTAGTCCCACCAAATCCTGCACGTCCAGCAGCCCGATCGGTCTGTCCTCGTCATCCACTACCGGCAGTTCATCGATGCGATACTCGTTCATAACAGCCATTGCCTTGCTTGCCAGTTCGCCGGCCTTTACGTGCTTCGGATTGCGATGCATCACGTCGCCGGCGGGCCTGTCGAGAAACGCATCCCCGTCCTGGATAATCCTTCGCCTCAAGTCGCCGTCGGTAAGGATGCCGGCAAGCCTTCCGGATTTATCGACAAGCAGCACCGCACCGGCTCGGCGTTTAATTTTCTCGGCATCAGCCAAAACCCTGCGAACCGTCAGGCTCTCATCAGCAACGGCAAGCCGCTGTCCGCTTCGGAAGGTCATCGCCTCCTCTACCTTCATAAGGCTCCTGCCCAACGCCCCTACCGGATGAAAGGCTGCGAACTCTTCCGGCGAGAAATTTCTCATGTCCATTACCGTCAGCGCCAGAGCGTCGCCAAGCGCCAACATGCAACTGGTCGATGCCGACGGCGCCAGACCCAGTGGGCAGGCTTCGTCCACGTCGCCGTAGCAAAGGACTATATCGGCGTACTCGGCCAGGGGCGAATCGTCCGAAGCGGTTATCGCAATCAGGTGCGCTCCCCGGGCCTTAAGATGGTCCACCAGGCGAATAATTTCCTCGGTAGTTCCGCTGTGAGAGAGGATGATTACCACGTCGTCCCTTCGGACACGTCCCAGGTCGCCGTGCAGGGCTTCGACCGGGTGCAGAAAGATGCTCGGCGTACCGGTGGAAGCGAGCGTAGCGGAGATCTTCTGCGCGATGATGCCGGCCTTGCCGATACCGGTCAGAACGACCGCCCCGCCGCATTTATACACTGCTTCAGCCGCGGCGGCGAAACGCTCGTCAATCCGCCCGGGAAGCGCGCCGATACAATCAGCCTCCGTCGCCAATACCCTGCGGGCAAGTTCGAGATTAGGAGCAGGATCAGTCATAATAGCAATCAGCAGTCAGCGGTCAGCATTCAGCGATTAGCGTTCAGCATTCAGTTTTTCTTTTAACTGACTGCTGATCGCTGAACGCTGATTGCTATTATCACTTGCCGATTCAGCGCCGGTCAAGTAATAAGAAAGCCATGAATCCTCAACAGTTAGCTGGAATCGGCCTTATCGCCGTGCCGGTGTTGTTAAGCCTGACGCTGCACGAATACGGTCATGCTCGTGTGGCAATGGCGTTCGGCGATCACACAGCCAGGCTCAAAGGCAGGGTTACGCTTAATCCGCTGGCGCATCTGTCCTTATTGGGAACACTCTGCTTTCTTTTCGGTCCGTTCGGGTGGGCCAAGCCGGTACCGGTGGATTGGAGCCGGCTCAGGCCGTACAGAATAGGCGACATCTGCGTCTCACTGGCCGGCGTCGGCATGAACTTTCTGCTGCTGATTTCAGCGGCCGTTGCGATGAATATCATGGCGGCAGCGGGAGTGTCGGTTGATCTGGAGGCTCCGCCGACACCTATCGGAGTGGCTGCGTTCATGTTGAGTTTTCTGATGATCATCAATCTGGCGCTGATCGCGTTCAATCTGATCCCGCTGTATCCGCTCGACGGGCATCACGTTGTCAGGGAGCTATTGCCGCATAATAAACAGCACCAGTTTATGGAATTCCAGGTCCGCTCAGGCCGGTTTCTGCTGCTCGGGCTGCTTGTGCTGCCGTGGTTGATTGAAAAGGTTACCGGCAGAGTAGCGGATATCGATCCGATCGGTATATTTCTGGGCCACGTCATCTGGCCGACGATATTCTTCCTGTTAGGGTCTCGGGCAGAGGAACTTTTTGCTTCGGCTTACCTGCGCTACATCGACTACCTTCCGTGGTAGTGAAGCGAAAAGAAGCCGCAAACGCCCCCACCACGAAGCCGCCGGCTTGACATCGGAGCGTTCAAGCGAATAGATTTCTCACTAAACCAGTCGAGAAAAGGAAAAATGTAAAAAATGGAGACAATGTAATGAGATCGCTTTCAGGCACACAACCTTCAGGACGACTGCACCTGGGAAATTATTACGGCGCCATCAGGCAGTATCTGAAACTACAGAACGAAGGGAACGAGTGCTTCTACTTCATCCCCAACTATCACGCCCTGACGAGCACGCAAGACAAGGCCGAACTGGAAGAAAATACTCTGCACGTGGCAACTGCCTACCTGGCGTTGGGCATCGACCCGGAAAAGAGCGTCTTTTTCCTCCAGTCAGACGTGCCGCAGGTAACGGAACTGGCCTGGGTGCTCAATTGCGTCTGTCCGGTCAGCATGATGGAAAAGGCCACCAGTTACAAAGACAAAATATCGAAGGGTCTTGCCGCCAATATGGGATTGTTCGATTATCCCGTTCTCCAGGCAGCCGACATTCTTATCTACGATTCCAACATCGTGCCCGTCGGACAGGATCAGAAGCAGCACCTCGAAATGACACGCGATTTGGCGATTAAGTTCAACCTGGCGTTCGGAGAGGTACTGGTCGTTCCGGAGGCGTACATCGTTCCGGAGGTGGCGGTTGTACCGGGAATCGACGGGCAGAAGATGTCCAAGAGTTACGACAACACAATAGAGATATTCCAGTCGGCAAAGGCCACAAAGAAGCGCTGCTCGCAGATCGTTACCGATTCGACACCGCTGGAAGAGCCTAAAGACCCGGAAAAATGCACCGTCTTTGCGCTGCTTAAACTCCTGGCAGAACCCGCCGAGGTCGAAGAGATTGAGAAAAAATATCGCTCCGGCGGCTACGGGTACGGACACGCCAAGGGACGACTGGCCGAACTGGTTAATGAGAAGTTCGCCGAAGCCCGCGAGAAATACGCCGAATTAGAGAAGGACCCGGACTTTGTCCGCGACGTCCTCGGCGAAGGAGGACGAAAGGCTCGCCAAGTCGCTGAAACCACGATGGAAAGAGTCCGTTCCGCCTGCGGGATACTGATAAACAGGTAAATCAATATGATCGACAGGCGAAAGGGCTGGCCGGAATGGTGGCAGTGGGAATTGGAGTTGAGTCTCCATCTGCTCCGTAGGATGATTAAACGCCAATTCAACGAGGCCGATCTCCGAACAATGCTTACCGATGCTACTGAATATAAACCTGATGTTGAACCGGAGCGATGGCTTATTTCGACAAAATGGCATGGCCGACCGTGGGAAGTCATAGTCGAACCGGACGAAAAGGCTCGACGGCTTTATCACAGCCTATATGGTAGAATGAGACTGACATGACACGGGACATATATCTTGAAATAACGTATCGTCACGGCAAGGCGCTGGCGGGCTATCTTTACCTGGCCAAATCCAGTGACGATAAGGTTGTGCGCTCGCAGAAAGTGTCGCCCGGTCTGGTTGTAGATTACGGCGCCGATGGAAAGCCCATTGGTATTGAGATCACGTCTCCCTCGACAGTCTCCGCCCAGGCTATTAACGAACTGCTTGCCGAACTCCACCAGCAAACACTCGATAAAGCAGAACTTGCGCCACTGCTGGTGAGTTAGGGCAGGATCACCCTGAAAATACCTATCGTAACCCTCGCCACGACGAGTTTAACGCTTTGCTACAACCTGCATTCCTGCTAATCTGTTATCCTAATGACCGATTACCGCGTAAAACTTGACATATACAACGGCCCGATGGACCTGCTGCTGTACCTGATCCGCCGGGAAGAGATCGACATTCACGACATCCCCATCGCCCGCATCACCGAGCAATTCTGCGCGTACGTCGAGACGCTCAAAATGCTCGACCCGGACCTGGCGGGTGATTTCCTGGTCCTGGCTGCGACGCTGATGGAGATTAAGACGCGGATGCTCCTTCCTGCCGGACAGGAGGATGTCGGCGACGAGGAACTTATCGACCCGCGAGCCGAACTCGTCCGCCAGTTGCTGGAGTATAAAGCCTTCAAGGACGCAGCCGGCGACCTGCGCGACGCCGCCGGCGAGCAGGCGATGCGATTCAGCCGCAAACCGGTTTCGACCGAAAACGAACCGCCCGGAAAGGAACTCGATGAAGTAAATATCTGGGACCTTATCGAGGCGTTCAACGACCTTATGGCGTCGGTCGGACAGCACCTCACCGAGACGGAGATCATATACGACGACACCCCACTGGAACTGCACATCACAGACATCCTCGACCGTCTCGGACGAGAAGGCAACATGACCTTCAGGCAGATATTCGCCGGCAGGAGCAGCCGGACCGAACTGGTGGGATTGTTCCTGGCCATACTCGAACTGATCCGACGTCGTCAAATCACCGTCGAACAGGACGGTCTCTTCGGTGAGATATATATTTTTGTAAGCCCCGCCGACTCATCGCCGGATAACGCGCCGCAGACAGATTCCGATGCGCCGGACCGGTCGGTAAAGGATAATAACGATGAAAGCGGAACAGAAACTACAGAAGTTGAAAATTGAACTGCCTGAATCGGCGGCGCCGGTCGGGGCGTACGTCCCGTCCGTCCGAACCGGCAATCTTATCTTCACAGCCGGTCAGTTACCGATCAAAGACGGGCAACTTATCGCCACCGGAAAAGTCGCCGGCGAGGCGACCCTGGAGCAGGCCAAGGCTGCTGCCCGTCAGGCGTGTCTGAACGCCCTTTCCGTCGTCCGGGCGGAAACCGGCTCGCTCGATGCCGTTGCGCGTATCGTCCGACTTAATGTCTTTGTCAACTCGGCAGCGGGCTTCACCGACCAGGCTAAAATCGCAAACGGCGCCAGCGAACTGCTGGTGGAAATCTTCGGCGAATCGGGCAAACACACGCGCTGCGCCATAGGCGCAGCCGAACTTCCACTGAACGCATCAGTGGAACTGGACCTTATTGTCGAGGTATAGACGCCGGTCGGGTCGGTTGCGTCGCCGGGCGGGTCTTGTCGGGCAGGCCGATGATAACAGGTTTGGTCTTCTGGACGGGATTCGTCTCCGCCAATCGTCCTCGGGCGCCGTCGAGGCGCCTGGGAATCGAGAAATTCACCGGCATGGAACCGCCTTTCTCGTTCACGTAAACACTCAAACCGGGATAATAGACCAGCGTAATCGCCTTCCATTCAGACGCCGGTATTCGCCGACGCTCAAGGACTCGCTCCACGTTGGATACCCTCTCCCACCCGCCGTAGCGATAGCGGAAATACCACAATTCCATCCGCCAGATAATTTCGTCGCCTCGCCGGGCGTGGAACTCTCCTGTCCGCATCACCTCGACGAGCATCGTTGCGCGGAGTCCCGAAGCCTTGATATACAAGGCCCGCCGCACGTCGCAGAAATCCTTCAGGTCTTTGACGTATTTAAGCAGCGCGTCGGCATCCCCGACGGTGAATTCCCGTTTCTGCTCGGGCGGAAGTTCCAGTTGTTTTCGTCGAATGGCCGCCAGGCGAAGCATCCTCGCCTCGTGCCATGAAAGGTCTATCCCCTCGATACGCCGACCATCGGAAGCAACGACGCTGATATCGTAAGTTGCGTCGCCGGGCAGGTTCTTGAAACGGAATTCGCCGCTGTTTTTATCGAACCGGTCGGGTTTGTAACGCCTGGATGTAGTCCGGTTGACGGTATAAATTTCAGTAACTTCCGCCGGTGGCGAAATCAGGCCAGCCACGTCGCCGCTCACCGGCCTGGACGTCACCGGCGGATCCTCGTCTATCCCGACAGACGAGAGAGCGACCGCAAAAAGCAGTATTGTCGTTAATGCGCGGAACATGCTTTGTTCATAGGTATAAAATAGTCCACGAATTGCACGAATTACACGAATTGTTTTTATTTTTCAAAGAGTAAATTTACACACAATATTTTACGCTATCGACCACACTACTTTTTGACGGTTGCTTTTGTCGCGCCGGTTGAAATACCGCCATCTACCAGCAGTGTCTGTCCGGTGATGTACTCGCTTGCATCGGAAGCGAGGAAGACTACCGCGCCGTCAAGGTCATGTGGCTGGCCTGGCCGCTTCAGCGGTATCCGGTCGCAAATGTACTTGACCCATTCGGCGTTATCGTAAAGCATGGCGTTCTGGGCCGTCTTGAACCAGCCGGGCGCGAGGCAGTTGACTGTGATGCCATGGACGCCCCAGTCGTCCGCCAGACTCATCGTCAGTTGCCTGACGCCGCCCCTGCTGGCGCAGTAAGGACCAAGTCCGGCGTAACCGGCTACGCACGTTACCGAGCCGATGTTGATGATCCGCCCGTACCTCCGGGGAATCATCTTCTTCGCAACCGCCTGGGCGACGAAAAATGACCCGCGAAGATTGGTATCGAGTATGAGATTCCAATCATCCCACGTAACATCCACCGCCGGTTTGCGGATATTACAGCCGGCGTTGTTGACCAGGATGTCGATCCCGCCAAAAGCGTCGTGGGTCTGCTCGACGGCGCGCTGAATACTGTCGTAATTCCGCACGTCGAGTTCCACCGCTTCGGCCTGTCGGCCAAGCCGCGTAATTTCCTCCCGAAAATCCTTAAGGTTCTCACGTTTTCGGCTGGTGATAACCAAATCCGCCCCCGCCTTCGCCAACGCCCTGGCCATATACTGACCAAGACCGCGACTGGCGCCGGTAACTATCGCAACCTTGCCTGTCAAGTCAAACAGGTTCTTACCCATTTCTGAAATCTCCTTTACGGCTTCAGAATAACCTTCATCAATCCGGGCTCCTTGTTGTGGAGGCGTTGGAACCAGGTCGCTCCTTCAGCCAGCGGGGCGACGGCGCTGATGAGGGGTTCTACGTTGACCCGCCCAAGCGCGATCATGTCAAGGCAGGCGGGGTATTCACCGCTGGATGCGCAGGAGCCGTAAATGGTCAACTCCCGCGTAACCGCAGCCTGGAGAGGCAGTTCGACTTCAGGACGGAGGTTGCCAACCATCGCCAAAATCCCGCCCTTTCTAAGCGACGCAATCGCCGTCTTGACCGTTGCGGTTACGCCGACAACCTCGAAGGCGACGTCGGCCCCCCGTCCGGCGGTCTGACCGGCCACCTCACCGGAAACATCGCAGGCGTCGGGGTTGACGGCGACGTCGGCTCCGAGTTTTCGGGCGAGGCCCAGTTTGTCCTGCTCGATGTCCACGGCGATAATGACGCCGCACCCGCCCGCTCGAAGAACCTGGATAAGCAAAAGTCCGATCATCCCCGCCCCCACCACCACAGCCGAATCGTTCTGCGACAAACATGTGCGTTTGACAGCGTGAACGGCCACCGAAAGCGGCTCGACAAAGGCTGCATGCTCAAACGACAAACCATCAGGAAGGCGGTAGAGTATCCGCTGTGGGACGGCTACGTATTCGGCCAATGCGCCGTCGCGACGGTATTCATCGCACGAGACGCCAAGCACGCGACGGTTGTCGCAGAGATTAATCCGCCCGGCCCGGCAGAAATAGCAACTATCGCAATATATTGTTGAATCGAAGGTTACACGGTCGCCGATTCGCCAGCCGGTAACATCAGCGCCGATCTCGGCGATTACTCCCGCTGCCTCGTGCCCCATGATAATCGGTGGAATCCGCCTGCCTGTTCCGCCGTCCATGCCGTGGACGTCGCTGCCGCAGATGCCGCAGGCTTTCACTTCTATCAATACTTCGTCCACCCCGCACTTCGGATCGGGAACATCCTCATATTCAAACCGATTGTATTCCTTAAGCACCAGTGCCTTCATGCTGTAAGTCTCTCCTGCAACTTCAGGTAAAATCTGTAATCATTCATGCGCCGAAGTCGGCTGGGATGTCGGGGCAGGAGGCAGTTCGACGCGAATTTCCCGGCCATGTTCGTCATAGAGGCAGAAGTAGGTCTTGCCGCCGACCTTGCGGGAAGCGAAATTCCCCTGGCTGCGCTCGTAGCGAATCTCCTCGCCGGTCAGGGGGTTTTCGAGCGAACGCGCATACCAATATTCGCTTTCCTTCGCAATCTCCGGGAATTTAGCCAGTTCCGACGGACTCATACCGCTGTGAAGCAGCCCTTCGTCGGCCAGGAGTTCTGCGCTCCGGTAAAGATCATACACCTGCATCTGCATGAAAAACGGGTGCGACCTGCGTCCGGTACGAATTTCAGTAACAGGCAAGGCTGCGTGAACGATCACCGAACCGGCCAGGACCGGAAAAGAAGCGAACAACTCGCGGTAACGTTCATAGACGAACTTTTTGGTTATCTCAGCCGACGGGCATAGGGGTGTTGCGTGGTCGTAGAGAGAACTCTTTGCCTCAGGGTGAGCGCGAAAGAAGTTATCCCTCAGTTCCTCGAGTATGCTGGGTTCGTAGGTGTGAACGAATATCTTTTGACCGCAGGATCGTCCCTTGTCGAGCAGGGCGCGTAGTTCCTTCCGCCTGGCCTCTGTCGTACGTTTGTACTTCTCCAGCAGGTCCTTGTCGCCGCCGAAACATTCCGGAAACATTGTGAAGTCGAATACTTCCGAGCCATCAAAGATAACGATATTCCCGCACTTTTCCGGAGGGCCGGCCCGAAGTTCAAAAACAGGCCTGTCCTTCATATTGACGGACAGTTCCCCGATATTCTTTGCGCCGGAGAGTTTCCCGGCCAGTTTGAGAAGACCATAATAGAGACCGGCGTCGGTGTTGGCGGTAATCGCTATAAGTTTGCCGTCGGGTCGCTTGGTGGTGGCTATCTGGAAACCCTGCTCGCCGAGCCATTTGGCGTCAACCTTTATCTTCTGATCGGCGAGGTAGTCGGCCACGGATTTGTTCGCGAGCATAAGGACTGCGATATTGTCGCCCTTAAGGTCGCCAAGTTTCAACCCGGGCTTCGCGAACGTTACCGTCCCGATCCCGGCGGCCTGCTCCTTCAAACCCCCTATTGCGTCTTGAGCGAGAAAGACATTTACCTTCTCGCCCGAAAGTTCGGCCTTATCCTGCGCGGGGAACGTCCCCGTGCATACCGACA
>JAXHSV010000369.1:0-1699 GCA_034190305.1 Planctomycetota bacterium | reverse complement strand
AACGGGCCGGCTTAATGATGTTGTCGCCACCGCTGCGGACGAGGGTCTCGGGCTTGGCGAGGCAGTCGGGCGTGAAATCGCCTCCGGCGACTATCGGCACCCCGACGTGAGTATCTTTGCCGCAGGTTACGAACTTGGCGTCCCTGTTACCGTCCACGTGGGCATCGGATACGACATTATTCACGCTCATCCGAATTTCAACGCTTCTGCCTTCGGGGCCGCCAGCGGGCGCGATTTTCTCATCTTCGCTCGCTGTATCGAAAAACTCGAAGGCGGCGTGCTGCTGTGTTACGGCTCGGCTGTGATGGCGCCGGAGGTGTACCTCAAGGCCTTGTCCATGGCCCGGAATGTCGCCGATGCCGAGGGGCGGAAAATTTGCCATTTCACAACGGCTGTGTTCGACCTTATTGCCCCGCCGGAAGATTTGACCAGCACCCCGCCGGACACCGAGCCGGCCTACTACTACAGACCGTTCAAAACGATTCTCGTCCGCACGATTACCGACGGTGGGGAGAGTTTCTACGTTCAGGGTCGGCACCGCGCCACGATGCCGGCGCTGCACAAACAAATCATCGCGCGATTGAAGTCGAAATGATTTTCACCACCGCCCCATGCGTTTGCGTCAAAATCCCGGCAGGAAATCCTTTTCCGCCTCGAAGAGTTCTTCGGTCATCTGCTTGATTTCGGCTGGGCAGCAGACGGCGGCGGTCAGCGGGTCGAGCATCAGTGCGTGGGCGGCGAGTTTGCGGCAGCGGCGGATGCAGGCTTCAGCCGCAAGGTCGAACATCCGCATATTGGCGTCGCAAAGCGCAGCCAGTTGCGGTTCAAGCCGGCCGAAGTGAGTCGGCGTTACTCCGCGCCTATCGACCACGCAGGCAACCTCGACCACGCCGTCCTGCGGAAGGTTCGTAATCAACCCCGTATTCGGCACCGTGCCGTGAATCATAATCGGGCGGTTGGTTTCCATCGCCTCGATGATGAAACTGGCGTACTCCCATGACCGCTCAAGTTTAGGCTCGATTTGCCCGGCGATAACGTCTCGGCGACGCTGGTCGCAGTCCTTTCGCCACTGGGGCCAGTTATCGGCATAGAAACTGCTCTGACCTCGGTATCTGTTCCGGCAGTATTTTTTAATCAGTTCCGGCCTTTTGCGATAATAGGGCACATACTCGCTGAAGTGCCCGCTGGATTCGGTTACGAACCGCCCGAAGTAGTGCATCATGTCGAAGCGGATCGGGTCGGCTTCCCAGATTTGCGGGTCGTTGGCGCGCTCGAAAAGCAACGGGTAAATATCTTCGCCGTTTCGGCTCAATTCCGTGAACCACGCCAGGTGATTGATTCCCGCGCATCTCCAGTTCATCTCGGCGTATGGGACGTCCATGTACCTGGACAGGTCGTGGCTGGTGCCCTGGACGCTGTGGCAGAGTCCGACGACTTTGGCGGAACTTGCGCGTGCGGCTGCGAGACACATTATGCTCATCGGATTGGTGTAGTTGAGCACCCAGGCGGCGGGGCAGAGTTCCTCGACGTCCCTGAGCACCTCCAGGAACACCGGCACGGTCCGCAGCGCCTTGAACAGCCCGCCGGGCCCGATCGTGTCGCCGATGCACTGGTCCACACCGTATCTCAAGGGGATTCCGTTATCGAAGCGGACGCAATCCTCGCCGCTGACCTCGATGCAGTTGATGATGTAGTCGGC
>JAXHSV010000368.1:0-1735 GCA_034190305.1 Planctomycetota bacterium | reverse complement strand
CTCGATATGTCGACACCGAGTGAAAAACTGTCGGAGGTGTCCAGCGTAACAAGCGTTACCTCCACCATCACCTGGGGCCTGCGCTTGTCCAGCATGGAGATTAACTGCTTGTAGACCCTCTGGACGCTCGGCGGCGCTATAACGATGAGCGTATTGGTGTTCGTATCGACGGTGACTATCGCATCAGCGGTCCTGGCGGTTACAACAGATGGGGCGGCCTTGTCCCCTCCGGACTCATCGGCCGGCGCCGTGGAGGTTGGCCGGTACGCCGGCGGCTTGGGCGCTTCCTGACCCGCCGGCGGAGGGGGTCTGTTGGGGCCGGTAAAATCCTCCTGCAAAGACTTCATACGCGGGGATTCCGGTTGTTGCGGCACTATACCCGAAAGGCCCTTTTCGCCGGACTCCATGGCGCGGATCGTCGCAAGGACGTTGGAGGCGGTAGTGTTCGTCAACTTGTAAAACCGCACGTGCCCCAATTCCGCCTCGGCCTCGGCCACGTCCAATTCGCGTACCAGAGATTCAACGTGCTCGTGGATACGGGGCGGGGCCGTGACGATCAGAAGGCCCGACTCGGCGTCTATGACCGACTTATAACGGTCCTTGAGCCTTTCGGGGCCGACGATATCCTTGGCGAGTTTGTCAATCCGTTCGGGGGATATGTGTCGAAAGCGATAACTGCGCCTGACCGCGTCGGTCGGAACGTCCAGGGACCGGATCAGATCAACCGCCTCCGCCTCGGCGCCGTCCGCCGATACGATAACAATCCGGTTGGTGCGAGGTTCGGCCGTCAGCGTCAGCCGCCGCCCGACGGCCTTGCCGGACACCGCGGCGACCTGGTCCTTCTCACGCAACAATGCCGTTACCTGCTTTGCCAGCGACTCCGCATCCAGGTGCCTGACGGGAACGAGCCGGACAGATGCGGTCGGTCCCGGCACGTCGAGCAGCTCGATGACCGTGCTTATCCGCCGAAGGTTGCCGGCGTAATCGCTTGCGACGATCAGGTTCTTCTCGGAGATGACGAAACTGTTGCCGCCCGGCTTGCTCAGAAAAGGCCGGACCGTCTGCTGGGCCGCATCCGCCCTGACGTGCTTTAAAGCGAAGACCTGCGTGATGGCCGTAGTGCCCCGGGCAGATTCGAGCCTGTCGAGACCCTTCTGGATGTCCCCCGCCACAGCCAGCAGGTCCTTGTCGGGAACGATCCGCTTCCAGCCGGGCTGCTCGTCATCGATAAACATCAGGCCCGACATCTTCAACGCGCTGCCAAACAGGCCCAGCAGGGAATCCTTGGGAATCTTCGCCGGCGAGGAAATCGTAATGTGCTTCCTCGCGACCGATTCGTCGTAAAGGATGTTGATCCCCAGGCGCCTGCTGACGTACTCGATCAGGACCTTGGCCTCCAGGTTCGCCGGGAAGTTCAGATGGATCATCTCCTTCTCGGCAGGCTTAGTGGTTACCCCGGCAGCTGCGCCATCCGGCTGAGCAGCCAAACAGGCCGCAGCCGCAAAGTCGAACATCGCCACGCATAGAAACAAGGCCACGAACACTGAAACTGCTTTGGGCAACGGTCGAGATCCGATTCGGACACGCTGTTTTACTCTCTTCTTATAATCGACGCGCATCATCAACACTCCCCATACCCCATGATGCCCCATGAACAAATGTAGTCTAACGAACTTATTCTGAACAATACATACGCTTCATCCCGGACGTCAATAAAAAAACAAAGCGACCCTCA
>JAXHSV010000367.1:0-1738 GCA_034190305.1 Planctomycetota bacterium | reverse complement strand
CGCGAACTTGTCCAGCGTCTGGCGAAGCAGTATCACACGCGGATCGAAATGCGCCAGATCGGCGCGCGCGATGAAGCGCGACTCCTTGCCGACTACGAGCGCTGCGGGCGCCAGTGCTGCTGCCGGGAGTACCTCAAACTCCTCAAGCCGATCTCGATGCGAATGGCCAAGGTGCAGAAGGCCACGCTGGACCCAGCCAAGATTTCCGGGCGTTGCGGACGCCTTATGTGCTGCCTGCGATACGAGGACAAAACATACGAAGAACTTCGCCGCAAACTCCCCAAGAAAAACACCTGGGTCCGCACCGACGACGGCGTCGTGGGAAAAGTGCTGGAAACGCAAATCATCACGCAACTTGTCCGCCTGGAGCAGGTCGATAACAGACAAATCGTCGTACCCAACGAGGAAATTGTCGAGCGCGATATGGCGTGCCCGCCGGAAACTCCCGTCCCCGCCGAGCCGGTCGAAACGGATCAGCCCGAACCTCAGCCCGTAAAATCAGAACCCGAACCACCTCTCGACAAAGAGCCTTACGACGAAGACCAGGCCGAAGAACAACCCGCGCCCGCCCGGGCGGAGACGCCGTCGCGGAAGCCTCGCGGTACCAGCCGACGCCGACGCAAACCACGCCGGAAAGAGAAAAAGCCCCGCCATCCCGGCGCGCTCAGCGCTGCGCCCCAGGTGCAATCCGGCGCACAAGCAGGCCGACGGAACAAAAAGAAACGCCGGCGACGAAAACCAAAAGGCAACAACCTCAAAAGCGACGATTAAGCCGGATATTGCACCACCGAAACTGTAATCCTTGAAACAACAAAATATGTTTTTAAAATCTTTGTGAACTTTGTGTTCTTTGTGGTTCAAAAAAATGCAGGTTGGTTATCCGTCGGTTTTTGTTCCAACAAGCCGCATGAACGCCTCGCCGCGTTGTTCGTAGTTGCGGAACTGGTCGAAACTGGCGCATGCGGGCGACAGGAGCACCGTGTCGCCGGGCCCGGCCTTGTCGAGCGCTGCGGCGACGGCTTCGGCGAAATCCGGCGCACGAACGACAGCCGGAACTCCGGCTTCGGGGCGAACAGATTCGACGCCGCATGCAATCGCCTCGCCCGTTTGACCCGTCGCAATAACGACCTTGGCCAGACCGGCCAGGGCGGCGCAAAGTTCGCCGAAATCCACTTTTTTGTCGTATCCCCCGACGATGATAACCGCGCTGCGAGAGGCAAAGGCATCAAGCGCAACGATCGCACCTGCCGGAGTGGTGCACTTGGAATCGTTGAAATATCGCACGCCGTCGCGCTCGGCGACGAGTTGGAGCCTGTGCGGCAGGCCTGTGAAACCAGATAGCGCCTCTGCGGCGACGGCGCGGGATACGCCGAACTGCCTCGCCGCCGACCATGCAGCCTGGGCGTTGGCCTGGTTATGTTGCCCCGGAACTCTCAAGTCGAACGGTTCATCGGCGGCGCTGAATGTGTCCGTCAGGCCCGGCGCTTCGGCTGCCCAGGACGCCACTTCCGCATCGTCGCGATTGACTATCAGTACGTCGCCGAGGCGTTGAAAACGGAAGATATTCTTCTTGGCCCGGGCGTATTCGGCCATTTGTCCGTGACGGTCGAGGTGATTGGGGTGGAGATTGGTAACGACCGCTACGTGCGGGCTTCGCCCGAGCAGCGGAAGGTAAGTCAGCTGGAAACTGGACAGTTCCAGGACGACGACGTGGTCCGGTTCGATCTCCGGCAGGTTC
>JAXHSV010000366.1:0-1739 GCA_034190305.1 Planctomycetota bacterium | reverse complement strand
CTCAATTTTTAGACCAATTGTATCATGCGCCGGGGATTGGTTGCGGTGCAGAATCCTTTCAGCTTCGGCGGCGGGAAGACCTCGCCGACGACCGGCCTGCCGGACTTCGATGACCTGCCTTCCGGCAGTTTGTAGGCCGGGCATACTTGCCCGACATCTCCTGTCATGGCCGAAACGGAAAAGGACATCGGTTGGTGGAATTTTCTATCACGTTATGAATCGCGGGAACGAACGACCGGAAAAGGGACTCAAAAGCAGAATGTTCCGAATGGCACTTCTTTAAGCCATAATCCATAAATTTCGGATAATTTACAATTTCCGTAACATTTGCATAGGAAAAATGTTACGACAATGGGCTAATGGCGTCTTTCTTGGAAATATTCCTAAAGGAAGTGCCATTCCAGAATGTCCCCTATAATCCTCGGGAAAGGACTTGCAACATCGCCAAGAGAGACTATAATATAACATTATCGACCTATCATAGCTGCGGGCCACCGGCATTGGGGAAATGTCGGTTGATTGAAGGATAGTGCGATGATTCGTTCAGCAATTCTGTCGGCCCTAGTCTGGGCCGCTGCTTCGTTGATCTGCACAACGGCCGCTTTGGCAGACGAGGTCGTCCCCAAGCTCGAGCCGGTCCAATACGTTGAGAACGTCTATTTCAAAGGCGCGACTGACTACCAAATGATGGGAGAGGATATCATCAAACCCGAGAGTATCGGTATAGTATATCCCGGGTACACCTATCCCACAAGCGGTCACACATACGACGTTAACGTGTTCGCGATGACGATGGATCGGGGGCCCGTCAGCAACATCACTGCACAGGTTATTGGCAAGAACCCAGGTAATAACCCCGGCTATACCACCGTCCAGGCGGGGTCCACAGCGACCGTTATTTCCGCATACGTTGTGTATAACAAGTGGGGAACGGAGCATTCGCAGGATGTGCCTTTGATTCTGGAGGGCTCGCTCGTCGCCAAGGTGGACTGCGCGGATCACGGTCTCAAGGGCTCCCTACAGAGTACGGCCACCACGTCTGCCACCGTTCAATTCTACGATGCGAGCGGGACCCGGATTTTTCACCAGGGTGCGGCAGCCCGGAACGACTGGGACCCGGACGACTGGTTTCAGGAGGTATCTTGGAGCGTTGATGTCGTGGTTCCGCTCGGTACGAAAGCCGGTGTTACCGCCTGGTTTTTGATGGTCCAACAGGCCAATGCGCTGGTTGGAGCCTGGACCTACGGGGGCCATGAGCCAGGCTACGGCGAAGCACACGCCTGGGCCATTGCGGACCCGTTAATCTACATTGATCCGACATGGGAGCACGCGGACGAATTCGGCATAGCCTTTCCGGACAACGTCACTTTCATCCCCGAACCCGCAACCCTCGCCATCCTCGCGCTGGGCGGGGTTGTGGTGCTCAACCGGAGGCGGTAGGGTACCAGCACACCTGTACCGGACTACCGACCTTTCGGTCGGCAAATCGGCTGCGATCAACGGCCCTGAGCGACCTGGCGGTCTATACGCAGCCGACCTGGGGCGGACGTAATAATATGGGTTGAAACGATTCCCGTTATCAACTGGTCTTACCAGGAGATGCGAATGCGGGATTAAAACTCGCCGGAGAAGACCTCCACGGCAGGGCCTGTCATATAGACGTGATTATCGCTTTGGCGCCATTGGAGGTTCAGGTCGCCTCCGGGAAGGTGAGCGAGGATTTCCCTTCCGGTCCGTCC
>JAXHSV010000365.1:0-1791 GCA_034190305.1 Planctomycetota bacterium | reverse complement strand
ATCGGTCGAAGAGCGGACATTACAGCCCAGCCATGGCAATGGCTGGGCTGGGTCTGGCGTTATAACTTGTTCGTCATTTCTGATGCCGCCGCAAACTTACACAAAATATCTTACGCTATCCGTGTTTTTATTTCCGTCTCCTACGGGCTTGGGATAGGCGCACACACCACCTATCTCAAGCCCGTATCGCAGCGAGCCGACTCTGGCTCGCACCTCAAAGCGTCTAGTTGCTCTGGCAGGACATGAGCGGCGGTTGACCGGGGCAAGATAAGTTGATGGAGGGTGGCGCCTTCAAACGCCTGCCTGCCTCCGCCAGGTAGGCGGGAAGATTGTGGGTGCATACCACGAAAGAGAACATCGAATAACGAACATGGAATCTCGGAGTTCCGGGGACATACGGTATTATCTCGTAGACACAGCTCGAGGACAGGCCACTTAAGTGGCCTGTCCTTGTTCCGATGATCAGAACTTTCCTGAAAACGCTCCAGAAGTCTATCCGTTGAAGTTTGCGCCCATACGGGCGCCCGTCTGGGCGCGCTTAAACGTCAACGCAAAAAAGAGGAACGGCGAAAATAATAAAAATTATTTCCATCATGGCGGACAAGCACTTACGTCATTTCGGCGATTTTTTCGTACACGTTTGCGCGCGCAAACGTGAACACAAATGTTAATACGGGGGGCGGTATAGCGCCCCCTGCCTGTCGTGAGTCCCGACGAAAGTCGGGGCCGAACGGTGAAGTTTTTTACAAGTGAATAAAGACCGGAATACCGGAGGATCGTACCGATTTAGCGAATCCACGAATTCACGAATCAACCAGTCAACCAATCAACCGATTGACGGAATACTGGGACTGGGCAAAAACGGAAAGACCCCACGAGCCGCGACCGCAAGGGAGCGGACATTAAGACTTTCGCATTGGTCCGACCGCTCCCTTGCGGTCGCGGCTCGTGGGCAATTAGACAAGGCAGGCAATGGTGAAATTTAAAACCGGGTGTAAAAGCGTCCTTGAAAAACTCAACTACTTGCATAGTAAGGAGTTACAGGTTTTTGTTTCTTTCCTAATTTTTCCGAAACTTTCCTGATTTTTCCGAATCTTTCCCATTCTTTCCGAATCTTTCCGTATCGTTCTCAATCGTTCCGAATTTTTCCCCACCGGCCCGAACGGTTCACAATTGTTAGGATTAGTTTTTTGGTCAGGCATACTTGCCCGACATTCCTCTGGGTTTGAAGGAGGTGTTGGTGTCCGCTTAACAAAGCGACCTGCGAATGGAACAGGACGAGCAGGCTGATTGTGTCCTGTCAAAGAGCATAATCGACGAATACACGGTAACTTTTAAGAAGGCATTGCGGTGCTCTTATCAGCATAGCTTCAGGTATGCAGCGCAACCTATTGCAAAACTTTGAGGCTGCAGGCAGGGATTTACAGAAAAGAATTTACACTACATCTGCGGCGAAAGAAAACCTTCCCGACAATTATCCGTCTTTAAAACAGCACTTCTATCACATCGCAAATGCAACGGGTTTATAATGAAACATCTATCAGACGCTCACAACGCCCCTTCGATTGTCAGCATTCGCTGTTTAAGTTCGGTTCCGCCGGCTGCTGAGAAGCCTCCCAACTTCCCGTCGGCGTAGATGACCCGGTGGCATGGCACTACCAGAGGCAGAGGATTCCTTCCAAGTGCAACGGCGGCGGCCCGCCCAGACGGGCGCCCGTGTGGGCGAGCACCGCCCGGTTTGCCCGACTTCGGCCCTTCGACGTTGTTCAGGGCCGCCCCGAGCCTGTCGAG
>JAXHSV010000364.1:0-1844 GCA_034190305.1 Planctomycetota bacterium | reverse complement strand
ATAGTAATGAAGAATATCCGCGAAGCGGTCCATGATGTTATCGCCCAACGGGTCCTGCCGTGGATTGAACGCGACGGCATCAGCAAACTGCTCCTGCCGGAGCAGATCACCCAGGCCCACTGCGCCACGCCGATGCGGTGCGAACGTCCGTGTTACCTGCGCTATCGCGGGCCTATTCTTGGAATCGGGCTGACCGGCAAGGCGCCGCACGGTATCGACGGCAAGACGTTTATCTTCACTCGCGGCAGGATGGTGCTCCTGCCGGGCGGGACGGACAACACGTCCGTCCTGAAATACTGGCGTCGGAATGAGAACCTCAACCCCGGTCGATCTCCTTCGATCCTTTGGATGTTGGTCTATCCGTTCGGTATCCGCGTACAGATCTCACACATCGCAGAAGAGGAGGACGCTACGGAGACAAGCCGACCTTATATGCTTCTGGGCCGGCATTTCAACAGGTTGATAAACAACCTGCTGGAGGAGGTACAGTCCCGCTCGCCCCATTATGCCACCATCGGGCGCGGCATCCTTACCGAGTTTATGGGGCGATGTCTTCGTTCCGCTTCCGCCGCCGCCTCCGTGGACATTCTGGACCTCCCGCCCAGTCGCAGGCCTTTCGGAAAGTGGTTCACTCCGAAATCTCACAAAGGACTACCGAAGAAAAACCGTCGTGACAAACAGCATGGCAAGTTACCCCCAAGGCAGCCACCCTCCAGGGTTCAGGTCGCCCAGGAGTTCATCTACTACCACTACCACATGCCCATCAACCTGGACGATATTGCCGAGGCGGCAGAATCCAGCGTCAACCACCTCATCCGACAGTTCAAGACCGTCACCGGCCTGACACCCATCGCCTACCTCCTTCAGGTCCGCATGGCCGCCGCCAGGCAACTGCTTCTGACCGACCTGAAGGTCTCCGAAGTTTCTCGCCTGATCGGGATTGAAGATGCCTTTTACTTCAGCCGACTCTTTCGTCGCGAAACCGGCGCCAACCCCCTTGCCTACCGTCGGCGAATGTCCAAATCGACCCGAACACCCCATACTCCGCGAAAATCCACAAGATGAAACAGCAGGCTTAGCCCAGTTCGCCAAAGGCGGATGAAAGACCACCCGTCCCGCATCGGGGAAAAGCATTAAGTAACGCTATCTATATGATTTACGGAAATTCCTGCAAGGTGATATCCTCCAGAAAAAAGGTGATGCTGTCTATTGGCGATTTCAGTGTTCCATGATACGATTCTATTGTTGAAATGGAGGTTTTTCTTATTGTGGAGTGCTTTTTTATCGGCGGTGTGTTACCTCCGGGGTGCTCAATAAGGAAAATCCAGTATGTAAGGAGAAGAAAGATGAAAAAGATAGTGGTGTTGATGAGCTGTTTGTGTGTGTTGGGCGTGGCGGTCCAGCCGGTTCAGGCGTTCATTATGAGGATCGACACGGGCGACGACCGTGGCGAGACCACAGGCGATTGGGACAACCTTTTGGCCACATCAGGTGTGGTGACGGACTGGGATACGAGTAACACGTACTCCTACACCCTTGTTTACAGGTGGGAATGGCACTGTGATGAGGCGAACAACACAATTTATCCCGATACTATGGTCAAGGACGACGTTGATAATTATTGGGCTGATACCGTTCTGACGATAGAAGGTCTGCCAGAGCAAAATTACAACCTGGACGTAGTTGTTGGGACTGGAGGTTACACGAGCAACACGGTTACTGTTGAGATATTGTCAAAAGCTGTGGATGACGGGCGCAAAAACGCGGCGTATCCTTGGTGCTATGAAGGTACCAAGTTCCAACAAGGAAAGGGATACGCCACATGCAACAGAGTACGACAACGA
>JAXHSV010000363.1:0-1870 GCA_034190305.1 Planctomycetota bacterium | reverse complement strand
GGAATGAAGTTCTGACAACTGCGTGGTTTGAAGAACAAACCGGCGGTAGTAGTTGGAGAAACCCGTAATGAACCGAATCATACTTATCCGACACTGTCAGTCGGCCCATCACGTGGACACCTCTGCCGGCTCGGACAGCGAACTGACCGACTTGGGACGGCGTCAGGCTGACGCCATAGCCGCAAGACTGAAGCGCAAATTGACCGATATGCCTTGCCGACTTTACACCAGCGACCTCAAACGGGCCGCGCAGACAGCCGAAGCGATCACACAGGCCCTTGGGCTTACCGCAACTGCCGCAGTCGAGCTGAGAGAAGGTTGCAGTGCGCCTCGGCCAAACAACCGACCGGAACCAGCCGGTCCGGGCGGTGACGCCCGTGCGCAGTTCCTGTTCGATAGCAGGCCCGCGCCCGAGATCGAGACCTGGCGAGAATTTCATGCGCGTGTTTGCACCTTCATGGACGGACTTGCAGATAGCCTTGAGCCCGGTCAACTGCCGATTGTCGTAACGCACGGAGGCACGATGAGCAACATAGTTACCTGGTGGCTGCGACTGCCGCTGAACGTTCTTCCAGAGCGAACCCCCTTCGCTGCATCCCCGGCGAGCATCAGCGTGCTGCGAAGAAACCATTACGATAATCCCGTAATCGAGCGTCTCAACGACAGATCTCACCTATACCACGCTGGCCTGGCAGACGGCAGGGATATCCAAGGTTAAACGCGAAGCATCGCATGGTGATTACCTGACTGTCACGCTTTATCATATACTTTGTAGAGTTCGATAAGCAAAAAGACCTTAAGGATACGTGTTTGGATGGAATCGCAGCCGGCGCGGGGCGCGGGCCCTGAATTAGCGAACGAAAGCGATGCTGATCTGCTGGTCTATATGGCCATGGCGGATGATGACCCGGCGTGCGCGCGGGCGGCGTGGGAGGTATTCTATCGCCGGCACGCGGAGTATCTCTATCGAGTTTGCCTGCGGGCCTACGGCGGCATACTTGGCGGCGAGGCGGGCGTGGCGGATGTGGTGGCAGAGGCGTTTCGGGCGGCGTATGAGAACGCCCACATGTTTGAACCGGCCGGGATTGCGGATGCAGATCGCCTTAGGCTGCGGGCGCGAGCATGGCTGGGCTGGATCGCAAGGCGAATCGTGCAGGATATTCTCCGCGGTCGAGGCCGGCTGCCGACGCGAGAACTTGAACCGGACCGCTGGCAGCAAGTGCCCGCAATCGAGCGGGCAGGTGGCGGTCCGTCAGCGAAAGAAGGCTTGGTTAGACAAGCGGTTGAATCGCTCAGCGAGCGGGAGCAGTTGGTGATTCGCACGACGTTCCAATGGTACCGGCCCGAAAAGCAGCACCAGCGGCTGCCGAACGACATCGCGGCCGATCTGGCCGAAACGCTTGGTACGACGCCGGAGAACCTTCGCCAGATCCGCAGCCGGGCGATGAAGAAGATCACAGACTTCATACAGGCTCGCACCGCCGAGGCCGAGATGAAAGAGAAATCCAATGGCTAATAAAAATAAAGAATCTGCTTCAGGCGACAAAGGCCATGAGCCGACTGATGCCGATGTTTATCGAGCCATGAGGTTACTTGGCTGGACGGTGCCGGAATGCGAAGACGACGTCCGGCGGGCCGAGGTGGAGTTGTCTGCAAGTGCAACCCCGTTACCGGAATCACTAACGGACGCCGGGGCGGTTTTCGAAGGCCAGACCGCTCGTGGCTTGACTAATGTAAAACCAGTTTCGTTTTCTGCCGACCCGGCGACTGAGGAAAACCTTGCCCGAGCGGCCCGGCAAGGCGGCAAGATCCCGCCGGAGATCGAACAGCGCATGCAATGCGATCGCCAGGAAGCGGAGCGAGAACTCGA
>JAXHSV010000362.1:0-1875 GCA_034190305.1 Planctomycetota bacterium | reverse complement strand
GTTCTGTTGAAGAGAACACGCAAATTCAAAGCGTAGTCGCCGATGCTGCTTCGGCGATCCTGGGACTGACAAGGGCGGCTTGGGGAATGTTTGCGAAACTCCGCAAGTTCCGGAAGGCGCTTTGCATCTTCCCGATAAGCCGCTCATCCCTGTCAATATGACAGCGTATCAGGGCTGAATCGCTGCATCACTTCGACAGGGGGGAAGGAATGGTTTGTAATATCCGATGCGACAGTAAGTTAGGTCAATCATGTCCTGTGGTACGCCGATTGCACATCATCTAAAGTGTGGAAAATAATTTGCAGAAAGGAGAAAAAAATGGCAATTTTCAGATGGGGCGCGAACTTTGATCCCTTCGCCGGGCTTCGTTACGTACAGCGCGAGTTGGAGCGGCTGGCCAGGCCCTGGGGCGATCAGACCCGGCGGATCGGAGGAGGCGTCTTTCCCTCCGTCAATGTTTATGAATCCGCCGATGAGGTTCTGATCCAGTGCGAGGTTCCGGGAATTGAGCAAAAGGACCTGGACGTAACGATTACCGGCGAGACATTGACCATCAAGGGCACAAAACGCCCGCTGCCGGACGAGGAAAATATCAACTTCATCCGGCGTGAGCGAGGCAGCGGCCAGTTCACGCGGACAATCATTCTGCCCGACGCCGTTGATGCAGATAAAGTCGAGGCAAGTCTGTCTAACGGCATTATGACGATCCGCCTTCCGAAGAAAGCCGCCGTCAAACCGAAACAGATTGAAATTAAGGCAAATTAGAGAGGAGACCGGATCATGGCTAACGATAAACCTGTAAAAGTTGAGGCTACCAGATCGGAGCGTGATCTTTCCGCCGAGGCATTCGCTCCGTTATCGGACAGTTACGAAACCGACGAAGAACTGGTGCTCGTGGCGGAGATGCCGGGGGCTGCCCTGGAGGACATCTCGGTCCGTGTCGATAAAGGCGTCCTGACAATCGAAGGCGATGCGAAATTCGACGTTCCCGACGAAGATTACGCCCGAACATACGTATCGTTCTGCCCGGGTCAGTACTTCCGTGCGTTCGCGCTGAGCGATGAGATCGACCGCGACAAGATAACCGCCTCGATCGCCGACGGGATTCTGACGGTCCGCCTTCCGAAGGCGGAGGCAGCCCAAAGCCGAAAGATAGAAATCAAAGTAGCCGATTAGGGCTGGTGATTAGATAAAAGCAGGCAGGAATGCGGGAGATGCAGGGAATTTTTAGAAAATTATATATCCTGTGCATCCCCTGTATCCCTGCTGATTTTTTTGATGTATCATTCTCGTCATGTCGAAGAAGGATCCTGATAAGAAATCCCACCATCCTCGGGTAAAGAACCGGCGTGCGCGGTTCGATTACGAGATTATCGAGAAGGTCGAATGCGGGCTGGAGTTGCTGGGCACGGAGGTCAAAAGTCTCCGTTCCGGAAACGCTTCATTGGAAGGGGCCTTTGCGAGGATTCGCGGCGACGAGGTGTTTCTGTGCGGAGCCAACATCGCCGAGTATCGTCAGGCCGTGGGGGCGTTGCAGCACGATCCCCTGCGAGATCGGAAGTTGCTTCTTCACCGCCGACAGATTCGCAAACTCCAGACACATGTCTTACAGAAGGGTCATACACTCGTTCCGCTGGCTTTGTATTTCAGGTCCGGCTGGGCCAAGTGCGAACTGGCAGCCGCTGTCGGAAAACGCGACTATGACAAACGCCGAAGCATCCAGAAACGTCAGCAGCAGCGCGATATAGACAGGGAAATGGGTGGCAGAAAGAAGCGATAGCAGGGATGCAGGGGATTCACGGGATAATGTATTTATCCCATGAATCCCCTGCATCCCTGCGAAAAAATTACGATTCGACGATTGGTGTTTCGCCG
>JAXHSV010000361.1:0-1900 GCA_034190305.1 Planctomycetota bacterium | reverse complement strand
TCGTCATCAATGCGATAGCCGATCCATTGTTGGTGGCGTTCGCCGATGGCCTTGGCAAAATCCCGACAGGTTATAAACTGGGCATCGCACGATGAGAAGGTGTCTGGTTTTTCGACGGATTGCCGGGTATAGATCACGTAGAAGATTGGCTTGGATGATGAACGGATTATTGCCCCGATGAGCAGATTGCCTGAAGCCATTTCCGGGCCGGGCTGTGGGCCTTCCAAGCGACATGAAGCAGTTGGGCGCATATAACTGCTTCGCTCTCGCCACCAATGGAATAAGTTCCCGGTTGTTGCCTTGGCTTCTGCTTGCGTGGGAAAAAGTACTGTTCGACGTGCGGGTTTTCTTTGCGAGCGTTCCGCAGCGTCTTGGCGGCCTTTTCTTCACCTTGGGTTGCGTAATCGAGCAGCACGCGGCCCCATAAAAAGAATGCGCATATTTCGTCTGGATACTGGTCCAGAAGCGTCTGTGCTTTCCAGTACTGCTTCTTAGCCAAATAGCACCCAAGCAGGCCGTAACGAATTCCTTGGTTGTCGCCGGGGTTCAACTCCAGCATCTCCTCGTGGACGGAAATTGCCTCATCGAGGTGGTATTCATTGTCTGCCAAGGCTTCAGCAAGTGCGCCCATGGCCCGCATAAACGGACGAGTCTCGATGAGCCCCCAGAAGTGTCCTTTGTTTTCTCGAAAATACTCTTCCCCCAAATCACGACGGCCTGCCTCAATAGCCTTCTTTACGCCAGCGACAAAATCGCGTTGCCATTGGCTTTCAATGTCTGCCAGCATGTGCAAGGCATCGACACAGTCGGGATATATCTCCAGCGCCTTGCGGCATATTTGAGCGGCGCGTTCTTCATCGTCGCCCATGTACTCCATGGCCTGCCAGGTCAACTCCTGTGCCTCGTTTCGCGGTGATAAGTTCTCGCCGAATACCATTGCAGTTCGTTCAGCCTCCTTAATCGCCCAACCCCGTCGGCAACAACGGCAGCACAGCGTCACGGACCTGTCGGACCAATTTCAGCGCCTTGCGTGCTTCTTCCAAGTCCGGTTCCGGCTGCTCTGACGGATAGCGGATGTCCACACCGAATGGCGTCAGAGAAACCGCATCCCTGAGACCCGAACCGATATCGGGAACAGTCGGTTCGAGCAGGTCCAGGAGTTGCTCGATGGCGTGTGTCTTGGGAAACTCGATCTGATGCCAGGTCAGAAGGGCCTTGAGATATTTCTCGGCTGCCTGCTGGGCGTGGAAACAGGCCGGGTAGAGGAAAGGAGGAGCCGCCGCAAGCAGGGCTTCGCTGGCCTGAATATCCTGGTCGGCCTTGGCCAACCACTGGCTGACAAGTTCCACCTTGACTTGATCAGGCGGCCTCATAGATCACCCTCCCGTACTTGTTGGCCGGGTATGCGATGCCGCCGATGACTCCCTTGCTTTCCTCAAACCATTCTGTGGAAATCACGATTACGTCGAAGGGATAACCCAGGCCTCCTAGTTGCTCTCGAAGGCGCACGCTCTCGTTGCGGGTGTTGCCCGGGTCGGTCTCGACAATAAGCAGATCAATATCACTGTCGCGGGTCATTTCGCCCGTGGCTGCCGATCCAAAAAGGATGATTCGGTCGGGTTGGGCGACGGACAGAATCCGCTGGACAATTTCCTGAATGATAGTTTCGTCTATGTCCATAGTTCATGTCCTGATGAGCAGGAGAATGGAACATCGAAGCCTAACCCCGTTCCAATCAGGGTTGTTAACCAGACAGATGCAGGAGAGCAGAGAGTTTGAGAGTATTGGCCTAGAAGGCCCAAAATACTTCTCCGACGGTTAACCGGCTGAGAAAAACTCCCGGTTGTTCGGCTTTGTCCCATCGCGGATATCTCTTGGGTGCAACGAATTATACGCAGAA
>JAXHSV010000360.1:0-1908 GCA_034190305.1 Planctomycetota bacterium | reverse complement strand
TTGACGATCACGTTGTAACCAGCGGACACATCCTTGCAACCGATGGCGGCCGGATCGACCTGCGAGAGGGGCTTTTTGTTCACGAGGGAACCGTTGATCTGGGCGACGGCCAATTGATTGTCATGAATGGCCAATCCGGCATTAGCAGCGGGCAGCTAGCCGGAGGCTCGATGACGATTGGCACCCCTCTGGCCGGAATTGTCAATCCCGATGGAACGCTTACCACCTATCCGCCGGGATTGTTCCGTCAGACCGGCGGTACTGCCGTGTTTTCGGAAGGCATCTGTGTCAAGAGGGGCAGATACGAACTCCACGGTGGCACACTTTCGACCCGGGGACTTGAACTTGGCGGGGTTTGGTTGATCAGTCCGGATGTCTCCTTTGTTCAGACCGGCGGCACATGTAAGATATCCGGCATACTTGGCTTGGGGGGCTACCTGCCGGGAATTTGTAATCTCAACGGCACCTCACAGGTCGCCGAGTCTGATCCTGTCAGCAATGTGATATTTCCGGATATCATCGAGATTCCGGCAATCCCGAAGCCTGACACAGATGCAGTCCCAACCTACCAACTGAGCGGCGGGCAACTGTCGGTCGGCAGTCTCATGGTCGGACGATCATACAATAATTTGAGTCCGGCCAGTTTTATCCAGACGGGTGGGATGGTGGACATTCAAAGCGAACTTTCAGTTAACGGGCGGGACTCAATCTACACTATCTTCGACGGCAGTTTGACCGTGCCGGTTTTGGAGATAGGTGCCAAGTACGCGCGTTCCGGCGGAACACTGGCAATTCTCAGCCGGCGGGCTGAAATCGAGGTATCGCAGCGCCTGTCGTTCGGGGCCGGCAGCACGTTCGTAGCCGTTCCGGGCGCGACCATCCACATCACCGGTTCGAAACCGGAGACCAGCCTACTGTGGCCTCGTTCGACATTCGGGAACTTCAGCACCGACCCGGCGGCGCTCGCCGGGCTGGGGAATCTAAAACTGATCTTCGAAGGCGGCAACGAGTTTGTCGCCACGTTCGAAGTCGCCGGCGAGGACAGAGGCCCGGACCTGGGGAGTTTCTTCGAGAACTTCGTACTGGATACGCTCCAGATTGGCGGCGAGGACGTAGCGATGGTCCAATTGGTGGACCTGTTCGATAACCAACCAGGCTGGGAAGGCTGCGAGGCGCTGTATGTGGAAAACCTGATTCTCGGCGCCGGTTCGACACTGGACCTGAACGGCTTGAACATCTACTACCTGAACTTCACCGATCTCGGCGGGAACATCGTTCTTGAAGGCGGAAGCGTGGCGCAGATTCCCGAACCTGCCACACTTGCGCTGCTGGTCATCGGCGGTGTGTTATGCCTTGCAAGGAGACGACGGGATTAATCGATTCGCTCCAGCGTGAATTGACGCGACGTCGCCCCGGTCGGTTCTATTGTGATTTGCCAGTAAGGCCGGGGCAGGGCACCGGCGGCGCGGTCGGCCCATTCGATAACGACGACGCCGTCGGCGAGCATCTCCTCGACGGCGAGATCAGCCAGTTCGTCTTCGACGGAAATGAGTCTGTAAAGGTCCACGTGGTAAAGCCGAACGCGTCCTTCATATTCCTGCACCAGCACATAGGTCGGCGAGGATACGACTCGCTCGTCGGGCACGTCGAATCCGCACGCCACGCCTCTAACAAAAACGGTCTTGCCCGCGCCCAAATCGCCTACCAGGGCGACGCAATCGCCGATATCAAACCGCCGGGCGAGCCGTTTGCCCAGCTCGACAGTTTCCTCGGCGCTGTTTGTCAGAAACTGCTCACTCATACTCGTTTAGCCGTCGCCGGTACGGCGATGGATTATGTTTTTCTACGTTTTATGTTCCCAACCGCCCGGTTTGAGTTTTTCCCGCCGCTTGTCGCGCAGCAGCGTCA
>JAXHSV010000036.1:0-17509 GCA_034190305.1 Planctomycetota bacterium | reverse complement strand
CGTTTATCTCCCGCCGGCACACAGGTTATACGCCGGAATAATTCGTGTAAATTCGTGGACTGATTTTTAAAACCGGGTGTAAAAATGACCTCGAAAACCGCAACTACTAGCGTAGTAAGGAGTTACAGTTTTTTATATGTTCCCAAATTTTCTGAAACTTTCCGAAACTTTCCGTTTCGTTCCGAATTGTTTCCAATCATTCCGTATCGTTCCCAATCGTTCCGAACGGTTCCGGAATTTTCCGGCAGATTCTCTCCGCTCAAGTGCCGGTTTTGGCGCGAAAGGGCTTGGCGTTTTGTGGGAATTATGCTATTTTTATAGTTTCCATGCAATCAAACATAGGGAAAATGATATGAGTTATCGTACAGCAATACTTGGCGCCACCGGAGCGGTCGGCACGGAGTTTTTGAAAATCCTCCGGCAGCGGAATTTCCCGCTCAGAAGTCTGAAACTGCTGGCGTCCAGCCGGTCGGAAGGCAGGAAAATCACTTTCGGCGGCGAAGAATTGACAGTCGAAGAGGTTACGGAGAAGAGTTTCGACGATGTGGATATTGTTCTCTCGTCGGCTGGCGGGTCGATTTCCGAAAAATTCGCTCCAATCGCCGTCAAAGCCGGTTGCGTTGTGGTCGATAATACATCGGCTTTCCGCATGGACCCGGAAGTCCCGCTGGTTGTCCCGGAAGTCAACGGAGAGGACATCAAGGACCACAAGGGCATCATCGCCAACCCGAACTGTTCTACGATTATTATGAACGTTCCGGTCTGGCCTCTGCACAAGGTCAACCCAGTTCGTCGGATTATCGTCAGCACATACCAGGCTGCCAGTGGCGCAGGAGCGGCTGCGATGGACGAACTGGCTGAAGGCGCGAAGGCGTTTCTGGAAGGAAAAGAATTCACGCCTAAGGTCCTGCCGCACCCGGCTGCCTTCAACGTTTTCAGTCATAACAGCGAAATCGGTCCGGACGGGTACAACCTCGAAGAGACCAAGATGGTCCGCGAAACGCGGAAGATATTCCACGCACCGGAGATACTGATCACAGCCACCTGCATTCGCGTGCCGGTCATGCGGGCACACAGCGAGGCGATAAACCTCCAGTTCAGCCGTCCGATTACCGAAGGCGAAGTCCGCGAGATACTTTCCGACGCTCCGGGCGTGCGGCTGGTGGACGACCGCCGGAGGAATTACTTCCCCATGCCGCTGGACGCCACCGACGCCGACGACATTCTCGTCGGGCGGATTCGCCGGGATATTTCCCAGCCGGACGGCTGCGGGATAGAAATGTTCGTCTCCGGCGACCAGATTCGCAAAGGCGCCGCCCTCAACGCCGTGCAGATCGCGGAGATGCTGTAAATGTTGGCGCTGTGTTGGAGGTTGTGTGTTACAATAGCAGAAAAATTGTAAGTCGCAGGGAATAACATGAAGAAATTGCATCTGACCGCTGTGATTTGGCCTGAAGGTAAGCGATATGTCTCGCGGTGTCCCGAAATCGGCGTAGCCTCTTACGGAGGAACGCCCACAGCCGCAAGGAGGTCTCTCCAGGAGGCGGTTGAACTGTGGTTGAGCAACGCCAAGAGACTCGGTCTGTACTCGTAACTATACGGGGCGCCCGGCTCCTGTGCTATAGACGAATCCTGATCCTGTGGCTTTCGACTATCAGAAGCCTTCCTTTGTAATGGTCTGGCGTCGGGTGCGCAGCCGTATAGTCCTTGAGTAATCCAACAATTGCCGGAATAGTCTCGGGATGGTTTCTAACCTGAAGCGCTGCGATACCTTTATAACCGGCAGGAGGATAGGCAACGATGTCGGCAAAATCGCCATTGAGCGACATAAGGATAGAATCGATCTCCTGAGCCTTTGCAATAACTTCAGGGTCGGCGGAATTGACCGGAAGGCAATCACCCAGCCTGATAACCTCATGCCCGACCTCTTTGAGCGAGTTCGTAATGGAATTCGGAACACAATGGTCCGCCAGGAATCGCAGGCTCATGACACTGCAACCTCAAATTCCGACAGGTCCCTTGCGTAATCGAGGCAGGCTGCGATTTGCTCTGCCTTCAGATCGGGAAATTCTTTCCGGATATCTTCGATTGCACTACCGGCCGCTAGATACCCCAGAATGAGACTGACTGGAATCCTCGTTCCCGCGATACGTGGCTTCCCGTGCAGCACGTCGGGCGTGCTTTCAATGTAATCTTTCCAATGTATTTCCATTTTTCAACTCCGACTACAACTGTATCGCCAAATAGCAGTTATCTTCTCGTCAAATCGTTCATCTTCCGAAGTTATTATACCTCCAATCGGCAATTCGGGACACACATACTATTTATTTTGCAGATTGTGCGGAAAATGGTAGATTTATCTATCTGATGAGCGGCCTGTGCCCAAAACGAAATGTCAAGTTGGTAATCGCTTACAACGGATCGGCCTATCACGGCTGGCAGAGACAGGCCGGGGGGATAGACACCGTTCAGCAGCGTGTGGAAGAAGCGGCTGGGGGGGTCGTCGGGCATCCGGTGGATGTTTCAGGGGCGGGGCGGACCGACGCGGGCGTCCATGCAGCCGGGCAGGTCGCCAACTTCCACACCGATAACCTGTCGATTCCCCTTCGAGGCCTGCGGCGAGCGATGAACTCCCGCCTGCCGAGGGATATCGCAATCCGCTCTGCCGAGCAGGTCGCCGAAGACTTTCACGCTTCGCTCTCTGCCGTCGCAAAGACTTATCTCTACCGCGTTTATGTCGCGCCGGCGCGTCCGGTGGAACTGCGCGGCCAGGTCTGGCACTACTGGCGGTCGCTGGACGCCGAGCGGATGCGGGCGGGGTCGGTCAGGCTCATCGGCGAGCACGATTTTCAAGGCCTGGCGACTTCGGATGAGACCCGCGAGAACACCGTCCGAACGATCTATAGATGCGAGGTGGCCCAGACGGATTCGGAAATCATCATTTCGGTAACGGGCAACGGGTTCCTGTATAACATGGTTCGCAACATTGTCGGGACGCTGGTCGAGATCGGCAGGGGCCGGTGGGAAACCGGGCAGATTGACAGGATTCTCGCTTCGCGCGATCGCCGCGACGCCGGTCCGACGGCCCCGCCGGACGGACTTTACCTGATGAGCGTGGAATATCCACCTACTTGACGATGGTTACCGTCGGGGGCACAACGTCCTGGAGTTTCTGGCGCAACTCATCGGCACGGAGGGCTGCCCGCTCGTACTGCTTGACAGCCAGCGGCAGATCGACGGTCTTGACATGCTCCATCTTCATAATCGCTGCTTCCCGGTCACGTAATTTCGCCAAGAGTTCCTTTCTTTCCCGCCGGGCTTGTCTCATTTGGTTTCGCGCGACAGCTGCGCGGGCCTCCATCTCGCGGATGTCGATCATCAGAGCGGTTTGTTCGGCCTTGAGCCTGGTTGCCAGTTCCAGGCCGCCAGAGGACCGCAGGACTTCCTCCCTCCGCCGGGCCAACTGGATCTTTGCATCGGCGAGGGCGGCCTCTGCTTGGGCCAGTTCCGAGGAAGTTGCCTTACCTCGCTTTTCTAAAAGCATAACTTGCTTAAACCGTATTTTCCGGGCTTCGACGATTTTTTCCAGTTCCTCGGCGATGGGTTCATCCTTGACCGGACTTGCCGCCGTAGGTTCCGATTTCTTAAGGTCGGCTTCCAATAAGGCGATCTTGGCGCGCAGAGACTCCACAGCGGGGTGCTTCTCCGTGTGCATCCGGACCTCAAGCAACTCCTTGACTATCTTCTTTTTCTGCTCCAGTTCCTCGATGATGCTTTTCCGATCTACTGCCCTGCCGATCTCGGCGATTTGGTCGCGCACCGTCTCGTACCGCATCCTCTTGGCTGCCATCTCGATTTCCAACCGCTGGAGTTGACTCTCAAGTTCGGAGATCAATGCCCGGTTCTTCTCCTCCTTCCAGGTTATATCCGTACCTGCTATCGCGTCTGTTGCCATGGTTACCAATCCGCCGCGGATCACGCGAAGTCTTGCCTGGGCTTTATTCCGCGTGTCAATTGCTTCATGATACTTGCTTCCCAAATGGTTAATAGATTCTTTGTATTCTTCCCGGAGCATTTTCCACAGTTGACCAACGACAGCCTCCAGAACCTCCGAACCAGGCGCCTCCTTGCTCGAGTACCTGAAGATCATCTGGTAGTCGCCGATCAGAAAACCCCGTCTCGTGGCGCTTTCATCGGAACCGAGTATGGGCGTGAACCGAACTTCCGCAAGGTCGTTGCTACCCATCCTTTTCTGAATCTTTTCCGGTAATCCCCGAACCAGAGAACCGGGACTACTTAGTGCACCGATAATTGTCTTCCGGTCGAAAGATATACCCAAAGGGTCCCATGTGATGCGGATACGCCGAGTTGGGCGCCTATTTTCAGGGTCTGCAAGGAATTCGCGGGTTGTTACGGCGTCCCTTCCTACTCCGATGCCTGCCGGCCTGGTTGCCGGTTCGGCCAAGAGGGCGGACACAGTTACAGCCGATGCGGCCAGAACCAGAACAATTGCGAACATGTTGTGATTTTTCATGATAAGTCTCCCTTACAATTTCTCGATTTCTGTGAGTCTGTCCTGGGCGACCTTAGCCCAGCGAGTTTGTGGAAACAGCCTGACAACGTCGCGGTAGGCGGCGATGGCCGAGGCTCGCCCGCCTTGCCGCTTTCGCTGCTGGTCGGCGTCATAGATGATAATGAACGCGGCCTCATCCACTTCGCGGGCGATCTGCTCGGTTATGTCAGGCCGGGCCAACTGCCGCCGAAGTTCATCCCGGCGGCGCTCGGCAGCCTCCAGCGCCAGCATGTGCCGCACAGCGGCCAGACGTGAATCGACCTCGGCCTCCAGCCGGGCAACTTCGGCACGAAGTGCTGCGATTTCACCGTTTTGATCGGTAATTGTTTTCTCGGTGGCTTTGCGCGGGCCGGTGTCGGAGTCATTGGGCAGCAGCAAAGCCACGCCTACGGCCGCTGCGATTGCAGCCGCTGTGGCGGCGCCCAGGCCCATTCGAAAATGCCTTCTGCGGAGCGCGAGATGACGCACCCGCCGGGTAAAATCGGTAGGTAGTTCCGGCGGCGGACCGGATGCGGCGTCCGCCTGCCGCAATAACTCTTTCAACGGGTCCTGTGCTTGACGTTCCATGGTTTATTCCTCGATAAGGTCGGCCAGCATGTTTTTCAGTTTCTCGCGCGCCCGATGCAGGCGAATATCCACAACCGCCCGTGAGACGCTCAGGACCTCGGCTATCTCGGCTGTCGGTGTCTCTTCCAGGTATCGCAGAACCACCACCTCCCGATAGCGAGCCGGCAGTTTCTGCACTGCCCGGCGAACTCGACTGAACCACTCGCAGTCGTTCAATGCCATATCCGTCTTTACCTGGTGCGTCCGCCGAACCCGCTCGGCTGCACCCGACAGCAGTTTCAACCGGACGCGAAGTTTTCGATGATGACTGCGGCATTCGTTGACGGCAATCCGCGTCAGCCAGGTCGAAAGGCTGCTGTCGCCGCGAAACTTCCCGATATTCTTCAAGAACCGACAGGAACACCTCCTGCACTACGTCGTCGGCGCCGTCCGACCAACCCAGCAGGCGGTTCACCAGCCGGTTGACGTCCTGGAAGTGCACCGCCACAAGTTTATCGAAGGCGGTTGCATCATCCCGCTCAGGGCGCGTCGCCGGGGCGGCATCGACGCTGCATTCCCGGTCAAACGTCCCTTCCGAGGCCCTGTTGGCCTTGTCGGTCATAACCACACTCATTAGACGCCGCAATGAGATAAAACTTACAGGCAAATTCAGAAATCCACACCTGCTACGTTAATAACCAACGAAACGCTGATTGTTTGCTGTCAGCATTTCGCGGTATAGGTGTAGATTGCGCCGCCGATAATCCGATAATAATACAGAATGAAACATCTAAATATCTGTCTGTTTCTTAAAATTCGTGTAATTCATAGTAATTCGTGAAATTCGTGGATATCGAAAGGTGTGCTTTTGATTTACGCAGCGTTTTCAGTGTATCTGTTGGGGATATTATTCGCCGCGATGGGCGTGTATCGCCTCTGGGCGGGCATGGTCAAGCCGGGCAGGGTCAACTGGGCCTTGCTTCCGGGTACGGTCGTGGCGGAAATGGCTTATATCTTCGGCTGCCTTATTACCGGCGGGGAGGTCCGTCGGGCAAAGTTGATGGACGCCGGGAAGGACGGTTCCGGCAGGGGCAAGTCGTCCCCCGGAAGCGCCGGCGAGGCGGAACCCACTACGGAGGACAAGCCTAAACTCCGCTATATCGGTCCGATCGTAGCGGCCTTCATGACCATCCTGGCCTGCGGAGCGGGCATCCTGATCGCCAACGCGGTTCTGGGCGAACCGGTTATCGACCAATTCCAGGCCGGTGGTGCAGCCGGCCTGACCGAGCGGCTTAAGGAGTTCCCCACAAGCACAGGGGCGTTTTGGGACCAGTTTGGTTGGCAGGTGAACCTGCTGCACCGCATGGTGACGACGTGCACCGAACTGAAGTGGACGAATTGGCGGGTTCCGCTGTTCGTGTATCTGGCGATGTGCCTGACGATTCGCCTTGCTCCGGTTCGCAGGCCGCTGCGTCCCACACTGGCGGCGGTTGTCGTCATGGCCGGCATCATCGCACTGATTGGAATCGTCTGGGGGCGCTCCGGCGGACTGATGGACAAACTCTGGCCGCTGGTGATGTACGTCTGGGCGTCGCTTCTGTTTATGTTATGGGTCAGCCTGATTGTCCGCGGCGGGGTCGGTCTGGCCCGCGCCCTGGCCGGTAAAGACGCGCCAAAAAGCCGCCCGCGAAGAAAAGAAACAGAGGAGGAATAACCCGCATTGTAGCGATGATTCTGAAAGAGAATAATGAACATCGAACACGGAATTTCGAATTTCGAAGTGGAGAAACAAATTGCCCCAGTAAGGATATTTTTCTTACTTCGTAATTCAACATTCTCTGTTCAATATTCAATATTTTCTTACACAAAACAAAGAGGCGCTATAAAGTGAAGGATTCTATTTCTATTCTTCCTCGACCGTTTCGCTACTATCTACCGGTAGTTCGCGGTTTGCGCGGAGTTCGGCGATTTTATCGAGTGGGCGGTCCAGCATATTTGTCCGTGTGGTAACGAGTGTGTCATACTCTGCCTTGGCCTGGTCGATCCGCATGCCCATTTTGTCCATCGTTTCCTTGTACCGCTGCCACTGCTTTTCGATTGTGCTGAGCAGGTTGAGTACTTCATCGGCGGTCTTGACGATATTGGCGTTCTCTGCCGCCGAGTGAATCACAGACAGCATCGCGTACAGCGTCAAAGGCCCGCACATGACGATCCGCATCTTCAATGCCTCATCCATCAGTTGCTTATCCAGTTCCATCGCCAGCGAATAGACCTGCTCGTTGGGGATGAAAACAATGGCGTAATTGACCGTTCCGCCGGCGGGGTTGATGTAACCCCGCCTAGCCGAAGCCACCGTGCGGATGTGCCCGCGAACGGCGGAGACGAATCCATCACCGGTGTTTTTGCGCTGGCTTTCTCCCTCGGCGTCGAGGTAGGCAAGGGCCTTTTCCAGCGGGAATTTCACATCCATGTTGACTGTCAGGTCGTTGGGCAGGAAGAAGGTGAAGTCCGGTTTCCCGCTGTCGGCGGCGGCTTCGGAAGATTGCTTTGTGTAGTTGACGCCTTCGGACATTCCGACCAGTTGCAGTACGTCCTCGGTCATCCGCTCGCCCCACGCGCCCAGGCGTTTTGAACCGGCCAGGGCGCCGCGGAGCGATTCGGTCGTGCTCGACAGGGCTGACAGTGAGGTGGTCAGTTGTCCGTAATGTTTCTGCCGCTCCGATTCGACCTGCTGAACGAACCCGCGGAGCCGCTCCAGACGCTCGTTCATCTGCCCGATGGACTGATCGATCAGTTCTTTTTTTCCTTCTATCTCCGCCGTTCCCGCCGCTGATTGGGCCTTGAGGACCTGCTCGGCCATGGTGATGATTTGCCTGCTGCTTTCGGTAATTACTTCCTGGCTGACGGCTGCGAAAGCGTCCCTGCCGGTGCGTGAGCGAACTGCGGAAATAATCAAAACAATCACCGCGCCGACGATTACCCCAACGATAAATGCAATAACTTCCATTGTGCGTGGTTATCACCTGCGTCGCCGTACCGGCGACGGCTAAACTGGTACTCCTTACGCGCGTCCCAGGTATTCCCCGCTTCGGGTATCGACTTTGACGACTTGTCCGTTTTCCACGAAAGGCGGGACTTTAATCCTGGCGCCGCCGTCGCAGACGGCGTCTTTCAACTGGCTGGTGGCTGTTGCGCCTTTGACCTGAGGTGGGGTATCGACGACCGTCAACTCCACTGTATTGGGTAATTCCACCGTAACGGCCTGGCCGTCAACGAAACAAACTTCCAGTTGGATATTCGGCGCAAGATACACCGACTTATCGCCGATAAGTTCGGCGGGGATGTGCGTCTGTTCGTATGACTGCGGGTCCATCACGACGTGGCTGTCGCCGTCGGAGTAGAGATACTCCATCGACTTGCGGTCAAGCATCGCCTGCTCGAAGGCCTCGTCCGTACGGAAACGGTCCTCGAGTAACTGCCCGGTCTGAATATTCTTAATCTGGATGACCTGGTAGCTGCGCCAGTTCCCCTTGGCCACCTTCTGGTTGTCTATGCAAACCCAGATACCGTCCTTGAAATTGACCGCCATGCCGCGACGAAGTTCGCTTGCCTTGATGCTCATTAATTACTCCTGTTGAAAGTTGCGTATCAATTACACGAGTGTAAACCACCGATGTCGAAACCGCAAGCGGTTACAGCGTATGTACAACGAGCGTGTTTGTCGTTCCGGGTTTTCGCAGCGGTCTGCCTGAGACAACGGCTATTTTATCTCCTTTGCGCGCCCATTTCATGCGGCGGACCTCTCTTGCCGCTACGGGCAGAATCTCCCGCGTGTGTTCGAACATACCGACCCGGCGGGGAAATACGCCGTAGAACAGGCACGCCTGCCGCATCACCGTCTCCGACGGCGTCAGCGCCAGTATGGGAACGGGCAGATGCATCTTCGAGAGTACACGCGCGGTGTTGCCGCTCAGTGTAAATGTAACAACAGCGCGAACGGTCTCGCTGTGTACGAGCGTGCAGGTAGCCCGAGCGACGGCAAGAAGATCGTCTGAGCGTTTATGTTTTTGTTGTAGTCCGGCCTGTAATTCGCTCTGTTCCAGCAATAATCCCTCGCAATTCGTCGGATACCGTCGGTTCTTGTGAACCTCGCTGATATAGCGTTCGGTCCGACGGGCGATGTCGTTCATCATGCGGACCGCCTTTTCGGGATATTTCCCGACGGCGGTTTCACCCGACAGCATCACGGCGTCCGTTCCGTCAAGGATGGCGTTGGCGACGTCGGATACCTCCGCCCGTGTGGGGGCGGGCGAGTCGGTCATAGTTTCGAGCATCTGCGTGGCAATGATGCAGACCTTTCCCGCCTGCTCACAAAGCCGAGTCAGACGCTTCTGCACGAGCGGCACCTCGGAAAGGTTCATCTCAACGCCCATATCCCCGCGGGCGACGAGAATACCGTCGGCAGCGTCGATGATCGCGTCGATGTTCCTGACGGCCTGGGGTTTTTCAATCTTCGCTATGATCTTTGCGGCGCTGCCTGCGCCGATAAGTATCTTCCGCAGCGACTTTACATCCGCCGCCTTACGGACGAACGACAGGGCTACGTAATCGAAATCCCGCCGGGCGATCCATTTTACATCGGCGCGGTCCTTTTCGGTCAATGCCTGAAGCGACAGATTGGTCTTCGGCAGGTTGACGCCTTTTCCGCTGGAGAGAACTCCGCCGGTAACAACCCGGCAGAGAACCTCGCTCGCGCGTGGTTTGCGAATGACTTCCAGTTCGATTTTCCCGTCGTCAAGGCGGATTTTATGACCCTTGCGAACATTGTCGATTAGTTCCGGAACAGTTGTGCTGATCCTCCCGGCGGTCCCTTCGATACTCTCGCGCTGGATTGTTATTTGGGCGCCTTTGGCCAGAAGCACCCCTCCGCCTGCGATTTTGCCTACGCGGATTTTAGGCCCGCACAGGTCGGCAATTACGGAAAGGGGTTGGCCAAGGTTGCCCGAAACCCGGCGGATGTTTTTAAGTGTCCGCTCATGCTCATCCTGCGAGCCGTGGGAAAAGTTGATTCGGAACACGTCCACGCCCGCCTTGACGAGTCGCGTAAGAATCGGAACGTCCCGACTGGCGGGGCCTACAGTTGCGACAATCCTGGTCTTAATCATCATTTTAATAGCCTTCAGCGTTCATCCGTCAGCGATCAGGCCCCTCGCGTTGCGAGGGGATGATTATTAAAGGATAAACGGTTCGGCGGATAAATGGAAGCGGATGTCTGCGGTGAGAGGTTACCTGACTCGCAGAAGGGGGGAATGTCCGATGTAAGGATGCTTTGCATGTGTGCGACATTTTTTCTGGCTTGCTGTAAAGGGCTGAATATCCAGCAGTTGCTGAACAATATGGCAGGTAATATTGCAGAATGCGGATTGAGGATTGCGGATTCCAGTAATCGTACGCACATGGAAATCCGCAATCAGCATTCCGCAATCCGAAATGGGCTTTCATTTCATCGTAGATTGAGCGAGAATAACTTAATTCGTGATCAGTAATTCGTCAACTTTGAATTTGTCAGCATGATTATTCGACACAGAGACGCAGAGGGACAGAGAGTAAAAAAAGAAAAAGATATGATTTTTTCTCTGTTCCTCTGCGTCTCTGTGTCGAATTGACAGCGCCTCGGTTTATTCACAAATCGAATCCTGACAGAGCATCAGAGATTCATGGAGATTTTTTATGCGTGCGGCATTGGTGGGTTTGCCCCAGAGCGGTAAGAGCACTTTATTCGCAGCCTTGGCTGAGGCGGGCGGGTCGCACGTACATCTGGACCGGCCCGACCAGCAGCATCTCGCCGTTGTCAAAGTGCCCGATGAACGCCTCGATTGGCTCGAAGAGCACTACAAGCCGAAAAAAAAGACCCATGCCGAGATAGAGTTTCTCGATGTGCCTGGGCTGGACTTGTCCAGCGATGCAGGGCGACGCCACGCGCGAACGCACTGGCCTGCGATACGCCAGAGCGACATGATTGTTATAGTCCTGCGGGATTTCCGGGACGATACGGTTCCGCCGTACCGGAACCGTATAGACCCAGCCGCCGACCTGGAAGAACTCCGCGCGGAGATGCTGTTTTCCGACCTGGAACAGGCGACCGGAAGGGTGGAGAAACTCTGGGCTTCTGTCGGCAAGCCCACGCCCGAGCAGGACCGGAACATCCACGAACTTGAACTGATGCAGCGGTTTGTCGAGGCGCTTGAATCTGAAAAACCTTTGACCGAAGTGATATCCGACAAGGCCGAGGAAAAAATGGCCCGCGCGTTCGCCTTCCAGACGCTCAAACCCGTGCTTGTTGTACTGAACAGCGATGAGGACGCCGCCGTCGATGCGGAGGCGGACCGGTTCGGCGGTTACGCCGCAATTCGACTTTCGGCAAAGATCGAGGAGGAAATAGCCTCTCTTGCGCCGGCGGACCGAGGCGAATTCATGGAGGCAATGGGGATTTCGACCCTTGCCCACGACCGGTTGGTCCGCTCGTGTTACAAGGCAATGAACCTGATAACATTTCTGACCGCCGGCGAAAAAGAGTGCCGGGCATGGTCGATTCCCGCCGGTGCGGATGCGTTGACGGCGGCCGGTCAAATCCACAGCGACATCGCTCGCGGCTTTATCCGGGCGCAGGTTATCGCCTTCGACGACCTGAAGGCTGCCGGCAGCGAAAAGGCCGCCCGCGCCGCAGGAAAGTTCCGACTGGAAGGGAAGAACTACATCGTCCGTGACGGCGACGAAATATTATTCAGGTTCAACGTGTAAATAGCGTTCAGCGTTTAGCATTCAGCGTTCAGCAGTCAGTACCCGAATTCCGGCTGCCGTCTCATGTGATGTTGTCGCAACGGCGGGACGCTGATAAAATCTCCGCGATGGTCCGGGACAGTCAGGTCAAATCGAGTAAACGTTCCCGCCGGACGAAGCGATTCGGTCGGAAGCGGATATTTATCGCCTGCATAGTTGTTTTTGCGACCCTGGGAGTTCTTTATGCGGCGCTTCCGTGGTGGGCGCCCAAGCGATACCTCGCCGACAAACTCGCCCGCGACCTGGCCACCGAACTGTCGCTTCCCGTAAGCATAGGCTCACTTGAGATGTCCTGGTCCGAGGGGGTTACCGTCAGCGACGTGCGTATAGGAAACGGCGCCGGTTTCGGCGCCGATGACATGGTAGTCGCCGATACGCTCATGTGCGACTTATCGCCGTTGCAAACGCTGTGGACGGGCAGGTTGAAGTGGATGGAAATAACCGGCGCTCGTCTGGACGTTGTGTTCAGCCGGGACGGTCGGGCCAACGTCGCTTCGCTCCAGCCGCTGATGGAAATGCCCCCGCCCGGGCGGATGGCGCTTCGCCAGGCGACAGCGACGGTGCAATTTCCCGGACACGACCGCCGGCTTCGACTTGACGTAGCCGATCTTCAATACCGCCAAGGCAGGCTCGAGGACATCAGGCAGATCACTATGTCGGCGTCGCTGGCGCAGGACGGTCAAGGCGCCCCTGTAACGCTGACGGCATCGGCCGGCGAAACGTCTGAAGACTCCTCGGCTGCATCCGGGAGTTTCCGCTTCACCGGCGTGGATATTTCACAATTGAAACTGCCGAGGTTGCTGGCGCTTCCTCTAAAACGCCTTTCAGGGAAGGCTTCGGGGCAGATGGACTGCCGCTTCGACCACACCGGAAGGGTGGGGCAGTTTTCGCTGGAACTGGGAATAGAAGACCTCGACGCCCAACCGATGGAAGGTCCGGCGCTTCCGGTGATCGAAAGGGCCGACTTTACTGTAACGGCGACCTCCGACCCGATATACAAGAGCATCGACGTTCGCACGTTTGGCCTGCATGTTCCCGGAATCGAACTGACCGGCAAGGGACACATTCACGCTGACGCACTGGCTGGACGATGGGAGGCTGTCAGGGCGCTGGAAGTGTCCGGGCTGGTCAATCCGACCACGGTCGCGGCGCTGCTGTCAGGCCGATCCGAGACGCTTCCGGGACGAATGGAATTTGACGGCAACGTCAGCGTGAAAATTTCGCTGCGCGGGGACAAATCACAGATGTCCTTCGGCGCGGCGTTTGACGCGACCGCCTCGACCATTCGAACCGGACGGAATATCGCCAAGCCCGCAGGCAGGAAAATGACCGCTGAAATTCACGGTAACATTGAAAAGCATACCTGGCGTCTCCGGACGGACCCCGCCAGGCCCGCCGAACTACAGATAGGAAAAAATCGCTTCACCGGAACCGGAACGATGCGCAACATCCGGCGCGCCCCGGCGGGGATGGACTGGCATGGGCAGTGGGAAATCGTGGAGTTGGACTCTATCGGCGATATGCTCGCCTGCCTGTCGGCGGCGAAGTCAAAAGGCCTGTCGGCGGGCAAATCGACAATACTCCGCCGGGTCCGTCTGGACGGGGCAATCAAAGGCAAATGGTATGCCGAGCAGGGCAGGATAGGGCTGCGAAGCATCATCCTGCCTGAAGGAACCAGCCTTACAGTCGGCGAGTGGTTCGTCAAACCGGCGGACCGGTCGATGGAAATGGAACTGGCGGCAACTGTAACCACCGACCCGCCGGGGTTTGACCGGGTGCGGTTTCAGGCCGGTCTGTCCCGAGCGCAATCGAGTGAGGCGGGTGATTGGGATTTGAGCGTCGAGGATGGGCGATTGATTTTTCCTTACGCTGATAGCGGCAAGGGTGAATCGTCCTGCGTTTGGGCCGGCGGGCGGTACGGCGTTCGAGGTCTGGGCGAACTGCTCGGGTGCATCCCGTCTGCCGAAGAGTCGAAAAAACGGATCGGCGGGGCGCTGACGGGGAAATTTAGTGGGGTGCTTTCGCCTTCCATGAAGCGGATTTATCTTCAGGCCAACGCTACACAACTGAAGGCTCGGATAGGCAATGCCTTCCAAAAGACCGCCGGACAACCGGCGGAGATTACCGTTGATTTTCAATCCGACGAAACTCTTCCTCCGTCCCGGAGGAACCGCCTGGCGGTCCGGGCCGAACTGGCTTCGGCGGTGCTGGATGGCAGCCTGACCTTTCCGTCATCCGACGCCGACAGGCATACTGTTCGCTGCTTCGGGCGGGTCCAGGTAGCCGACGCCGCCTGGCTGGTCGCATCTGTCTGCGGGGCTGAATTGACCCGGACGCTGCGTCCGTTGGATATTCGCGGCTCGATGGTCGCTTCGCTGCGGTCTGAAATAAACGATGAATTCGTCGCCGGCGAACTGACCTGCAACGCCGACGATCTCCGGTTTCAATTGCAGTCCGGCGATTCGCCGGGGCGGTTCAAACCTCGCGGCGGCGCGTTTAGGTTGCGACTGGCGGGCAGAATCGACGATCAAAACGCCGCGATTAACATTCTCTCGCTTGACGTGGGCAAATCAAACGTATCCGTTACCGGAAATATCCGCCTGTCGGACAACATTAAAACCCCGCCGGCGGGGGCATACTTACCTGTCCCCGGCCTGGTGGGGGGGCAGTTGAACATCAGCGGGCGATTGACGCCTGACCCGACGGCCAGATCGCTCCTTCCGGAACTGGACGAGTTGGTTGAACGCTGCGGGCTGGGAGGGGCGGTGCGGTTTGCGGCGGAAATCAAGGCCGGCGAAGAGCAAATAAATGCAGCCGGGCTGTTTGACGCGCTGGAGATGACTGTTTCGACCGCTTCGGTTCGCAAGGCCGGCGGTGAGCGGGCGGCGGGGCGGTTCGATTTGTCGATACCGGCGGACCTGTCGGAAATAAAGGTGCGGGATGTTTTTGTTGATACGGATTTTTTCCAGTTGCGAGCCGGTGCGACATTTCCGCTGCTTGGCGGCGTCGGGTACGAGGCGCACGCGGCCTTGAGCGTTCCGGATTTGAGTAGGATTGGCGTGCAATTTCCCCGACTCGTTCAGTATCGTCCAGCCGGAGGCGTATTTGTCGAGGGTCGTTTCACCGGCGCCGGAAACGGGGCGGACGTGCTGGAATACGTTACGATCAAAGCCGACAGTGCGGCTGCGACAATCGCCCGAAAGCGCTGCCGGGTTGATGGGACCGTCATGCTGGAGAAGGTAACGCTGCCGGATAAGGTGTACGGATGGTTTCCCAGCCTCTTCGAGTGGCTTGAGGAAATGGGAACAGGGAGGGTTGCGACTGATTCGTTTGAGTTTTCAATAGGCGACAATCATGGTTTCATCGTTGCCGACCTGCGCAATCCGGCGGCTGCACCGGCGGGGCGCATCGCAGTGCTGTGCACCAGGCTGGATACGTATGATTTGGAACGCTGGGCGGGCCTGGAGGTACCACCGCCGACAAAGGCGCCTCCGGCGGTCAAAGACCTCTCCCGCCGGGCGGACAATATTATAGCCCGTCTTGGCAGAGTGTTTTCCCGCGCCGACCTTGACTGCCGGTTCGAAGTCAAGCGGATGCGGTACTTCGATCCGAAGGTCCGGGCGTTTTTTGAACCTCGCGGCATGATCGCCAACGTGCGCGTCAAAGACGGAAAAGTCCGCGCCGGATACCGTTGCGGGCTTAACGGCGGAACAATGGGAAATGCATATTCGCTGGACCTGAACGCCACGGATGCTCGCGTCGCGATCAAGGCCGACCTGAAAGAACTGCTGGTCGATAAAAATTTACTGGCGCAGATCGCCTGGGAGTTCCCCGGAAACACGATTTACGGCACCTTCAGCCAGGCGAAGGAGGTTACCTATTCGCTGCGCGACATAGCGATGAATGCGATGGACGTCCGGTACAATCCCATCCGGATCGGTACAGCCAAAACAAGGGGTGTGGACGGAATGGTCAGCGGAAAAGGCGCGCCGAGATTCATCACGCGATTTTTTCCGGGTCTGAACCTGACGACCTACCGGTATCGAAAGATGACCGGCTTTGCCGAGTATCTTCCCGACGGAACAGCCGAAAACGATATGATCTTCAACGGCCCGTATGATATTTACATGGTCGGAACGACCGACGCCGAAGGCATCGCCGACTACACTATCGGCGTGATATTACTCAGCCCCCCCCAGTCGCCGGAGTTTAATCACCGATTTCGCCAGGGGCGAATTCCGATACTGAAGTTCAAGGCCCGCATCGCCGACGGACGGTTTTACGATGAGGAGGTCTCGTATCCCTGGCCGACCGAAACGGCCTACAGGATATTCCTCCAGAACAACATCTTCTACCGCCTCTGGCTGAACGCCAATCACAAGCCCGTAGCCGCCGAAACCGGCGGCGAACCTGAAAAGAATTAGCAGGGATGCAGGGGATAGGAATCCTATTCTTTTTTCTTCTTAAAAGATCATCCCGTGTATCCCCTGTATCCCTGCAAAAACGGAAAAGTAGTTGAAATCAGCGAGGAAAACGTGAGAATATGCGTGTTTCGTTGCCCGGCAGGCGGCGGACAGGTTCGAAGCCGGGGCAATAACGGCAGTGAACATACCCTTTTACACAAGACTGATAAAAATATTTGAAGGGAAGAGACAACAATGAGTAACACAAAAACACAAACCAAACCAGCCAAAGTCGCAAAGGAAAAACCCGGTGTTGTTTCCCGGCCAATCGCGACCATCGACGGAAACGAAGCGGCTGCCTATGTTGCCCACAAGGTCAACGAGGTCGTTGCGATCTACCCGATAACGCCCTCCAGCGGAATGGGCGAGCACGCCGACGCATGGTCGGCTGCCGGTCAGAAAAACATATGGGGTACTATCCCTTCGGTTATTGAGATGCAGTCCGAAGCCGGCGCAGCCGCCGCCGTTCACGGTGCGCTGCAAACAGGCTCGCTGACGACTACGTTCACCGCTAGCCAGGGGCTGCTGCTGATGATCCCGTCAATGTTCAAGATCGCCGGCGAACTGACGCCGACGGTCTTTAATGTCTCTGCCCGGTCGCTGGCGTGCCAGGCATTGAGCATTTTCGGCGACCACAGCGACGTGATGGCGGTTCGCAGCACGGGTTTTGCCCTTCTGTCGGCAGGCGGCGTCCAGGAGGTAATGGACATGTCCCTGATCGCCCAGGCGGCTGCGCTGGAGGCGAGAGTTCCGTTCGTCCATTTCTTCGATGGGTTCCGCACCACTCACGAAGTTCAGAAGATCGAACTGCTGACAATGGACGATATGCGTGCGATGATTGACGATAAACTGGTTTTGGCCCATCGCAGCAGGGCGATGTCGCCGGACCGACCGACACTCCGAGGCACCAGCCAGAACCCCGACGTTTATTTCCAGGGTAGAGAGACCGTCAACCCCTATTACCTCGCCTGCCCGGATGTCGTCCAGAAGGTCATGGACAGGTTCGCTGGCGTCGTCGGGCGGGAATATCACCTGTTCGATTACATAGGCGCGCCGGACGCCGAGCGTGTCATCGTCCTGATGGGCA
>JAXHSV010000359.1:0-1936 GCA_034190305.1 Planctomycetota bacterium | reverse complement strand
CTTCGGTGTATTCGAGGGTGAATCCGTACTTCTGGTCGAGGCCCTGCTCCTTGACGAAGACCGGAACGACGCCGAACGGGTCCGGTACGACCCCGTCCATGTTCACGACCGGGGTGTCGGACGAGGAGGTGCTCTCCTGCGAGGGGCCCGACGAACACGCCGCGCCTGCCAGAAGCAGTGGGACGGCCAGGAGTGCGACCTTCGCGCGGCCGCTGCGAATGCTGGACTTCATGTCGGTATGCCTTTCACTGTCTGCGAATGGTTTTGGGGGTCAACGGCTGGACAGGGACATGCCGCGCAGTGGCGTGCCCTGGTAGATCCAGTCGAGTTTGGTGTCGACGTTCTTGTCGACGGCCCGCATCCGGGCATCGCGTTCCCGTTGACGTTCGCCGTCAGGTAGGTGGAACACGCTGCGGTTGTCCATCGCCGCGATCTGGACGGTGCGGGCCCGTTCCGCGCGTCGTCGCACGTAGGCGTCCAGTGCTGGTGCCGCATCGGCGGGGCCGATGCCGGCGAGTTCCTCGGCGAGCACCGCGGCATCCTCGATGGACTGCGAAGCGCCCTGGGACACATAGGGAACCATCGAGTGTGCCGCGTCGCCGAGAAGCGTTATGTTGCCCCGGTTCCACTCGGCGAACGGTTCCTGGTGCTTGAGCGCCCACAGTGCGATGGGGCCGTCTGCTTTGCTCAACAGGGCGATGACGCGTTCATCCCAGCCCGCATAGGCGGTCATCAGCTCGTCGTGGGTGGCCGGCCTGTTCCAGTCGCGCGACACATCCTCGCTGATCGGGAAGATGCCGACCACGTTGATCAGCTGCTGGCGCCGCACCGGGTAGACGACCAGGTGGCCGCCGGGCCCGAACCACACGTTTCCGGCCTGCCAGTCGACCACGAAGCGGGTTGCCGGGTCACGGCGCACGGCATCGCCGTCGAGCAGCGTCCGAAAGGCCATGTCGCCGCTGTCGGCGACGTCCGTCGGCCCGCCGATGTGGGCGCGGACGACCGACCGGATGCCGTCGGCGCCATCTTTTTCAAGCTGAGTCAGGCCTGAACGCAGCATATCAATCTCTTCTCTGGCCAGTTTCCTCATTTCGGGATCCGGATCATTCAAGAGAGATATATTGCTCTCGATTTCATCCTGTACAGATTGATACTTGCGGAAAGCGGTTACGATGGGTGTCAAGAAGCTGTGTTCTTTGATGTATTTCTGATAGATTTCCTGATTCTGAATTATCTCAGGGCGACCCAAGTGCCTTTCGATCTCATTATAGCGCTCTTCAATTTCTTTGGTTTTTGCAAACATCCTTGTGAACCTTATTCTATAGGGGTACCTCTAGAATCAGCAAGCATCTCCTTGAAGAACGCTTTGCTGAAAGCTGAGCTTTGATAGCTTATGCGTTAGTGCTAACAGGCCGGCATGGAAGGGAGGGATGGTGAAAGCCAGAGATAAGCCACCGGCCGGAAAGGGCTGTGAACCTGTAGACTACTTTTTCAATCAGCCTCCGGCGGCCTCTTTGTTGAATTTGGCATACTTCCTTCTAAAACGTTCTACTCTGCCGGCCGAATCGACCAGTTTCTGTTTGCCTGTGAAGAAAGGATGGCATTTGGAACAGATTTCTATGTGTATGTCTTTCAATGTGGACCCAGCTTTAAACTCGTTGCCGCAGGCACAGCGTATGGTCGCTTCATGGTATTCAGGGTGGATTCCTTGCTTCATTTCCTCTCCTCTCACCTTTTGTTAAACTATTCACTCATTGAAGCCAGAAAATATTTATTATGTTTAGTTCCTTTGATCTTTTCAAGCAAAAATTCCATGCTGTCCACCGGAGTAAGGGGCGCGAGCAGTTTTCGCAGTACCCAAATGCGGTTCAAATCATCCCCTTCCAACAGAAGTTCCTCTTTTCTGGTTCCTGAACGGTTAATATCTATGGATGGG
>JAXHSV010000358.1:0-1949 GCA_034190305.1 Planctomycetota bacterium | reverse complement strand
GTCGCCCCGTTGGGGCTCTGGATGCTCTGCCGCACGCACCGTGCCCTGGCGGGCACGGCTAACTTCTGCCCGGCCCTTCGGGCCTGAATGGCGATCAACCGGAATAACCCGCGTTGTCCTGCTAAGTAAGTTCTTCAAGCAGCCGTTGACGGTTTAGCGACGGGGGGAACCCAAGTTGCAGAGCCGTTGCCGTGCCGACGACGGCTGAATGTAATAACAAGGATGCGACAAGAATTATATAAAACCTCTAAAGGGTTACATTAATTTTCAAAAGGCTCTATTCGTGCCTGAGGGCGACGATAGGGTCCTGATTTGCGGCGCGAATGGCAGGGTAAAGCCCGAAAACGACACCCACGCCCACGCTGATGCACAAAGAAAGTACGATACCATAGGCCGACACGACCGTTGGCATACCCGTAAATCGTGTAACCGACCAGGGGATTATCATACCGATTCCGATTCCGATCAGCCCGCCGACAGCCGACAGCACGACCGCCTCGATGAGAAACTGTCCGATAATCTGATTACGCTGTGCGCCGATGGCTCGCCGGATTCCGATCTCGCGAGTGCGCTCGGTAACCGAAGCGAGCATGATGTTCATGATGCCGATACCGCCGACGAGCAGGCTGATTCCCGCGATGGACCCAAGGACGATATTGAAGATGCGCTTGCTCGCTTCGGCCTGTCGCAGCAGCGCCAGCGGGATGCTGATCTCGTAGTCCTTCCTCTTATGGAATCTTTTCAGCATGGCTTCGATAGCGGCGGCTGTGGGCTGAACCTCCTCATTCTCATGAACCTGGACGAGGATCATGTGCAGTTCGACCAATTCTCTTTCGTAAGAACCGGCGGCGCGGTGTACCATCATGTCCCCGTATCGTTCACGAGCCACGTTGAGTGGAATGTACGCGTCCACCTTCTGGTCCGGAGTTTGAATACCGCTTCCCGCCTGTTCGTTTCGAATAATACCGACCACCTCGTAGTAGTCGCCGCCGATTCGGATCGACTTGCCTACCGTGTGCTCTGTCGCCAGCAACCTGCGGACGCCGTACTCCGTCAGGACGCAAACCAAAGCGTGCCGGTCAATGTCCCGCTGAGAAAGAACGCGCCCCGCGATTACTTCTCGATTAACCAGGTCGAACCAATCAGACGTAGTGCCCATTACGCGAAGTTCCAGGGATCGTTCGCCGAGTCGGCCATTCTTGCGAACGTATTTCACCGCCACAGTCTGCCGGACGTAAGGGAACGTCTCGCGGATGCGAGCCTCGTCTTCATAGAGAAGGCCGTACATGCTCATGAGCGTTCGTTGTACACTGGCCTGTACATCCTCCACCGGCTTGATTCCCGTTAAAATGATGTTGTTGCTGCCAAGCAATCGGATCTGTTCGATCGCCTCCCTGCTGGCGCCTTCGCCGACGGCGAGCATCGCTATGACGCTTCCGACGCCGAAGACTACGCCCAGGACCGTCAGCAGAGAACGCATCTTGTGGAGCAGGAGGTTCTTGACGCCGAGGCGGATATTGCGAATGGCGCGAGACCGGTGCATTTAACCTCCCCTTTCGATGCGATCAATCCGCCCGTCAAGAAGGTGAAGCCTGCGATGGGCGTACATGGCCAGGTGTTCTTCATGTGTAACGAAGACAATAGTCTTTCCGGTATCGTTGAGATCGGCCAGAAGCTGCATTATCCGTTTGCCCGTTTTCGAATCGAGGTTCCCCGTAGGTTCGTCCGCCAATATGACCGCCGGGTCGTTGACCAGCGATCTGGCGACAGCCACACGCTGCTGCTCCCCGCCGGAAAGTTCCGCCGGACGATGGCTCAAGCGGTCGTCGAGACCGACCATTTCAGCCAGTTCGCCGGCTCGCTTTGCACTTCTGGCTGCGTCCCATCCCAGATAAAACAGCGGTAATTCTATGTTTTCCTGGACCGTCAGTTGCGGGATCAGGTTGAAA
>JAXHSV010000357.1:0-1961 GCA_034190305.1 Planctomycetota bacterium | reverse complement strand
TCGGGGTCGCTGACTTCGCCGTTTTCGTTGGCGAGGTCCACGGTCAGCCGACGCTCGGAAGTTACTCGGGCTCGCAGGTCCGCGAGCGTGCCGTCCAGGAAGATGCCGCCTTCGTGGATTACAATCACACGACGGCAGAGCGCTTCGATGTCGTCCATGTCGTGCGTGGTCAGGATAACCGTCACGCCGCGGTCGCGGTTGAGCCGGCGGAGAAAATCGCGGACAGCCAGTTTGCTGACGGCGTCCAGACCGATTGTCGGCTCGTCCAGGTAGAGTATTGCGGGTGAGTGCAGAAGCGAGGCCGCCAGGTCGCACCGCATCCGCTGGCCAAGTGAGAGTTGCCGGACGGGCGTGTCCAGAAGCGGGGTGATTTCCAGTAAATCGACCAGTTCGTCGCGGTTTCGCTTATATTCCGCCTGTGGGACGCGGTAGATGTCGCGCAACAGTTCGAACGATTCGATTACCGGCAGGTCCCACCAAAGTTGCGTCCGCTGGCCGAAGACAACGCCGACCTGCCGGACCGTCTCAATGCGGTGCTTCCACGGCGTCCTGCCCAGCACTTCCACCCGACCCGAATCGGGCACGAGGATGCCCGAAAGTATCTTGACCGTCGTGGACTTCCCGGCCCCGTTCGGCCCGATATAACCGAGCAGTTCACCTTCGTCCAGCGAAAACGACACGCCGTCCAACGCCCTTACTTCCCGATACCGCCGCCTCGCCAACCCCGCCAGCGCGCCCAACACCCCGGATCGCCGCTGGGCCACGCGAAACGTTTTGATAAGATTCTCCACGACAATCATAGGCACCCGTTTCTCCCAACTGCGAATAGACCGATACCGCTCATCACAAGTACTTGCGCCGAAGCGTGACAAACGGAGCAGGGCATTGGTTCGAGGTTAGAGTGCAATGGGAGCGTTTACGGTGCCGACTCTCAGCACGAGCATTGCAGGTGTGGGGTGGCGATTGAAGACTGTTACGCCAGACAGCAACGCAAAGTGCGCTTCCCACCTTCAGGAAACAGGAACGTCAGGATGCCGAATCGGCCGAGGCCGATGGCTTGTTCGATGAAGATTACGTCGCGGAATTCGCCGCTCTTTACGCGGGGAAACCAGGCCGAGGCGGTTGTCCCCGCTTCGAAGTAGCCGCACTCGGGCGGCGTCTCACGGGCCAGGGCGCGGGCCGTGGGCGAATCGGGCGGCAGTTTCTCCGGTGCTTCGACAGTCCGACGGTATCTGGCTGTGAATGTGGACGAAGAGAGCCACTTCCAGGCATAACTGCCCCAGTTCCACTTCACGACCGCGCAGGGAGAAATGTCGGCGGCTGCGTATCGGATGGCCGTTGCGGTCAGCGACGTGCCGAATTCCCTGGCCAATGAGATAATGCCCGCCAGGCCGGGTGCAGCCGACTCGGCTTTATCCACAAACCGCCAGCGCGGCATCAGCAGATTGGCCGCGAATTGATCTGCCTCCTGCTCAGCCAGATTCTGCGATTCATAGTCGCACTGTGACCTATGAGCCGGCGCCCGCCCGGCGGCCAGTGCGTTTCGGTGCTCGTCGATGAAGTAATGCCCCAACTCGTGGGCCAACGTAAAGCGCGCCCGCGGACAATCGCCTTCGCCTGCGCGGTCGAGGTTGCAGAAGATGTGGAATCGCCCGGCCTTGTGTTCCAGCATCCCGTCAAACGTATCGCCGTACTTACCGAAACTCATCGTGATCCGCTTTGCGCGGGCGATTCGCTTCGGCTCAACAATCCCCGCCGGGTAGTGCTCACCAGCCACTGCCTCAGCCAACTCGGCGATCTCATCTTTGCGACATTGCACAAGCTGCGTCGGGCCGACCGGCAGGTCCACAGCCTTGCCGAACCGATTCCGGAACCGACGTCGAATCTGCTTGTCGAATTGTTTACCCGATATCCTAGCCATCTTCGTCTTGGTCGAGTTCTCGCTCCGCTTCCTGGCGATC
>JAXHSV010000356.1:0-1967 GCA_034190305.1 Planctomycetota bacterium | reverse complement strand
GCAAACTTCGGGCGGCGTACGTTGACAGCCCTCCGGGTCTGGACGGGCTCAATTCCCTGGAATTCAAGGATTTGATTTGGAGCCTGCGGGTCCTGGGTGACACGGAAGTGGCGATCATGGTGGTCGATTGGATGGAGAAATCCACCGCCTGGCAGTCCTGGGGTGAGTGGGAGTTGGATCAGCTGGTTTACGTTTTGTCGGACTCTGGCATAGCGGGCAAGTCGGCGCGTGATCGTCTGGCTAAGCACATCAGTAGTAAGTATCTGGCTGACGGGGCAGCGGCAAGGTCGGTGCCGACCATGGTATGGAAGCATTTCGCCAGATGGTTACGGAAGGACTTGCCGGCCGAGTCGCGTGTCCAGTGGGCGGGCAAAATCAAGGCGGCCTTTGCTGACCGCATAGGTGAGATGCAGAGCCAGGAGTTTCAGTATTTGACCCAGGCGCTGGTTTACTTGGATGTCACGCAGGCTGCTCCGGTGGCTATAGCATGGCTGAGCAAGGATGGAAAGTTGTCTTCGGCATCGACGTTCGATCTGGCATACATAGCGGCGGCGGCGCGGGCCGACAGGGCCGCTATGGCGCCGCTTATGAACCAGCTTGAAGAGTTGTGGCTGGCCAGAAACAACCAGAAGCCGCTGAAGCTGACTGAGTCTGCCCCCATAGTATGGACGTGGCTCTACATGGGCAGCAAGGCAAAGGCCAAGCAGTGGACGATGCGGGCGTATGAATCGATGGACCAGGTCGGCACGTCAGACGATGCTGAAAGCATGGTGCGTTTGGGGCATATGTTTTTGTTAAGCGGCCTGACCGGAAAGAACAAGGGTTATCCGGCCTTCGCCGCTTCCCTTGCCAGATTGGCCAACCAAGGCAAGTTGACGCCCGACAATGATCGACAGTGGCGTTACAAATTCTGTGCGGCGCCGCTCGGGACGCTGGAAACGCAGCAGATACTGAAGGCGGCGCTGACGGACGAGCAGGGCAATCCTCGAGCAATGGTTGCCAACATCCTGGCGTGGACGTATCGCAACGCGGGCGAGCTTAATGCCTGGCGGGAGTTTCTGGATCAAAAGGTCGCTGCAACTGTCGGCGACGGCAAAGCGCTGTGGCTGATGGCCAAGGCGTACACCGAATCGATCGTTCCCAAGAAAGTGGACATGAGGCGTTCTTTTCGATGGCTCAACGCCGCTTTGGCTACGGCGGCCACCCAGCCGGTTCGTCTGGTCGTATTGACCGAGTTGGTCGGCTGCTATGAGAGCATAAATCGACACAAGATTGCCCTCAGTATTCTGGAGAGTGTCAAGGATCAGTACACCGGTGAGGAGCGGGCGAAGGTTGATGCTTTGGAGCAGCGGGTGCGAGGCCGTCTCGTTGCACGGCTGAAGGATATTGAAGCTGAAAAGGCCGCTGGTGAATTGGTACGGAAGAAGGCCAAGCTTACTTACTATCGGAAGTGCTTGGCAGCGGCTCGAACCGGTGGGGATCAAGATAGTATAGCGAAGCTAGAGGCGGCTATTGCTCGTCTCGAGGCGGAACTGGGGCAATAGATGTGAGCAACAGAAGAAGGTCAGTGAATGTCGAGTATGTCCATTCGAATGAAAGGTTCAGAAAGGGAGAGAAAGTCATGAAAAGCATGTCATTATCGAAGGGCTGCAACCGGAAGATCGCTCGATGCATAGGAGTCATATCGTTCTTTATCGTCGCAACCAGCTTGTGGGCGTGCCCCCCTCCTCTTCCCGAAAACGAGGGCGACTGTTACGGTTGTACTCTCCGTTGCCTCGTTTTGAAAGGCGATGACGCATCAACGCGGTCACAGGAGCCAGGAATTGTGGATGACCCATTACTGGCATTAAGTCCGATATACGACCTGCCGACGATTGATTGTGGTGATGACACCTCTCCCTATAACATTAGTCCTTATGGAGAGGACCCCTGTTATTGTTTCCAATTGTGCTGGGGAGATATAAAAG
>JAXHSV010000355.1:0-2016 GCA_034190305.1 Planctomycetota bacterium | reverse complement strand
CGGCTTGGGTTCAGGTTTCGGTTCGGGAACCGGTGTTATAATCGGTTCCGGCTTGGGTTCAGGTTTCGGTTCGGGAACCGGTGTTATAATCGGTTCCGGTTTGGGTTCAGGTTTCGGTTCGGGAACCGGTGTTATAATCGGTTCCGGTTTGGGTTCAGGTATGGGCAGTGGTTCGGGTTTCGGCGGAGCGGGTTTGATTACTGCTATCTTCTCCGCCTCGATTATGTACAGCCTCATTGCTTCGTCATATTTCGGCGAGCCGATTACGCCGACGTGCGCTCCGACGCGCCCTGCGAGTTCCACCGCGCCGGTTGTGCACTGGACATAAGCGGAGATCAGGTGCGTGTCGGTATCCCTGATGAGGAATCGTTTCGGTCCGGTGGCTCCGCCGGTAAAAAGTTCGCTTGCGTATAGTATGCCCTCTGCTGCGTAGGAACGCGTCGGCCTGGTCGTAGGCGCGGTGGCGGCGAATTGCGCGCGGTCGGCAGCCAGTCCGGCCTGCCTGGCTTCGGCGGCGCGAACGAGGTCGGATGCGTCCTGAACGTCCCTCGCCAGTTCCATCCTGCCTCGGAGAAAGTCCACTCGCAGTTTGATATACGGCGCCAACGGGCTGTCGGCGGTGATTTTAATCGCCTCGTACTTCGCCAGGAGGTCCGGCAAATTCCTTACCTCGCGGGGTTTTTTGAATTCGGCTTCGAGGGCCTTTTCAGCGGCTTCGAACGCAGACAGTTCATCTTTGATTACGTCTGGCTGGGTTGTCGTTATGAAAACGCTTTGGGTTGTCGGCTGGGTGGTCGCCGGTTGGGTATCAGCCTCGTCTTCAAGGCGCTTGACGAACTGGGCTGCAATCCACAGCCTTGCGCCGGGAGGAGGGGTGATCTGATAAAATCCTTCCTGCTCGCCGACGATTGTTACCTTATCGTCGATGTTGAGGCTGGTCTGAACGGCGTCGATGCGGTTGCGGTAAAGTTCCATACTGCTGCCTGCGCGGACCAGCACGTTCGTTCCGGTTACCGTACCGACGTTACCTGCGACGCTGACGAATCTTTTGGAGATCAGGCTGAAGCAACCCGCCGGCGGCATGATTTCAAGCCAGCCGTCGCGCCGCCCCGTCACCAGCACCCTTTCCGGATGGGAGAGTTTCGTGCAGGGATAATTTCCCGGTTCGCTGCGGACATAAACGTTCTCGCCCGTAACGACGCCGCCGAGGCCTTGTCCGGCAGGACGAGTCGTCTGGGCCATGGCGCCGGTCGAGACCAATACCGACAATGTAAAGACTATTATTCTGAAAAGCATGATTTGCTCCTTCATCCCGTTACGGCTGATTTTCAGCACCACAAGACCGTAACGCGCCCCATAAACAATGTCAATAATCACAGGCGTTGCCAGTTACCTCTCAGGCGGATATAGTAACCGCAGAACGTTCAGGAAATAAATAGTTTGGATAAACAATGCCACAATTCGACTCGCAGGACCAATCTCTACGCTCCCTGGCGAATTGAGTATATCAACACGCTGAACGCCGCCGGGGAAGGATGTTTTCTCTGCCGGGCGAGAGACGAAACCGACCGCGACGCCGAAAACCTCCTGCTGTGGCGGACGGAACACTGTATCGTGATGATGAATCGTTTCCCGTATTCGGCGGGACATCTTCTCATCGCGCCGGCGGAGCATATCGGCGAACTGTCCGATCTGAACGACGGCGCGATGCTGGAGATGATGCGGCTGGCGCGGGATGCGCAGAAACTGCTGAGCCATTCCATCCGGGCCGAGGGTTTAAACATCGGCATTAACGTCGGGCGTTGCGCCGGAGCGGGCCTGCCGGGGCATCTGCACGTGCACGTCGTTCCGCGATGGAGCGGGGATACGAATTTCATGGCAGTCCTCGACGACGTGCGCGTCGTCTCGCAGGCGCTGAGCGAACTTTATCGACAATTGCGCGAAGCCTCGGTCGAACTTAAACTGCCGCACGTGAAGTAATTGTCGTTTGCCCATTTGAACAGCGGTAGAACCGAA
>JAXHSV010000354.1:0-2032 GCA_034190305.1 Planctomycetota bacterium | reverse complement strand
TTCAACCTGTGCACGCCCAATAACCGACGAAGCAGCACAGGTTGAAAACCTGTGCCACCAGTCACCGAACCACAAAATCAATATGCACCCTCGCATGCCGGAGCTACTTGTACTCTTCAGGCGACATGCCGTAGAATGGAGGCGATGGCTTTACCGACGAAAACAGGCGATAGCGGCTTTACTTCGCTTCCGGGCGAGAAATCCCCGGTGCGGAAGGACGATGCCCGCCTGTCTGCCCTTGGCGAACTCGACGAACTGTCCGCCGCCGTCGGCCTTTGCCTGGTCGAGGCGGGGCGAACAGGCCGGGACGCCGTCTGCGAGGCATTGTCGGACGTTCAGAGCGAACTGATTCTTCTTGGCGCGGCGCTGGCGACGGGGTGGCACGGTCAAGTCGAAGACTTGGCCGTGATGTCCGTTCCGAGTGCCGACACGGCCAAGCAAAGCTTGACCGTGCCACCTGCTTCGCTTGATGAGGCGGTTGCGCGGATGGAAAAACGCATAGACGCGATCCGCGACGAATTACCGGAATTGAAGGATTTTATACTTCCGGGCGGGTGCGAACTGGCCTGTCGTCTGCACCTGGCGCGTACAATAGCCCGCCGGGCAGAGCGCGCCGTCGTAACGGCGTTGAACCCCACGGATTACAAACAATCCCCTGCAGCCGCAGAACTGCGATATCTCAACCGCCTTTCCAGCCTGCTCTTTGCCTTGGCCCGCCTGGCTAATCGGGGTTCCCAAATCGCAACACATAGCGATTCGGGGTCCACTCACAACGCCAGCGAAGCGGAGATTACGCCCAGCCCCTGAAACCCCCCGGTTTTCGCGAATATGGACTGATAGCCGCTGATCGCTTTCGACTCGCGGATGCGGACAGGTTTTTTGCGTAGATGAACGCCGTGCTTTCGGCGAACCGGGTAAGCACGGCGCCCATCGTTTCAAAAGGACGCGGTGCTAAACCTTTCGGACGTTCGCAGCCTTCGGACCCTTGGGCCCTTCGGTCATATCGAATTCAACGGCCTGTCCTTCATCCAGGGTTTTGAACCCTTCGCCCTGGATGTCGCTATGATGGACGAAGACGTCCGTACCGTCATCGGACGTTACGAACCCAAAACCCTTGGTGCTGTTAAACCACTTTACTGTACCGGTAGCCATGAATCGGCTCCTTAATGCAAACTGGCATTATCGGATTTGCTAAAGACACACAGGGTGTGCGGAAACCTGTTGTATCCGGGAGCAGCCGCTGAGGCTGAAGACTCTCACAAAGATATGACACTATCCTGTAAATCCTGCAAACATGTCCGATTGCCACTCGGACCTTCCGGCGGGACGGGAAACACTTTCCACAAATAACCCCACCAGCCTTTCTAACCAAATAAGTATCTCCCCGACGACCAGGTTTGTCAAGGCCTATCTGTTTAAATTTTCCGATGCTTTTTTTCACGACAAAGTAAGGGATTAAGATGGGTTTTACCTTGTTCGTCCACGTCTCGTATACTGTTTACCTTCTTGTCCTGTAAAGCGGTGGAATTCAGATGCTCAGTCCGGAAAAATTGGGAATCATGAGAAACCGTTGGGGCTGGCGGAGGAACGATTCGGAACGATTGAGAACGATACGGAACAAAACGGAAAAATTCGGAAAGATTTGAAAAGTTTCGGACAATTTCGGAAAGATTCGGAAAATTTCGGAAAGTTTGGGAAAGAAAGAATAATCTGCAACTCCTTATTGTAAAAATAGTTGCGGTTTTCAAAGTCATTTTTTCGCCCGGTTTTAAAAATCAGTCCACGAATTACACGAATTTCCCCAATTACCGTTGACTTGTCATTTTCCCAAGCCGGCAGATGAGCGAAGCGAATCTGCCGGAAATCCGTCAATCGGTTGACTCGTTGATTCGTGAACTCGTTGATTCGTGGATTCGTTGATCGGTTTTTCCCTCCGAACTTCGAACTCCGAACTCCGAACTCTGAACTCTGAACTTCGATCAAGTCCCGGTCTTTCCGTTTTCCCCTACGACCTATCTTCTCATATTCACTT
>JAXHSV010000353.1:0-2072 GCA_034190305.1 Planctomycetota bacterium | reverse complement strand
GCTGCAGGATGACCCCCGGCGCCGCCCTGGCTGTGGGCGACCACGGGCAGAATTCACCCGCGATCGGATGTTACGTAGTTCGCACAGCAGCGGCGCCGTAGTCCACGAATTACACGAATAAAACGAATTACACGAATAGAAAAGAAACAGAAAGCAGAAAACGGCGGAACGAACACAAGGTTGAATCCGAATATTATGAACGCAAGGCGCAACATTTTGAACGGAGTATCAGTAATTTTCAGCCCCGCACTTTCGCTGCGCCGAGACTCCAGACGCAACACACTACGTTTGGAGACCTCCTCAAGTGCGGAACCCGCGAGGGATGCTGCGCGCTTTGAGGAAATCCATCCACGATTTGCAAATGTAAACCTGAAATCAAAAATCGAAAAACAAAAATCAAAAATCGGTATGACGCTCGTGGAACTGATGGTTTCGATAGCCATCCTGACGGCGATTATCCTCATCGTCAGTACTTTGTTGGCCAGTGCTCAGCGCGTCGTCGGGACATCGCAGGAGACCATCAGAGCCGACGCCGACGCGCGTGTGATAGCCGAGAGGTTGCGGGCGGACCTGTCCGGTCTGACCTCCGAAGGCTTCCTGGCGATCTACACCGGCGCCGGCGACAGGCAGCACCTTCTCTTCACGACCGTCGGGCCTTATCGAAGCATGACCGAGACCGGTAATCCGACCATTGCCAACGCCGCCCGGATAGATTACGGCCTGACGGGGGGGGCGAATAACATTCTCTGGAGACGGGCATTCCTGCTCAACGGTGAGAGCGGGGCGCCGACTGGCGGCGACATGGAAAAAATATCCCTGGCTGAATATAAAACCTGGCCTCGCGTCAACTTCGACTTCGCACTTTACAACGGCGGCGAGGAGTATCTATGGGATGGAAACCCATTCAAATGTTTTATCATGCCGCCGTCGCCGGAAATGACGTTGCCTCCCAACAGTCTTTCGGAGGTCAAGGCTCTCTGGCCTTACCTGGCGAGACCATGCTCGAACCTGAAAATCGAATGGACCGACGGAGAATGCGATGCCACCACCAAAATGCTCCTCTGGTACAACTCGGCCTCGCCGAAGGAAGCAGCGTGGGTGGACCGGGACGTTGCCGTCGATGCGATTGAATACGATGCCGACCTTACCGTCGGCGATGACAGGTATTGCGCCCTGTGGACGCACGGGAACAAAGATAATTGGCCATCGGCCTTGCGAATTACCTTTACGCTGGGCAAAGGCGGGACTGCCCAAACCTATGAGATAATCGTGGACCTGCCGCGATAAGAGGAAAAACTGAACCACAAAGAACACAAAGACCACCAGGAACAGAAGATGAAAAGTTTTTTCTTTCTTATCCTCTTTGTGCCCTTTGTGCTCTTTGTGGTTCATTAGTTGTTGGGTGGGAAAGAAGGTGTAAGATGACGCGTTATCATCGAAAAGGTTCTGTTATCGTGATGGTGGTGGCCCTGCTGGTGCTGCTTGCGATGGTTGGCTCGACGTTTATTATCATCGCTCACATGGATCGCAGGGAGGCCAAAAGCCTCGCCACCGCCGCACCCATGAACCAGGTCGCCGAAGGGGTGCTTCAGCAGATTCGCGCCAAACTCACGGATGACCTGTATTTCGACACTGCAACCGGCACTGTTGTATATGGAAATGCCGCCAAATACCAGGAGCAGGTCGATTTTCCCCACGAAGATTACGACAAGCACCTGGCCAGTTTTGCCCCCGTCGATACGAATGGGGATGGGATTGCTGATGCGTGGAGGCACGTAAGCAATATCCACGGCGCAGCCGCCGATAAAGTTAGCAACTTGGCGATCAATGACGGTTATCTGGTCGATACCGACGGGTGGGCCTATCTATGGGATGCGGGCCAAAATGCGTGGGTGCTGACACCTGCCGGAACGTCCGGCTCCTGGCCCGGCGACGCGGTTTTATTCAAATCCGGCGTTACCAACCGTGCAGGGGAAGCGTACTATGTGGCTGTCCGTGTCATAGACGCCTCGTCTCTGATAAATATCAACTCGGCGTATGGTCCGCCGGCAGCAGCCGTCGGCGAAACCGTT
>JAXHSV010000352.1:0-2115 GCA_034190305.1 Planctomycetota bacterium | reverse complement strand
ACGATTGAACGGCAGTGCGTTACTGCCGGAGGTGATTCGCGGTGTGCGATTCATCGATGGCATTGAGGAAAGGGCCGCGTGATGGCAAATCCGTCATCCACAGCTCTTGACAATATCTCGGTGCATGGTTCCCTGGACTGTCTGCAAAGAAATGAATAAGGACGTAATCTCGATTAACGTACTGCCTTGGATAGCCGGGGCCGGCGTAGTCGTCTTTTTCGCCGCAAGGGCAATCCCCCTTCTAATCCTCTACGGCCGGGAGGGCCGTCATGGCGAAGAGTGAGTTGAAAAACCGAATTCGCCGGCTGCGTTTCGATCACGACGAGATTACTCAGCAGGAATTGGCCAATCGCGTCAAGGTTACGCGCCAGACGATTATTGCCCTCGAGGCCAACAAGTATGCTCCCTCCCTGCCGCTGGCCTTTCGGATTGCCCGTGTTTTCGGAGTGCCTGTCGAAGAGGTTTTTCAATACGATGAGCAGGAGTCCGGGCAGGTGGCGAGAAACAAAGAATCCAAACCCGTATCAGGATCAAGCAGCCCATTGATCGACGTGAGCGATTCTCAGGAAGGGAGTTCATCATGACCAGACTGCAAAAATCAGCGCTTTTTGATATTAGCCTGGCAATTATCTCGACATTTGTCGTTGTAGTCATATTTCAGCGCACCGGTTCGGTGCTGGCCCTTGTGGGAATCGTGCTCGTGGCGATTTCCGGACTCTGTGCAAGGCTGTTTAGGGGAAAGGAACAGCCAAACTGGGATGAGCGGGAAATAAGAACCATTCGCCTGGCAGCCCTCATGGGGTATTTGTGCTTCTGGATGCTATTTGGGACAGCCGTTGGATTCTGCTTCAGATTCTTTGCGCGAGATGCTGCCGTTATGGTTCCAACGTGGTTGTTCATACTGGTTCCTTTGGTCGGGGTGAATGTACTGGTGATATCTCGCTCGTTGGCGACGTTGTGGCTGGAATGGCAGCCATTACCGTCCAGACTGTTGATGATCGGATTCTGTGTATTGATGGTTCTGTTGGGTGCCTCGCTTTTTGCCGGTGGTGCATGGTTGTTGAGGACCACGGCTCCGGAAATCTTTGCGGGCAGTTACCAGGGTGATGAGTGGCATATCACGACTGACACCGGCATACTGGCACATTCGCGCATAAACCTCACGCACTGGCCCGAGAATACCCGGAGGATACCGATAACACTCCCTTATGAAGATGCCAAAGTGCAATCCGCTGCGTTCGGAGGGAAACCCGTTGAATTCCATCAATTGGAAGGTGGCAATTGCAGCATCGCATTGCCGGACAAATTCGCCGCTCCGTTCGATACGACCGTCGATGTTCGTTGGACGGCGCCCCTGGCCGCCTTGGAGGACAAATCTCACCCGGAACTCGGAACTCATCGAGCTCGGCTGGCGAGTTTAATCCCCGTCAGTTCGCGCTCGCTCAAGATTGTGTTGGATCTCGACTGCGGATATGAAATTACCGACGCAGGGATACCATCGCCCGATGGAAGACGTTGGACGTATCTTTTTCGGCGGATGCGTGGGGATGGGATTCAGTCTCGCAGTCACGGGTCCTGCTGGCCGTCCATTCGCAAAGCCGGCACCGGCGAATAGAGAAAAGGTGGACTCCGCTTCGTTCCGTTCCAGCCTGCCGGATCGAGAACCTCATTCGGATCCACTTAGTCTTTAGCGCCCCGTAAAACTTTGCCGTCTCTGGTCCAGTGGTCGCGATACCACGTGGTGGTCTCGAAGGTGTCGCCAAGTTCGTCCATCTTCTGCTTCAAAAGGCTCCGAAAGCGTTCGAGGGTGCCGGCATGGTCGGTTTCGGAAGCCAGATTTCTCATCTGATGCGGGTCCCGCCTGTTATCGAACAGGAACTCGCGCCGGCCCGCGCGCTGGAGAGCATAGGTATAACGCTTGTCTCGCAAAGCCCGTCATTCAAAACCATCGTCCCAGTCAACGCTCGGACCCATCCTCTGAAGGAACGCGGCCTTGGGTTCCGGTCCCGGCCTGCCCAGGACACAGTGGGTAAGGTCCATCCCCTCGACGCTGTCGGGGATCGGCGCGTCCATCAGCGACAGTAATGTGGGCATTATGTCCGGAGTATTCAGGCA
>JAXHSV010000351.1:0-2156 GCA_034190305.1 Planctomycetota bacterium | reverse complement strand
GAAGGTTTCGTATCGGCTCGGCACGATTTCACCTGCCTTTTTATCACCGAAACCGAAACAAAAGTCCAGACACCCGTTGATCAGAAGTCGGCAATAATCTGATAACCAGCCTGCCCGCCAACAAATCCGCTGAAAAAACTCACTCAAAAAATCGGGAAGGAAGTACGGATATTTCCATTTTCCCGGAAACTTATCGAGTATGGGGGCGTCTAAATCTACGGAACATATACCTCTTACAAGGAGAACCGAAATGACCAGACCTCTGCTGACCGCAAGTATCGTGTTGTTTCTGACGACCTGGACTTTTGCCGACCAGAGCGAGCCGGCAAGCGCCTTGGCCAAAATGCCCGTCAGGGAAATCACCGTTTTCAAGGACGGCCATGCCTTTGTGCTTCATGAAGGAACGATGCCGACGGACGCGGCTGGAAACGTAGTGATGGACTACCTGCCCGCGCCCGTGATAGGAACGTTCTGGCCCTATTCGTCCGACAAGAACGCAAAACTCTCATCCGTGGTGGCAGGGCAGCGTAAGATAACTGTCGAGCGGACGACAATGGGCCTGCGCGAATTGCTTGCCGCCAACATCGGCAGCGAGGCGATCATCAACACCATCGACGGCAAGACGCACGCCGGAAGGATCGTCGGACTGCCGGAGATGGGTTCTGCAAAACTGGAGGTCGGAAATCCGCCGGGCGCAGCCCCGATGCTGCCGAAAAAGTCCAACGTTGTGCTTCTGATGAGTGAAAACGGCGCGGAAGACCTGGCGATAGACGACATCCGCAACCTTGCGTTCAAAGGTCCGCACAAGGGTATGTCGATCGCGGAGGAATTCCGCAACATGCTGACGCTGAAAATGGACTGGAACGGCAAGGCGCCTAAAAAAACCGCCGACGTGGGGATGATCTACCTCCAGCGAGGCGTGCGGTGGATTCCCAATTACAAGATCGCGCTGGACGGCAAAGGAAACGCTGTCGTGAAACTCCAGGCTACGCTGCTTAATGAACTGACCGACATGGAAGACGTTACCTGCAACCTGGTAATCGGCGTACCGACCTTTACCTTCAAGGACACGGTGGACCCGATCGCGCTTCAGGGGGCAGTCGCCCGGTTGTCGCAGTATTTCAGGGAGGGTCAGACAGCCCGGGGATTTTCCAACGCAATGATGACACAGGTTACGCGAATGGGCGAGGTCAGGGATATGCCGGCGGCAGCGGCGCCTATGGACCTTGGCCCGGAGGTCGGCGGCGCCGAAGGCGCCGAAGACCTGTTCATATTCACCGTGAAGCACGTTACGCTCAAAAAAGGGCAGCGCATGGTACTGCCCGTGGCTCAATACACGCTGCCCTACAAAGATGTTTATGTTCTGAACATTCCCTTCGCCCCGCCGCCCGAAGTGTTCCGAAACTTCGGAAGACAGCAGCAGACTGAAATTTCCCGGCTGCTTGCGGCGCCAAAGGTCATGCACAAGATTCGCCTGACCAACAAGAGCGTCTATCCGCTGACGACCGCCCCGGCGTTAATCCTACGAGGTGAGCGACTGCTGGCGCAGGGCATAATGACCTACACAGCCATCGGCGGCACAACCGACCTGGCAATAACCGCAGCCGTTGATATCCAGGTCAAAAAACTGGACAAGGAAACCAAACGTATCCCCAACGCCGAGGTCTGGCACGGCGATCAGTATGCTCGCATCGACCTTACCGGCGCTATATCGCTGACCAACTTCCGCAAAGAGGCAGTGGAACTGGAGATAGTTCGCCATGTGCTTGGAAACGCCACCGAGGCCGGACAGGAAGGAAAGATCGAAATGGTCAACGTGCTTGAAGACGCCACCTTCGGCCAGGTCGGCGGATACACGCAGCCCTACTGGTGGGGCTGGTACAACTGGCCGCACTGGTGGAGGCACTTCAACGGCGTCGGCAGGATAACGTGGAAACTGACGCTCGATGCCGGAAAAAGCGTGGACCTGACCTACCAGTGGCATTACTACTGGCGATAGAAATCTTGCAACAGCACATCGCCTTCGAACGGCAAGCCGAGTGAACATCGGCTTGCCGTTCGGACTTGTTTTACGATAAACCGTTCGCCGATGCCTTGCTGTTGATGCCGCAAATCCACATCCCCTGCATCCCTGCTGATTTTTTTCACGAGTTCCG
>JAXHSV010000350.1:0-2162 GCA_034190305.1 Planctomycetota bacterium | reverse complement strand
TTACCGTTTATCAATGGCGAGATCGCCGAGATTGAAGTGGGCGGACAGGTTCGCCTGGTTTCCAGTATCTATGGCGGTGACGATAGTGGGCGGATATATATCTTCGATCCGGAGACGGGCGAGAGTCTCTGCCGTTACCTGCCGGAGGGGATACCCGGCGCGTACATGCTGCGGCCCGGGCCTGACGGGTTGCTTTACCTCGGCTGCGGGGAAGGGTCGCTGGTTTCCTATGATCCCCGGGCGGATAAGTTCGAGATTCTCGTCAGCGGCGAGATGGACGGACTAACGTGGGGCGGATGTGTTACCGATTCGCTGGTGGTCTGGTCGGCCAACCCCGGCGGGGCATGCGTCTATGACTGGCGGAATCGGAAACTACTGAAGACCTTCGAACGGGTGGATTCTGCCTACCCGCCGGCGATGTATGCACACAGCGTTATCGAATGTCCCGACGGGAAGATATTGCTGGGCCTGAACTTTCCCAACGCCAGGCTTGTGCTGTTGGACCCGGAGACGCTGGAGGTTGAATCTCATACCCCCTCGGTATTGCAAGGACACACCACCACACATTGGCTGGCGTTCATTGACGCTGGGCACCTTGTGGTCGAGTGCGGCAACGAGTTCTTCGTGCTGCAATACCCGTCCTTTGAGATGATTGGCCATATGGGCCCGCCGGAAGAAGCGGCGGCGAGTTTTTATCAGCCTCAACGGGCCTCCTGCCTGCTTGATGGAAATACTTACAGCCTGTTCGGCGCCGGCGGCGACCTGTGGCGAGTTGAACCGACTGCCGATCAGCCGAATTGGCAACTCGTACACAAATGCTTCGCTGGGGACTCGCCGGCGATAATGTATGCCTTGGCAGACCGCTATGTTTGCGCTCTCGACACGAGCGGGCAGTTTTTGAGGTACGATACGCTAACGGATAAGGTGTTTGATTGCCGGGTGGATTCAACCGGGCTGATGCGTACTCACGCCATGTGTTTGGTTCCTGAAATTGGCCGCATTTTCGGCGGGCCTTACATAAACCAGCGATTCTGGGAGATTGACCTGGCTACCGGTAAGGGGCGCGACCTCGGCCAGGCTGCTCCAGGGGCCGGAGAAATCTGCGCCATGGTGTGGGACCTCGCCACAGACAGGTTGATAATGGCAAATTATACTACCTGTCATATCATCGCCTTTGATCCGGCTGCGCCGGTATCCTGGCCTGAAAATCCCCGTGTTCTGACGAAGGTCGGACATGAGCAGATGAGGCCTAAATCAATGGTCCATGACGGACGGTTTATCTGGTTGACATCGGGCGCCGAGTATGGTCGGCTTGGAGGGGCCTTGTCCCGCATAGACCCGACAACCGGCGAAGTCCGCGTCTGGCGGAATATCGTCCCCAACCAGGCGCCCAACAGCATCATGATCGATCCGGGTGCAAGCCGGCTATGTTTCGCCACCGAAGTATTTGCCGACGGCGATTCGAAACCGGCAACCGAACATACCGCCCAACTTGTGTCGTTCGACACCGACAGCCTTACTATAGATCGCCAACAGGCGGTTCGGGAAGGAACCAGAATCGCCCGCCTTCTGGCGATTCTGCCGTCCGGGGATATCCTCGGCCTGGAAGGAAATGTCGAATTTGCCTGGCATCTGAAGAACGGCGTCCTGTTTATATGGAATCCGAACGACGGCTCAGTCGAATATATCAGTGATATTGTCGACGACTTTGGATATGTAGCTACCGGTCCTGACGGGAAAATCTATGCTTCGGTAGGGGAGAACATCTGTACCCTTACGCTGGAGGATTCGCATGTTTCGTTCAAGCCGGTCATTCGAACGGGCGATTGGGAGGCAAAACACCTGAATTTTTATAACGGCAAATTGTACTGCGTTGTCCATAATGAACTTTGGGAAGTTCCTCTGGAGTAGTCACAAGGGAGGCGGGAATTCCATGCTCAATCCGATCAGCACCGTCATAATTCCCGTAAGCGACTTCGAACGAAGGCCGCTTCGATCCTCCGAACCGGACGATGATGGAGATAGAGACTTGCAATACGAAAAAGGCCCAAAAGGAAAAAATCCTCTACAAAAACCTCAAACGCTTCATCCCTGAAATTGAGATAGCGTAACGAAAATGACTCTTTCAACGGAGAAACGAAATGCGCAAATATCAAATCCCC
>JAXHSV010000035.1:0-17565 GCA_034190305.1 Planctomycetota bacterium | reverse complement strand
TATTAACATAGACCCCTCATTCGCCGTGATCGTTGGCGACCTGACCGTCGCTACCGAAGGCGTCCTGCTGGCCGATGCAGGAAGTACGTTTCATATAATGGGCAATCTATATAACGCCTCGACCCGCAAATATGCTTTCGACCTGTCCGATGCAACGGTTCAGTTCTTCCGCACGGACGGATCTACCCAACAGGTTGAGGCCGCGGGGGCGGACCTGGGACCCGACGTAGTCGGATGGACAAACAACTTCGCCTTCGGCACACTGACGTTGGGCGGGACCTGGCCCGGCAGAATCAGCTTGACCGACAACGCCGACAACCAGGCTGACGGCATCACCGGCAATGAGGCTATGTATGTCAAAATCCTGACTGTCAACGCAGGTTCCATCCTTTACCTTAACGGCCTGAACCTCTATTACTACAAGGGACAGATTAATGGCACCGTCCTGGGGGGCGGTGGCTCGCTGGTACAGATTGACTGGATCAAAGGTGATGCCAACTGGGATATTAAGGTGGACGATTCCGACCTGAACCTCCTGCTGACCGGCTGGGGCGTCGGTACGGAATGGGATGAAGGCGACTTCAATGGCGACGATCTTGTGGACGACTCGGACCTGAACTTCCTGCTGAGCAACTGGACCTACCCTCCGGCATCTGCGGCGGTTCCCGAACCGGCGACGATGGCGCTTCTGGGGTTCGGAGGTTTGGCGTTGATTCGTCGCGGGCGAAAATAGTCAAGCACATGTCCACCTGCAGTAGGCAGGCAGGTAATTGCCCGGTATCTTCCAATCATCTACAAAGTTCATGTTGACTCAACTAACGGACGGTATTTTTTCGATCTGAGCCGATATTCTATCCCTGGCGTCGAGAATCCTGGCGGGGTCCATCTCGAAATCCGAAGTGCTTTGCACAAGGTCATCGACGACCTTCAACGTCTCTTCGGACTCTGCAATGAGACCGGACAGGTCCTCTCCTCCGGTTTTCAGTTTGAGTTGGTCTATCCCTTCTCGCAGCAGCCGGAGGTATTCGTAGTCCTGCAATCCGTCGCGAATGACGGCAAGCCGCAGCGAGGGTGTCGGCCCGTCGGGCCAGGGGTAAATCAACTGTCCCGCACCGTTGGCGGTGCCCTTCCTGGCGTTCCCTTCGGCATCGGCGAACATTGTCGTTTTCCAGGGAGCGTTAGGCCATCGCTTTTGCGGATCTTCGTGGAAGTTTTCCGTACCGGCATAGTGCCAGGCGCTGACGTTCCAATAGACGAACCCGCCAAGCCCGTATTTCCAGGTCATCCACCAGATGATTCGATGAGCAACAGCCGGAAAATCCACAAACAGGGTGGGATATGGATAGTTGGGGGAGTTGGAAACGTACCACCAGACCTCCTCGCCTGCCTCCATCGCGGCGCGGTATTGCTCCTCATCCCTCAAGTACTCTCCCAGATGAGGCGACCAGATGTCGATTCCCTTAACGTCTCTGGGTGTGGCATACCCGCAGGCGAGGAACCGCCGCATCGAAGAGCACACTTCCTTCACCATCTCAGCCATCCGCTCGCAATGGTCCAGGCTGGACCTGCTCTGCGGCTCGTCCCAGATGTAGCAGAATGCGTGCCCCAGCCATCCTTTTTCCTCCAGGTAAACAACGTAACTCTCCAGGAGCTCGCGCACCCGCCGCTCGAACTCATCGGAGGTAAAAATTTCATCTCCGAGGTAGGCGAACTCCGCCAGCAGGGGTGTCAAGACGAAGTTCAGCACCGGTTCGGACCAGAAGGAAGGCGAAAAAATGTTGAACTTCAAGCCCTTCTCCACCATATGGGCAAGAACACCCTCCAGGCCGGTAAAATCATACCGCCACTTATCGCCGCTTTTGTTTATCTTAAGCAGGTGGTCGTCGCGGCAAGTTATGTATCCGTATAAAAGATAAAAGAGTGTTAACACCGTATCGCGCCAGAAGGTCGATGGTTTTATTAACCATCTCCTGAGAGTTGAATTTCTCCGGCGGGTAGTACTTGTAAAAGGCGCTCATTTGATCCTGAACGCCCAAGCCAAAAGCCATTGTCAGGGGCGATTTGTCAGGCAGAGCGAAATTGCGAACTCTCACTGGCAGATCGATGTCCTTAGCGGATGCGTTGGACGGTGCTCGGAGCGGATGCGATTTTAGCGCTGCGAACCGTCTGGTTTAACGGGCAATGGCGAGAACTATGGGAATCCAAACCAATGGCGGCGTGAAAAGTACCTACTGAAATGGGATGCACCCAAGCACGTTCTAACTCAAACTGACCGTTTTCGTCGCGTATATTGTAACATATTGTTCTTCGCCCTCCGGGCTTGATTTTTCCGCCTTGCATCGGTAGTGTTTGAAGGAGATACACGTCTTTGGGAGAACGGCCATGAATCCAATTAAACTGATTCGCAAACTGGGAAAGGCCCTGCGCGGGGGCGCGACGTTCCGCGATATGTTTCTGGGCATTTTTCTCGGCTTCGCCATCGGGATGGTTCCGGGGGTTAATCTGACACTGGTGTTTCTGATTGTCCTGGTGCTGTTTCTGAACGCCACCGGTGCGCTAGCCGGCCTGTCGTTCGTACCGGGCAAGATTCTGTGTCTGCTCCTGGCGCCGGTTACGTTCCGACTCGGCTACATGATGATTCACGACTGGGGTCTGGGCGGGCTTGTCCGCAGCGCTTCGGATACGCCGGTTCTCGCGCTGATGGACCTTCAGGTGTACTGCCTGCTCGGCGCGATTCCGCTGATTATCGTAATCGGGGGACTTCTGGCGTGGTTTGTGGCCGGGTCCATTGTAAAGACTCGTTCAGCCATAGCCTCGGCGGCGGGCAGGAGCGAAAAAGCCCAAAAAGTCGCAGGAAACGCCTTAATCAGGTTCCTTATGCGGATTGTCTTTGGCAAGCAAAAGGGGAAGATGGCGGACATGGCCGAGGCGAAGTCGCCGCTGATCCGCAAGGGCAGAGTCGTCGCCGCAGTGGTGATTCTGGCGGTTCTTGCTGTTATCGGAATAATCTTTCTCGATCCGCTTGTGAAGCCGGGGCTGGAGAAATCCATCGCTGCGGTCAACGGCGCAGAAGTGAATATCGCCAAGGCCGACCTGTCGCTGCGCAGCGGACGCCTCGTTATCGAAGGCCTGGAGGTTACCGACGCCGACCGGCCGACGCATAACCTGTTCCAGGCCGAGAAAATCGTCATGGATGTGGATATCGCGGCGATTCTGACCCGTCGGCTCGTGATGGACCTGGTCGAGTGCGATGCGATGCGAATGGATACCGAGCGCGGAACGCCGGGAGAAGTCTATCGCCAAGTCGAAGCCGAGAAAAAATCTCCCCTCGACCTGGGCGACCTGGCCGGTAAATGGGACAAAAGGGCTGAATACTACGCACAGATTAAGAAATTCAACGAACGCCTCCAGAAACTCAAAGACTATCTCAAGTCCGACGACCCCGGCGCCAAGAAGGAAGACGAAGACGCCGAAGCGCTCGGAAGGCGGGCCAAGGCTATGGGGTATCTCAAAATGTCGGCGAAGAACATCCTTGCCAAAAACCCGACATGGGTTATCCGCGACGTCAAGGTCAGCCGGATCGAATTACACCAGAACTTTCCGACATTTACTCTCGAGGGTAAAGATCTCTCCAGCCATCCGTCGCTGCACCCGGAAAAGATGACGCTATCGGCCAGGCCCGACGACGAAGCCTTGAAGGAATTTCTCGCCAAATCGACCGGCGGAAAGGACAAAACCGGAGGCCTGCTCGAAAAACTCACGGGCGGCAGGAAAGACGAAAAGCCCAAAGACAAGAACAAGAAAAACGGCGTGCTGGACAACCTGCTGGGAAAGTGAATCCTTCCGAAAAGACCCAGGACCGTCAAAGGCGCCGAAGGCCAGCCATTTATTATGGCTGGACTTCAGGACAAAATCTCCTTGCTCGTGCGGCTACGGGTCGGTAAGTTATCAGACTTTATTTATCCTCTATTTGCATTTATGGACAGTGAAAGTAAATCCAACTGCCGGTCCTGTCCGGTGCGTTCGTCGTGCCTACCCACCGATCGGCAGGCGGGCCGATCCGAAGGTGATAGCGATAGCGGGTTGTCAGGCTGGTCCTTGGTCGGTCAATCGGCTGGGTATTTCCTGCTGCCGGTGGCCGCGGCGATAACGGCGGCGACTTGGGTCAAGGGCGAGAACATGCGGATTGCCGCCGGTGTCGGGGCGTTCGTGCTCACATCCGCGGCTGCGGCGATTACAGGTCTGTACGCGCGGCGGAGACGGAAAGTATCTCAATGACAATTGCCGAGACGACAAAGGTTCCGGGCAAACGTTCTTTCGCACGCGGCGTGCATCCCGATGACGCCAAGTCGCTCTCGGCCGGCGCTCCTGTCGAAGTCCTTCCGACGCCCAGGTCGGTCCTGATCCCCCTTTCGCAGCATATCGGCGCGCCGTGTAAGGCCACGGTAAAACCGAAGACGGAGGTGTCCCTCGGCGACGTCGTCGGCGACGTAGAGGCGTTCGTATCCGCGCCGGTGCATGCGTCGGTGGCGGGGACGACGACGGCGGAGACTGTCGTAACGCTGCCGAACGGTCAGCACGTCGGAGCCGTTCCCATAAACGCCGCCGAAGCCCAGCCTCTTTCCGGCCAGGCGCTCTGGGACGACATTTACGGCGGCGACTGGGCGACCGGGCCGATTGATTCTTTCGAGCCGAAGCAAATCGCGAAGGAAGTCCACGACGCCGGTATCGTCGGAATGGGCGGGGCGACCTTCCCGACGCACGTCAAATTCGCACGCAACCCGGAAAAGCCCATCGACACGCTGATTATCAACGGCTGTGAGTGCGAACCGTACCTGACGAGCGACTACCGCCTGATGCTCGAAGCGCCGGGGGCGATAATTTCCGGCGCGCTGCTGGCGGGCAGGGCTGCGGGGGTCGAGCGGATTATCGTCGCCATAGAAGACAACAAACCCGACGCCATCGAAACAATGCTGTCAGCGGCAGAGGGAACCGGCGTCGATGTCGCAGGCGTCCACACACGTTATCCGATGGGCGGCGAGAAACAACTCATCGTCGCTGTAATGTCCCGCGAAGTCCCGACCGGCGGCTTGCCGCTGGACGTGGGCGTGGTGGTCGTCAACGTCGCCACTGCCGCTGCTGTGGCGCGAGCGGTGCTGCGAGGTAAACCACTGACGCACCGGATCATAAGCGTTACCGGCGAAGGCGTCGTTAGCCCGAAGAACGTCCTGGCGCCGGTGGGCGCCAGTTACGCCGCCTTAATCGAATATTGCGGCGGGTTGACCGAGGAGGCGGGGCGCGTAATCTCCGGCGGGCCTATGATGGGCTTCTCGCCGGGCGACCTGGAGACGCCCGTAACCAAGGGCACCTCCGGCGTCGTGGTGCTGACCGAGGCGCAGACGCGTAAGGCCGATGAAACCGCCTGCGTTCGCTGCGGGCGATGCGTCGATGTCTGCCCGCTGGGGCTGGTGCCGACGCGAATCGCACTGGCGGCGAAAAATGCGGACTGGGAAATGGCCCGTCGGTATTACCTGACCGCCTGTTGCGAGTGCGGCTGCTGCGCGTACGTATGCCCGGCAGAGATTCCACTGGTGCAGTTAATCAGGGCGGGCAAGGCGGGCTTACCAAAGGATTAAAGCACAAAATATAAATAACAAAAAGCAAACAAATCCAAAATTCAAATGACCAAAACAAAACGAATCGGAACGCCTGTTTGAAGATTTGGGATTTCGAAGATTTGAATTTGTTGCCCTTCGGGGCGCCTTCGGCGTCGGATTTCGATATTCGGATTTGAGACTTTTGATGACAGAAGAAGCGAAAGAATTACAACAGATTACTCCGGTCTTGTCCGTCGCTCCGGGTCCGCACATCTCGGCGGCGCGCAGTATGCGGCGGGTGATGATCGACGTGCTCATAGCGCTGGTTCCGGCGGCTGCGACCGGCATTTACGTCTTCGGATGGCGGGCGGGGATGCAGATGGGCGTATGCGTTGTAAGTTGCATGTTCTTCGAGGCTCTTTTTCAAAAACTTCGCAAAAGACCGCAAACCGTCGGCGATTTATCCGCCGCCGTAACCGGCCTGATCCTGGCGCTGTCGATTCCCTGGACCGCGCCGTGGTACGTCGGCTTTATAGGTTCCGCCGTCGCTATTCTCATCGCAAAGATGCTCTTCGGCGGACTTGGTTCTAACATTTTCAACCCGGCAATGGCCGGCAGGGCGTTCCTCCAGGCGTGCTTCGCCGGACAGATGACAACGTATCTGCTTCCGGGCGATGTCGGCCCGGCGCGGGCAGTCGAGATCGTCTCGCAGGCTACGCCCCTAGCAGCCGGGAAGTTCGAGCAGGTCGCCTTTTCGCTGCAAGACCTGGCGCTGGGATGCGTCAACGGTTCGGTGGGCGAGACCGGCGCGATTGCCTGTCTTATCGGCGGGATGTACCTTATCCTGCGCCGCTCGGCGTCATGGCGGATCCCGCTGAGTATGCTGGCGGCGGCCGCCGTCGTCGCGGGAATCAATCAGGTTCTCACCGACACGGTCCTGACCGTCGGACATCACCTGCTGGCGGGCGGACTTATGTTCGGGGCGTTTTTCATCGCCACAGACCCCGCCACCAGCCCGCTCAGCCGCAGAGGCAGATGGATTTTCGGCGCAGGAACAGGCGTGCTGGTGATGCTGATACGACTGTTCGCAAACGTGCCCGAAGGCGTCATGTACGCCGTTCTGGTAATGAATATGACCGTTCCGCTGATAGACCGCTGGACCGTTCCCAGGCCAGTCGGCGGACGAGTGAAAAAATAAATAGGCCACAGAGGCGCAGAGAGCGCAGAGAAAAATAATATTAAAATCCCTGTAACGTCTGTGCCTCTGCGGCAGAAGACTTTTTATCAAACTTATTAGATCGTACAGAACGAAACGGATGAAGAAGAATTACCTCATTCAGGCGTGGTTGGTTCTGCTGCTGGCAGTGGTGTTCGGCGTTGCGCTGGCGTTCGTGGAGAACGTTACTCGCCCGCGGATCGAACAAAACGTCAAGGACCTTATCGCTCGCAGGCTTGTTGATATGTTCGGCGAGGGTACGAGGACGGATAAGCCTGTACCTGTTGAGGGCGAAATCGCCGGCAGGAGCAAAAAAATACACTGCTACCCCGCCATCAGGCAAGGCCGGCGCGTCGGTTGGGGCATACTCGCCACCGGACAGGGATACGACACGCTGACGCTGCTGATCGGCGTGGATGAGCGGGTAGAGACACTCAAGGGTTATCGCGTCATCAAGAGCCTGGAGACAGCCGGTATCGGCGACAAGATAAAGAAAGAGAAAAGCGACTTCTACAAGCAGTTCGAGAGCAGGGACGCGACCAAACCCCTGTCGCCAATCTCGCCCGGGAAACAGGCTTCAGGCCAGGAATATAACACCATTAGCGGGGCGACGATTTCATCCAAAGGCGTGGGCAAAACAATAAACGACAACCTTGCCGCCGTTCGTGGGAAATTGGCAGATATTGCGAAGGAGGGCGCCGGCCATGACTGATTCAGCCCTTCCGGGCGCAGCAAGACGTTTTCGCAACGGACTGCTTGACGATAACCCTACGTATCGCCAGTTGCTGGGAATGTGCCCGACGCTGGCGGTAACTGCCACGCTCGCCGGGGCAGTTACCATGGCCGGCGCTACGGCGTTCGTGATGATAATGGCCAGCGTGGTCGTCGCTCTGCTGAAGAACCGGCTCAAAGGCCACCTGCGAATACTTGTATTCACGCTGACAATCGCAACGTTCGTAACGATTATCGACCGGGTTCTTCAGGCCTACGTCTTTGAAATGAGCCAGAGGCTCGGGCCTTACGTTCCGCTGATTATCGTCAACTGCATCATTATCTGCCGCTGCGAGGTCTGCGCGTCGCAGCAATCGGTGGGCGTGGCGATTGCCGACGCGGTAGGCCAGTCAATAGGATTTCTAGCCGGCCTGATCAGCATCGCGGTCGTCCGGGAAATCCTCGCAACCGGAATGGTCTTCGAGTCTGTCCGCATCATGCCCGGGTGGTGGCCTAACTGGGCGGTCATGCAGGGACCGGCAGGGGCGTTCATAACACTCGGACTGCTGATCGGACTGGTCAACTGGTTATCGATGAGGAAAAAACCGTGAGGCCGGAATACCGACCTTCGGCTCTGAGGCTCAGGCTCGAAGAGATTACCGGAATACCGACAAGAAAATGAACGTAATAACCGATATTTTGTTCATCGCGCTGGCGACGGCAGTTATCAATAACCTGGTGCTGATTTACTTCGTCGGAATCTGCCCGTTCCTGGGCGTATCCCGGCGGATAGACACCGCCTTCGGAATGGGATGTGCGGTAACTTTTGTAATCACTATCGCCGGGAGCGTAACTTGGCTTGTCAGTCATTTCGCGCTCGTTCCGGGCAGCGCCCTGGTCGGCGCCGTCAACGCAATTGCCGGAAAAACGGTCGTCGAGGACATGCTTTTCCTCCAGTACATCATCTTCATCTTCGTCATCGCCGGGATGGTGCAGCTGGTGGAGATGTACGTCCGCCGGTTCGCCCCCGCCCTTTACAAGGCCCTGGGCGTGTTCCTCCCGCTGATTACGACGAACTGCGCGATTCTCTTCGCCTGCCTGACCATCGCAAAAGATGCGGAACTGACGGATAACTTCCTCTTCGCGCTGGTCTATAGTTTCTTCGGCGGGATCGGCTTTACGCTGGCGATCGTACTGATGGCGGGGATACGCGAGGAACTGGAGGCCGCCGACATACCCGAACCGCTCAAAGGTCCGGGAATTACGCTGATAACCGCCGGACTGATGGCATTGGCGTTCATGGGTTTCAAGGGTATGGCGGGATAAACCATTGCGGATTGTAGATTGCGGATTGAAATGAAATGGTTCCGACGATAATACTTGCGGTATGTGTGATGCTTGCGTTGGCTGGCGTTTTCGCGGTTTTGCTCGGCTGGGCGAACGTGCGCTGGCGCGTCGATGTGCCGATGAAATTGCAGCAACTGGTCAGCGCGCTTCCCGGCGTCAACTGCGGCGGGTGCGGGTTCGTCGGGTGCAATGAGTACGCCGAGGCTGTCTTCCACGACGGCGCCCCGCCGAATCTTTGTCCTGTCGGCGGCGCCGCCGTAGCCGAGCGCATCGCCGAGATTATGGGCATCGAGCATGTCGCCGGTGTCGCCGCCAAGGCTGTGGTGTTGTGCGGGGCCGATTTCGACGCTCGTTTGAAACGGCCTGAATACCGAGGCGAACCGACCTGCGCAGCCGCCGTTATGGTCGCCGGCGTACAAGGCTGCACCTATGGCTGCCTGGGCCTGGGCGATTGCGTAGTCGCGTGCAAGTTCGACGCGATACACATAGTCAACGGCCTGGCAGTGGTAGATTACGAAAAATGCGTCGGATGCGGCGCATGCGTCCGCGCCTGCCCGCGAAACATCATTCAGATGGTCCCCTTCCACGACGATACGATGACCGTTGTCGCCTGCTCGAACCACGACCCCGGAAAGGTCGTCCGAGGCGTCTGCACCGTCGGCTGCATCGCCTGCGGGATATGCGCCAAACTCGACGACATCTTCACCGTCGCCGACAACAACGCATCAATCGACTACGAGCGATACCAGGACGATACAGACCTGTCGGCAGCCATGGAAAAATGCCCGCGAAAGATCATCCGCAACGTCGGGAAGTGAAACCTTTGCAGGAAAGTCCGCAAAAACCACAGCGGAGGATACGCAAAGTGTTCTGGGCGATTTTTCGTATTGTTCTGTTCTCCGTCGCGGGTTTCGTGATCATCCTCTATTTCTTCCAGTCGCGTTTCGTGTTCTTCCCGACCCGCCGGATCGAGGCGACGCCTGACGATGTCGCCCTGCCCTTCGAGCCGGTGGAAATCCGTACCGACGACGGCGTGAAAATCACCGGATGGTTCGTCCCTGCCGAGAACGCCGGAGGCACGATCCTTTTCTTCCACGGTAACGGCGGTAATATCTCTCACCGCCTTGATTCGCTGCTGATTTTCCACGAACTGGGCTTGAGCACGCTGATTATCGATTATCGCGGCTACGGACGCAGCGAAGGCAAACCAAGTGAGGAAGGCCTGTATCTCGACGCCCAGGCTGCGTGGAAATATCTTCTCGAGCAGCGGAGTACAGAGCCGGACAAAATCATCCTCTTCGGCCGATCTTTAGGCGGGGCGGTGGCGGTTCATCTGGCTGGAAAACATAAACCAAAGGCGCTCATCGTCGAATCGACGTGCACATCCATCCCGGAAATCGGTTCGGACATCTATCCTTTCCTTCCTTGCGCGCTGCTGAGGTGGCTGTCGCGTTATCAATTCAACGCTGCCGAAGGCGTCTCGCAGGCGGCCTGTCCGGTCCTTGTCGTCCACAGCCGGGATGACGATATGATTCCCTTCTCTCACGGCCAGGCGATATTCGACGCTGCCGGCGGGCCTAAGGAATTTCTGGAAATCACCGGTTCGCACAACGAAGGGTTTATAGTCTCCGGCCGGACCTATAAAGACGGCCTGGATACCTTCATTTCGACACATCTGAAAATCAGCGGGAATCAGCGATAACCCCCTGCGGCTGGGAGCGTTAATCAACATATAGCCGAAGCATTAATATCTGTCAATGATGACGGAAAACACTTGACAGAACTCATAATCGCGCGGTAGTACTTACAGTATAAAGATTGGCAAAGGCGGTAGGGCAAGGTGCTTTTGCGCGTAGCGCATTAAGGGAGGTTTGGTCATGCGAACTCTTGCAGCAGTGATCTCAGTGGCGTTTGTCCTGGCGTTTCTCCCGCAACCTGTCGCGGCGGTAACAGTGCCGGTGTCGGACAGTACCTATTTCCTTATGGACGATATGTTGACGTTCAACTGGAAGATTCTTGCCCAGAAGTATCCGGGGGTTGAGGTGCCGAAACTGCCGACGGGCAATAATGTCGATCCGTTCCTGCGGATATTCTCCAACGGCAATACCAACAGCCCACTGCTTCCGCCAGTGAAGTGGCAGGATGACAAGGTGGGTGGGCCATACGACGACTTCAACGCCGCCCAAAGCGCCAGCTTCTGGTATGGGCTCGAGTACGAAGACGGCCTGGGGCAGAACCCCGACATGGTCGTTCGCGTCCTGACCGGCGGCGAGATACTCAATCTCATCCAGAATATCAATCCAGGTTCGACCAGTCCGGTCTTTGCCTTCGACCAGAACCAGCAAAGTACGAGCAATGCCATACCTCCCGGTGATCTGCCGTCGGGTTGGCCGACAACCGGCAGCCCGGCTCCTCAGGCGCCAGTGCCCAATCGGCAGGATATTTGGTTGCGTGGCCGGCTTATCCTGGTGCATCCGGATGTCATTCCAGGCGGGACCGGTCTCAACGGGTTGCTGGGCCTGACAGCCGCCCAGGTTAACGACATCATCGACCCGCTCATCGCTTCCGGCGACCCCGGCGTAGTTGTCTTCAATCTGAGCGACACGATATTCGGGGATTTCCCGGGCACGCCCAATTGGGTCTATCTGCCCGGTGTTTACCAGATCGAAGGTTTAACTGCCGACAACAACGCTGATGCGGCCAGGGGCGACTGGGGAGGGTTCATCCCGGACCTGGACCTTACCCGGTACACCGACTACGGAATGTTTGTCGAAGTGCAGACACTGTTCGACAACGATGGACAGGAGGAAGTCTATATCGTCGGCGGGTACATTATCCCCGAACCGGGCACTCTGTTTGCTGTTTTCGCCGGCGTCAGCGGTCTGTGCATGTACATCCGTCGCCGCAAGGCTGAATGAGAACGTTGAGATAAAATATCTTCTCTTATCGTTTACCTGCACGTTACGTGCTTGTTACCCATCCCGGTAGGCGGGCGCCTTCAAAACCACCGTTTCCCTGCTTCCTGGCCGCGTCATCGGCATTTTTTTGTTGCGGGTATAGTGGCACAGGGAAACTGAACGGAAGCATCGGGAATCAAGGCTGCTGATACCGCCATAAATTCCTTGCCATCGGCGGGCAGCGACAATCAACTATCGCCGAAGCGACAATTATGGTTAATCTTAATTATGTTGAGCGAGGAGAAAAGCAATGGAAATCGAGCCGGGCGGAACGAAGGTTGGCTGGATTGGTACAGGGATAATGGGTTCGTCGATGGCCGGTCATCTCGTCGAAGGCGGTTATAGTCTCCGTGTGCACAACCGCACGCCCGCCAAAGCCGGCGGTCTGCTGGAGGCCGGCGCCGAATGGGCGGATACTCCGGCAGCTTGCGCCGCCGATGCCGACGTCGTCTTCACAATCGTCGGTTTTCCCGCCGATGTCGAAGAGGTGCATCTCGGCGCCGCCGGCGTCATCAAATCCGTCCGCGCCGGGACCATCGTCGTAGATATGACCACCAGCGCGCCGTCGCTGGCGCGAAAACTCGCCGAAACATACGCAGCCAAAGAGGCCGCGAGCCTGGACGCGCCCGTTTCCGGCGGGGATGTCGGGGCGCGCGAAGGCCGACTGGCTATTATGGTCGGCGGCGACGCCGAAGCCTTCCAGACTGTCCGTCCCATGCTGGAGTTGATGGGCGAAAACATCGCCCACATGGGTCCGCCCGGAGCAGGACAGCACACCAAGATGTGCAACCAGATACTCATCGCAGGGACAATAATCGGCGTGTGCGAATCGCTGCTTTACGCCGCCGGTTCCGGCCTGGACTCTCGCGCGGTCATCGACATCATCGGACGCGGGGCTGCGGGATGCTGGTCGATTAATAATCTTGGCCCGCGAATCGTCAGACGCGATTTCGCGCCGGGTTTCATCGTCGAGCACTTCATCAAGGACATGGGCATCGCGCTGTCGGAGGCGAAGGCGATGGGGTTGTCTCTGCCGGGCCTGGCGCTTGTCGAGCGGCTGTACCGTGACCTTGCCGACGCCGGCGGCGGGCGCGACGGAACGCAGGCATTGATAAAAGTCCTGGAGAAAAATTCCGGTTAACCGCGAGGTTTGTCGCGTGGCGGGCCGGGAGACCAACCGCGCAGTGCAACGCCTGCTTCTGGATGAAAGGGAAAAGGCGATTAATCGCTCCATCCCCTTTATGAAGTTCGTCAGGCTTGCCGGGGAAACGGCCCCAGCACTTCCAGGCAAAGTCTCCGAGCAAGAAGCTGCTGTGCCTCTTCGCCCACATCAGTGCTCCGGTTATCATAGGTAAGGTCCGGCAGTTCCGCATGCCCTGGTTCATGGCCTTCGATTCTGGGTACAACTTTTATTCCATTATCACGGAGGTCCCCAGCGCGTAGCCGGGCAACATAGTAACGTTTGCCACGATCATTCTGCGCGACCTGTTCAGGAGTTACGTACTTCGCTCTGAAAACAGATAGTCCCGTCTCGTCATGCTTCCGCGGACGGAAGGCCTTTGGACTAGGCTCCGAACCCTGACTCGGATTGAAATATTGCAATAGAATCCGCCTATAGAGATATTCATCGTCTTCCATAGGCTCTGACCCATCGCCCATGACAGGACCTCACAGCAGGCGACGGCGTTCGCGCAGACGACAATCGTCAAAAGTGAGCAATTCGGCGGTCTGGTCAGCGTACATGTTCAGAGAATGAGAAATATCTTCCTCGACCCACTCGAAAGAGATTCCTCCCTCTCCATCCGGAATAACCCTCGTCGGCGGGACATGCCCTTCGTTCCTCAGTTTAACGGCTACATTGCATGCCAGATTGATGACATCGAGGCTCGGAGGGATAAAGTCTTCATCCTCTAAGGCGGTTGGGTCTTTCCCCCATTCAACCAGATTGGCATCGATAAACTTAACCCAAGCCTGTCTGTTTCTCTGGATTTGTTCATTCTCCACAAGGTCTGGATCCCGAACGTTCTCAGGACGAAAAGCAGGTATGGGTTCACCGGAAAGAACTGCAGCGCTATATGTCGGCATCGTGGTTCTCCCTGTTCCAATAGTCATGCGCCTGCTGTGAAGTCAGGTCCCTGAAGGATTTTACGATCACATCGTGTCCCAAGTTCAGTCCCTCGTCAATGGCTGTGATGGCATTTTGATTATTAGCAATAGGCCCTCGGGCCGTCAGATTCATTACTAAGGCTTCTTTCTTCTCCGGGTCTCCGACTAGGGCTTGCTGAATGGCCACATGCAGTCGTCCACGTTGCGGCTCGATCTCGAAATGCCAGTGTCCCCCAAAGCCTTCGAATCGCAGGCCCTCGGGAACAACCGCCAAACCGGGCAATTTGAACAAACTGGCCCAATCCTCGGAGTTACTCCAGATCTCACCTTTGAAGATATGATTTACATAGGTAACTTCCCATTGGTTGGGAACCAGATCTCCCAATCTGTGCTCGGTAACAAGTTCTTCGAAAGCAATCAGAATCTTATCGAACTCGGGGCGAACTGTATTATACCTTGGGTATTTCTGTTTAGACTGACCGATCCAGTTATAGTCCAGGCGGCAGTTTTGCAGCTGGATCATCCGATCGCCCGTTGCATTTTTCATCTGAAGCCGTGCAGCGGGAGCCTGCGTTATTTTCAGGTGAATGCCCTTCTGCCATCCCGTTTGTTTCCCGAATGTCTCGAACTGCTCCTCCAGTGGAGGAGCGTCATTGGCCTGCGGCCACTCTGATTTTCTTTGCTGCCAAAATGCTCCCAAATGCGCGTTTGTCAGCTCGGGCAGTCGCTCGAACTGAATGCTCAAAACTGTCTCTATTACTGGCGGGTGCTTGAATGTTACATCAGTTTTCATAGTTCTGTATAACAGTCCTATAAGTCAGTATCGGTTATTCCCGGTATGTCAGTCAAGTGTGCGGAACGACATTCAACAGGTTTTAGCGTATCACAAGTGTCCATCGAAACGGAATCAATAAAAGCACATTTACGCAAAAACGCGGAGTCTTTAATTCCTGGTGCTTATAATTTTATCCCTAAATCTTCTGCTGTCAGTATCGCGTTGAATTCGTATCCTGCCGACTCGACGTTTTCGTGGGCGCCTTCCATGCGGTCGATGGCGAAGACCAGTCGGGTTATTTTAGCGCCGGCGGCTGTGAGAGTCTCTGCCGCTTCCAAAGCCGCTCCTGCGGTCGTGCCGACGTCCTCGACAAGGAGGACTTTTTTACCCTCAACCGGCGCGCCCTCGATGAATTTTCCCGTGGCGTAGTCTTTTTTGGCCTTTCGGACGATGGCGAACGGTTTTCCGGTCGCCATGCTAGTCGCCGCCGCCAGCGCCACCGCCCCCAGTTCAGCCCCGGCTATGACATCGGCGTCGGCGGCATACTCGCCCATCCGCCTGCCCATCTCGGCCAAAATATCCGGAGCGGTCTCGAAAAGATACTTATCGAGGTAAAACCTGCTCCGCCTTCCGCTTCGGAGGAGGAAGTCCCCTTCCAGGTAGGCTGTTTCCTTTACCCGTTCGGCCAGTTGTTCGGTCGTCATGCTCACTGCGTGCTCCTTTGAGCATGGAATTATCACAAAGGCGCTTCGGCGTCAACACATTGCGGATCGTAGATTGCAGATTGCGGATTTTTAAGATTACAGCATTTTTGTTTTTCCTGGTCCCAAGTCCCTAATCCCCAATCCCTGTTTTTCGGTTACTTGCACAACCGGGCGGGAACCGATAATGTATTAAACATTACGGTGAACGAGAACGGGACCTATGGCACAAGACAACAGTAAAAGCAGTGAACAGTCCTCATCAATCCGCGAGACGGTCGAGAGCATCTGGATAGCGGTGGTGCTGGCGTTTGTGCTGCGCGCGTTCGTGCTGGAGGCGTTCGTGATTCCCACCGGTTCGATGGCGCCGCGCCTGATGGGGCAGCACTGGCAGTTCGATTGTCCTGCCTGCGGGTATCATTACGCCTTCGGCCTTCCCCACGCTTCCAACGCGCCGTCGGTGAACCTGTCTGCCCCTCTGTCGCTCGGTGGTCGGACAGGGGCGCCTCTCTGCCCGAATTGCAGCTGCCGGAATACGTTCAGAAAGGAATATGCCTACGGTGGGGACCGCGTGCTGGTGCTGAAGTACCTATATCGCTTCACCGAGCCCAAGCCATGGGAAGTAGTAGTCTTTAAGAATCCGCAGGACAACGAGCAAAATTACATCAAGCGCCTCATCGGCCTGCCGGGACAAATGATAGAGATCGTCCATGGAAACGTGTTCGTCCGCGACGGGAAAGATTTTAATAATGACGGCCGAATCGACCGGGAAGATTTCGCAAATCCCCGCGCCGAAAAAGAATGCCCCTGGTACATCCTCCGGAAAAAATCCCGCAAGACCCAGGATGTTATGTGGCAGGTGATTTTCGACAATGACTATCAGCCCGACCCGGTAATATACAAGGCCAGAACCGGTCGGGAATGGCGACCACTCTGGCGTGACACCACCGGCAGGGATGAATGGACCAGAGACCACGGCGGGCGGATATTCAAATTCGCCGGCTCGAAGGACGTCGAAGCGCCGTCTGAGTTGCGATTCGCCACCGGCACAGAGATCGACCGCCAACGATTCTGCCCCGTCTATGCCTACAATCAACCCAGCCCTCCCGGCCCGAAGGGTTACGATCCGAACGTTGACGTCTGCAGCGACCTGAAACTGTCGCTCACGTTCGTACCCCGCCAAAGCAGCGGCCTCCGCGTGGGGCTGCACATTAGCAGTCTGTCGGACCACTTCCGCGCCTGGGTGGACACCGACGGCAGTTGCACGCTGGAACACGGCGTATCCGACGGCGGGGACGTCAAGTGGGACGAACAGCCGTGGGATTCGGTCCGCCTGGACCCCTTGGTGGCGGGAAAGGCTTATGACGTAGCACTGACGAACGTGGAAAGGCAAGTAACGCTGTGGATAAACGGAAAGGCGGTTCTTACCAGCACAGAGAATCAATATACATCCGATCGGAACCGGATTATCCGGGCAGTCGCCAGGGCGGTCCCGACGCCGACGGTTGCGATTCTGGCCCGTGGAGGTGCAGCGGAACTTTGGCATGTCAAACTTATGCGTGATGTGTATTATACGTGCCCGTTTATCGGGCAAGACCCGGACAAACCCGGAAGAGCGACAACCGGAAACCCAATGGTACTGCGAAAGTTCAACGACAAGCCCGACGACATGGATGAATTCTTCGTTCTCGGCGACAATTCACCGGCGTCTCTGGATTCACGACTTTGGAGAAACCACGCCGCGACGCTCAGACCGGGATACGAGTTGGGAACCGTCCCGCGATATAACATGATCGGAAGGGCGTTCTTCGTGTACTGGCCCGGAGGCTTCCGCCTCCCGATGCTCAAGCGCTTGCCGATCGTGCCTAATGTCGGCAGGATGCGTCTGATACGGTAACAACCTGTAAACACCGGGCTTGCTAAAGAGATGATGCTACACAGAGACGCAGAGACGCAGAGGTATAAAACAGAAAAAGACCTTTTCTTTAAATCTCTGTACCTCTGCGTCTCTGTGTCGAAATACCGATGCGACCCGGTGCTCACAGAGTCAATAACGGCAGGATAGTAAGTACGATGAACAAAATCTTCTTCGGCGACAACCTACCGATCCTGCGAGAACTACCGACAGGAAGTGTCAGGCTGGTCTATACCGACC
>JAXHSV010000349.1:0-2166 GCA_034190305.1 Planctomycetota bacterium | reverse complement strand
GCTGCATGGAATAGAATTCCCGATCGCAGGAGATCATCTCTCCGATAATGCCATCCAGAGACAGATTCTTATACCGGGCTACCGGGAAGGTCAGCGTGTAGTATTTCCAGTCCTCCGGGAACGTATCGAGGGCAATGCGGTCCTCCGATTTCATCTGGTCCCATAGGCGAGTGCCGGGCAGGGGAGTCAGAAACAGCGTGTTGAGATGGTCCACACCGTACCGACCGGCCGCCTCGGCGATACGTTTGCCGATGCCCGGTTCGTCTATGTCCAGACCGATGATAAAAGAACCTGCAACCAGTATGCCGTGCCGCTGTATGCGCCGCACGGAGGCGCGAAAGTCACGGCCCTTCAGAAGGTTGAATTTCTTTCCGAGTTCCAGAAGCCCTTCCGGTGTGGGTGTTTCAAAGCCGATGAAGACGCCGATGCACCCGGCCTTCGCCGCCAAAGCGAGGAGCTCTTCGTCATCGGCGAAGTTAATGCTTGCTTGGGCAACCCATTGCTTCCGCAGGTTCGCCTGTGCCATAGCACGGAACAGGTCCTTGGCACGGCCGATATGGTCGTGGCGAGTTCCGATAAGGTTGTCGTCCACCACCAGCACATGCCTTTCAGGGATCAACTGGAATTCCCGCACCACATCCGCAATGGATCGCTGCCGGTAGCGAGCCCCGTTGAAGGCCGTCACGCTGCAAAAGCTGCAATTCAATGGACAGCCGCGGGTGGTCTGAATGGCCCCGCAGGCATATCCCGCAGCCAACAAATCATGACGGGCGATCGGCACATCGCTTATCTCGGCGAGCCCGCCGTTGTACCGGCGCTTCAGTCCGCCATGCCGTGCGTCCTCCAGGACCTGCGGCCAGACGCCCTCCGCCTCACCCGTGACGACCGAGTCCACACGCTCCATGACCTCATCCAGGCACATGGTAGCGTGAATGCCGCCCATGACGACGGGTACGCCCAGACTCCGGAAGTGAGCGGCCACTTCATAGGCTCGGTTTGCCTGGGAGGTAAAGGCGGTAATGCCCACCAGGTCCGGTCGTGGCATGGCCGGATAGTCCGACGGCCCGAGGTTCTCGTCCATGATCGAGATTTCCCACTCCGGCGGGGTCAGGCCCGCGAGAACCATAAGGCTGAGCGGTTTCCACACACGGTAGCGGTTCCAGCGGCTCTGTTTGACGTTGACGATGCTGACAAGCGGGTTGGATGGGTTGATCAGATACAGTCGCATGGGCTTAGGTTCCCTCCTCGCAGCCAACCGGCGTCGCGGAATCATCCAGATACGCTGAGAACGCTTTGAGGCTCTTATGAACCCCTCTTTTACCAAAAATTCCTACCGCTATGTAATGAAAGTCCAATCTTGCCAGATGATTGAAAATATATTTCCAAGAATAAACCAGATGTTCCCCCATTTTGTACGCCTTAAGGGCTGTCGAGGTTATGGTTAAAACACAGACAATGTCCGAGCTCTCGATGAACGACCAGTCAGGCGCAGCCAGGTCTTCAATAAATGTCTTTATTTTGTACCCTCGTTCTCTAAGGATCGTAGAAAGTAGCACAGCACCAAGTCGCAGTATGGGAAATTTGCTGAAGATATGCAGACCGGGTGTGCCCGCCTCGATAAATGATATTTTCCTTATGCCCACAGATTCTAACACCTAACGATACAATGCATAACCATAAAGGTCGCTTAATAATGCAGGGTGATCGTCATATTCAGGGTTCCCCCGTCGTACCGGACTTTGGCGGCAATCTCTTCGTAGGGAAGGTGGTGACGATTTCCTATCAAAACATGTGATCGTGGCCTACAGTCTCTCGGACGATTGCTTCACCGATCCAGGCGTCGCCCCATGATGTCTTCATATTGAACAGGTAATATATTATCGTCAAAGGAGTCCCGAATATCCTGACGAATGACCTTCTGCAACAAATTATAGTCTTCTTTTTCTATCATCTTAATCGTCCATAAATAATGGGGGGGTAGGAAGGACTCCCTGTAAATATCTGCCAGTTTCTTAAACAGATGGCGAAGGATTGGTGTGTCAATGGCCCCATTTAACCTTGGCATCAGGGACTCCGCCTTTGCCGGACTTGGCATCTTGCAGTAGTAAACGTAGACCTTGAGAGCAAGATCGAGAACCTTTGCAGCATGACCATAAGAAGGGAGTT
>JAXHSV010000348.1:0-2172 GCA_034190305.1 Planctomycetota bacterium | reverse complement strand
ACCATTCGTACCGGAGAAAATCAAAATTTATCGCGCCACTGGAGTCGCAACAGTGTTATAAATTTCAGACAAATCAGATGCAGCACACGCAACTCTGGAACCTGTTATTGATTAAGCGGTACGAAAGGAGCAACGAAGATGGCAAAGGGCGCAAAAATCAGGACTGAAACAGCGTTTCTTACTGCTTTGTTGGCGGCGGCATCGGTAGTGGCCGGCACGCCGGTAATAAAGGACTTCTCGTCAAAAGGGGGGCGTACGACTAATAAGACCGGACCCAAAGACAGGATGTACCTTGTTCAGGCCGGTGATAAGATTACATTCACCATCAAGACCGACGGCGCACAGGAATACAGATGGTTGGTGAACAAAAAGTTGCAGGAAGCAAATACCCCCTTCTTCACGTGGACTGTGCCTGCCGAAAAAGGCATATGGGAAATTCACGTTACCGTCGGCAGTAAAGACGGTCAGTCGCACCGGGAATGGGTTGTATCCACGCTCCCAAAGGCTGAAGCCCCGAACCTTTTCGAGTACTTCTCCGACGGAAAATATTCCGCTCGCCGGGAGACCGACCCGTGGGCCAGGCCGATGAAAGAATGGACGGTGGAGGAAAAGGAGTACAACCCGCCCAGTGCCGAGCGATGCTGGATGGAACCGGGCAAGGGCGGTCAGCAGGCACACGCATTCCGCGTACCCTCAAAGACTGCCTATGGCACCTGGCGGTTCAGGTTTTGATTTCCCATGGGATATTTCATTCCCCCAAACGGCGGCTCAGGCCCGCGTACACAGATATATTACACTTTCATCCGCGACGGCGCCGGCAGCAAAGGCCACGCATACAGATACAACAAGGTCTCCGACAGCCATAACTATTTCTTCGTGCGGTGCGCCCCGACATGGGGATACCGGATGCAACTTGGACACGAAGACTCCGGATTCAAACAGTCAAGAGGCTGGTATGATGTAACCATCGTCAGGACCAGGGACGGCAGGATTTACAGTTACATTACCGACATAGGGAAGAATAAAACATATCTACAGTTCCTCAGCAACAGCAAGGCCGGAGATACCTGCTCCTATTTGCGAATGAGCCTGAATCGCCCTTTGTGGGATATGTTCCCAAGGGTAACCGTGTATGTGGACGGGCTGGAAATATATAAGGATAAATACCTGTTTCCTTCGAAATCAGCCGTTTACGGGGAGTACGTTGAAAACTGGAAGTGGCGCGCTGATCCGATTCACGATCCGTCGTCGGCCTATCTGGTGGACAATTCAACTATCGACAATTGTGCCTATATGTTCATTGACGCCCCGCGCCGGGTGCGGTTCAGAAATACCAGACTCACAAATCTACATCAGGTCGATGCGGGCGAATATTCGGCCAAACCGGGAACTGAAGTCGAAAAGCGGAAAAAATTCATCAAAGGCCCAAAGGCCTTCTGTGTATTCATCAAGAACTATTGGGTCTTCGACTTCGATTTTGACCGGGTCAAATTCTCGGCGGCCGGCAAGCCGGTCGATATTATCTTCCGCCTCAACAGCGACAAAAACCGGCTTAATGTCTATAACAGCGACTTCGGTAGTGAAAATGTCGTGGTAAAACCGAGCGTGAAGATGATGTCCTTCTGGAACAGCCGCTGGCCTGAATACTACAACAGCGTTCTGGGGATGGTGAACTGCCGGTTCAAGTCTATAAGCATTCCCGAAGAGCGAGCCTTTGCCGCGCCCAAGTACTTTCTGGACGTGAAAGTTGTCAGGGCGGGCAAAGCGGTTCCGGGCGCAAAGGTAACGGTGGCCTGCGAAGTCGCCGGCGGCAAATATCCGCCGGAGAATATGGTCGTCAAATATGACCACTTCAACAAAGACCCGAGGCTGTACGTTGTGGCGATAAAGATGGGCCAGCCTATATCGACCACCACGACGACCGCGACCGGACATACGCCGGGCCCGTCGGACAAGGCCCGGACGCTGATCCTGCCCGATTTCGTCCAGGACGCCTCCGGCAGGAAGGAATTCACCTACACGATTACGGTCGAAAAGGGCGGTAAAAAAAAGGTCATCACCGGCGTCAACCCGGGCCCGGACTGGTATCGTCCCGACCCGGACAAACCAACCTACACAATAACCGCCGTTCTCGACAGCAAGACCGAAACCGAGGCTGAATTGAAGAACAAG
>JAXHSV010000347.1:0-2215 GCA_034190305.1 Planctomycetota bacterium | reverse complement strand
ACCATATAATGACGTACACTTTAAATATTCTAAGGAGCGCGTTATAGAATGTCTCAATACGGCCCTATCAGAATGATCCAGCGCCGTATCGATCTTAGAAATTACTTTAACATCTGATTGTTATCTGCCAGCAGCATCGCTGTAAGTTTGGCCTTTTCGTCGGCGCTGAGGCCGGAAAGAATTTTCGTCAGTTCGCCCAGACGGGCTCCGCGCGGGTCTCCGGGGGTCTCCCCGGCCAGTTTCGGCGCGGGCAGACGCTCGACCGTCTGGTCGGAATTGACGAAAAGTGCGCCGGATTCTGCATCGCCTGTTTTCGGCTGGTTTTGTAAGTGCTTGATTTTACTGGCGGTTACATCGGCGGGTTCGAGTCCTGTCGCGCCCAGTTTTGGAGGAGTACTATAAGTTCCCGATCCGGGCGCAGGCCACGTGCATCGGAAATATTCCCGCAGGTTCTATCTCGCGCCTGCTGCGAAGTTCCCATATAGGCAGGAACTGGCTGAAGGCATATCGGAATGCCTCATCCCCACGGTAAAGGTATCCGAACGTACAAACATTAATTCCACTAACGGATGGCGAAACCTTAAGATATGAGCACTTTATCGCCTAATTGTGCCTCGTGTCCGGCGAGAGCGATAATAGATCGCAGCCTGCACAACCACAGCCGCGATTATGATCCCCGCCGTGATGAGATAGATCGCCCGCAAGGCGGTCCGGTGCTCCGCGAACCGGTCGATAAAGGTGATAGCGCTCCTCCGCCGAACGAGCCTATGGCGAAACCAATTGATACGCGTATCTCACGCCAAGACATGCTCGCCGCCCGGCGCGTGCTGCATGTGAGGCTGTAATACAGGTCCGAAGCGAAAATGACGGCCATGCCCAATGATGCGATAACGGAATAAACCGCGAGATCCCATCCGTTCCGGCTGAAGGCAACGGCGCAGACCGCCGCCGCCATAACGAGCTGGACCGACCAGAAGAAAATCTGCTTGTAATGCCATCGCGTGGTTCTTCCCATCAGAAACAGCCCGCACGTGAGCGTTATGGTAATGGCTGCGGCAATTTGCCCGTGGACGTCAGGCCCCAGCGACATTGATTTCATCAACGAGACAATGGGATAACGAATTACGCCGTTGGTCACACCGACGATTGCTCCGGCGATGACAGCTATCCAGTGAAAAACGGAAACATTATTCGCTTCCGCTTCGATCGCCTCCGTCGTTTCGACCGGTCTTGGCGTTACGGATGGCAAGCGTTGTTTTCGTGCGCTCGCCGCTATGATAAAGGCGCCAATTGAGACACACGACGCCACTGCAAACGCCGGATACAGATACGGGTTACAGCTAGGCCCCCACAGCGGCCCGCCCAGCCACATGCCGACCGTCGCGCCCGAGCCCCAACTGAAACTGAACACCCCAAGCCGACGGTTCAGGTAATGACCCTCCTGCCCAAGGGACAGCCAACCAGTGATTGGAGGCCACATCATTCCGGCAATCGCGCCATCCAGCGCCAACAGGGTGAGCAGCACCGTAACCGACGATGTCATGGGCATGAAAATGACGACTAACGTGCTTGCCGCCGACGCCAGCATAACCAGACGCCTGCCACCCAGACGATCCGCATGCGGGCCTAAGCGGTCTCAGGTAAGTCTTTTGGGGTGGCACAGCCTTTCCAGGCTGTGTCGCCTTGAAGAACAGGCAAGAATGCCTGTTCCACCATGCAGAACTTATGCAAGACCGCTTAGAAACAAACAACACAGGACGTATCCGACCATCCACAACCCGCCGATGGCGCCGACCGCCATGCTCCCGCCGCCGATGCTCATTATCCGCCAAGGCCAGACGATCATAAGAATGCCGCTCTTCAGGGAAAACAAAAAAGTGATTATATAGAGCGCCAGCGGCGAACGACGCCATCGCAGAACAATTACGGATTGTGCGGGTCGAATCCTGGCCATGATTTCCTTCCGTTCGGCCCCTGGCCGGTGTCAAAACGGGTATGGTAGAGCAGGCAAACAGTGCTGCAAGCGAAATTTTACCCGGTAGGATAAAAAGATTAACAATCACCGGGACTTTGCCTTTTAATCCTCCCGCGACCACTCGCCGGAGAAGACCTCCACGGCAGGGCCTGTCATATAGACGTGATTATCGCTTTGGCGCCATTGGAGGTTCAGGTCGCCTCCGGGAAGGTGAGCGAGGATTTCCCTTCCGGTCCGTCC
>JAXHSV010000346.1:0-2217 GCA_034190305.1 Planctomycetota bacterium | reverse complement strand
CACAGGTTGAAAACCTGTGCCACCAGTCACCGAACCCCAAAATCAATATGCACCCCACCGATTCGATATCGGCGACCAAATTCAATCCGAAAGCAAATGCCAAAGAAATTCTGGCCTGCAAGCCGATAGGTCTGTTAGAATGCCTCCAACGAAGGAGCAGGAATGGGACGATATATTAAGACATCGCTCCGGCTCAGGTCGCCGGTCGGTGCGCCGCGTTTGTACTGCGGGCTTATACTGTTTCTCGCCGTAGTGGTCGGTTGCAACACCCAGCCGCGAACGATACTGACAGACCTTCCGAGACATTCAGCCGTTGATTCCTTCCCGCTTCATCCTGATACGGGAATTCCTGCAACTTTACAGCATGAACACGCCGCCGACCCTGTTGTCGGTGCGCCGCCCGAATGGACCCCGGCGGTGAACGAACGCCCGTGGCAATGGATCGTGCTTCATCACAGCGCCACCGACGGAGGATCGGCTGCGATATTCGACCGCGCACATCGGGAAAGGGGATGGGACGAACTTGGATACCACTTCGTCATTACCAACGGGCGAGGTGGAGCCGACGGGCTGGTCGAAGTCGGCGGCAGATGGACAAAACAGAAATGGGGCGCGCACTGCGGTGGAACACCCAACAACGCATACAACAACTATGGCATCGGTATCTGCCTGGTGGGTAATTCATCCAGGAAACTGCCCTCGGCAAGACAACTGGCGAGCCTGAAAAAACTGCTTCTGTTCCTGATGGACAGGTACGGGATTTCGCCGTCCTGCGTAATCGGACACCGCGACGCGCCCGACACATCCACCGAATGCCCCGGCGACGCCATGCACCGCTACATTAACGAAGCCCTCCGACCGGAACTGCAAAAAGACGGTAGCCGGTAGCAGGTAGTCAGTAGCCAGGAAAGACCCCTGTTGAAGGCGCCGCCTTTCGGTCGCCGGCGATATAATACGTATGTCCCTTTAACTGCTGACAGGTCGTTTTCGGGGGCGGGTTCGAAGGGCGTTCCGGCGCTTTCGGGAAAGGAATTACGCCGTTATGAAACGAACCAAAGGTTTTACACTGACCGACCTGGTGGTAGTGGCGGTCATAGCGCTGCTGGTGATTGTGCTTGTGATGTTCCTGCCAAGATTGCACAGGAATAGAGGACCTAGCCGACAAGCGCTCTGTGCCGCCAATCTCAACGGCATAGGCAAGGGTTTCGTGCTCTATCAGTCCGAGAATGACGATTACTCGCCATGGATTGACACGCCGACTGGTCATCCGCCACCGGCACTAACGCCATGAGCATATCGACGCCCACAACCCTCAGCCCCACAGCCCTGATGTTCATGGTGGTTCGAGCGGGTCAGCCCGCGGACATGTTCCGCTGCCCCAGCGACAAAAACGCAACAAAGATGGCCACCACCAGGTTCATCTCCGGCGGCAAGACTTACTATTACTGGGATTTTTACGACACGGAGAAGACAAAACCCACTGCCGCTGATAATTGCAGGAAGGTCAGTTACAGCATCCAGGCGCCGCTTTGGGATGCCGCCTCCGCCGCCTACATCCCCGGCTTTACAGCCAACAGCAAGGGCGGGCTGGCGATCATGGCAGACAAGACACCAGATTTCGACGGTAAGACGCCTTGTACGAACTGGGCCGATGCTGTTGGTGAGAAGCAAAGAAAAGCCACGACTCCGGCGACTTCATCAATGTCCTCTACGCCGACTTCCACGTAGCCTCCAGCCAGAATCGGGCTGATGTCGGTCTCGGCAATGACAATATCTACAGCGCATCCGGTAGTGCTGCCGGCGGAACACAGGGGGCCGGGAGCACGACGCTGAAACAGCACCTTTCGGTAGATGACAGTTTCCTGATAGGTCCGGTTAAGTAACCGGATAATATGAAGAGAAGTTTGCAGCGTGCATACTTGCGCCAGCCTCTGTGCCGACAGGCGGGCGAACAAACCGGCGATAAGGCTCTTTTACCGACTACCGGCTACTGACTACTATCCGTTATTCGTATTCCTTTGGATTGACCTGGGTATCTGAATCCGGCTGGGTGGTCGGTTCGACGATGGGCAGACCTGTCTCAGGCAGAGATTCTTCAGCCGGTTTGGTCGTCGGCTCGGGCTTAGGCTCCGGTTCGGGTGCGGGTTCGGTCGTCGGTTCAGGCTTGGGTTCCGGTTCGGGCGCGGGTTTGGTCGTCGGCTCGGGCTTAGGCTCCGG
>JAXHSV010000345.1:0-2219 GCA_034190305.1 Planctomycetota bacterium | reverse complement strand
TTGTCAATATTCTCGCCCAGCCACACTGCCGGGCCATTCTATCTCAAAGCATCTTTCGCTCTCGCCTCGCCCAAAAAGGCCCGCCAGGGTCGGAAGGCGAGAGCGAAAGATGCGAACCTCACGCCACACTCCGGCCGACCAGAGCCGAACGGTAATCCGCCTGGTCGTACAGCAGACGGTACGCGATCATAAGTAACTTTCGCGCCAAGGCCACCATCGCCGTCTTCTTGCCCCTATGGTACGCCACTTTGCTGTACCACTTTCGAAGCCGGGACGTCGAACGGCCTGTATCCCGCGCAACAAGGTGTGCAATCTGCACCCACACCGCACGCAGTTCGCTTCGGCCTTCCCGACTGATCGAACCGTACTCCGTCCGCTCGCCGCTGGACCGAACCGTCGGACATAATCCCGCGTAAATTGCCAACTTCCGCAACGAGCCGAATCGATGCACGTCGCCAACCGCCGGCACCCGCATCAACTCCGCCACAACGCCGCCACCGAACTACGAAAGGAATTAGGCCTCGAAGCTGCTCGAATAATCCTCGGCCACTATAGCACGGTTGTGACCGAAATTTACGCTGAGAAAAACGAGCAGGAAGCCGTTGAGGTGATAATAAAGGTGGGTTAACCGCCATACTCTCAAGATCACTGCCTGCGGGTACCCCCGACAATCATCCAGATCTTTCTGGCGTGATGGATCGTAGGCTCGAATCCAGCCGCATCCAAAAGGTCTCTGAATTCCTCTTGGCGGTAATAGTGTATGCCCCAGATTTTTTCGTCACCCCATGCTTTGAACCGGTTCAGCGGTTTCGATGTCCGCATGGCCAGCGCCCCGGAAAAGCGTCCCCCGGGGTTAATGACTCGATGGAGTTCCGCTAATACTTGTCTAATGTTCGAGAACAAGTGCAGCGCCCCGCAGCAACTGACTGCATCAATCGATCCGTCCTTGAACGGAAGCTGGTGTGCGTCTCCGTGAAGGAATGTAATATTATGAATTCCCAATTGCATGGACTTCCGGTATCCATACCTCAGCATGGGCCAGGACAAATCTAGGCCGAAAACGGTCCTCGTGGGGCAATCCTCGGCGAAGCTGCGTGCGTAGAGACCTGGACCACAGCAAAGATCGAGAACACGATCTTCCGACCCAATGTACAAGGCCTGCTTAATCAGCGCCATCTCACGGTCAAATCTGATACCCATCAGCCAGGCGAACAGTTTGCTTCGCCGCCACCATCGGCCTTCATAGATTTCGACTATTCTCTGATACTCCATGAGTTTCTGAGCAAGCCCTTTGGCGCCGTTTGAATCAGGAAGGAAGTCCAGTACGCCGCACAAGGTCGGGTATTCCATCCGACACGTTGGGCACGTGTATCCCATCTCGGGGTTAAGCTTGGTCGTCATGTCTCCGACCCGTAGGTCGGGTTTGCATCTTGGACAGCATAGGGCGTCTTGTGGTCCCATGATCGATGTCTCCTCATCCGGCGTGTCACCGGTTCAAGGTTTAGGACATTGGTTATCCTTATGTCGGCTCAGTTCTAAAATGCGCAGTTCAAGTCGCTTGATCTCCCGTTGGATGGAGGTGCGATTTATCGCCATCCAGCACCACATTTTGATCAATACGATGATCATTGAGACTGTCAAGAAGAGGGTTGCGTACAGAATCCATTCCCGTACCGTTTGAACCGTAAAGAACTTTACGGCTACGAAAACCGCAACACAGGTGAACACCACTCCTTCCGTCCATGCCAGAATGGTCATCCATCGCATCTTGCCGTGGAAGGTCTCGGCAATCATTTCACATACGCCTTGTTCCCTGTCGAGGTTGTAGAACATCCCCTCGTTTTCGTCTGCAAAAGCCTTCCGAATGTCGTTGTTGAGTTTGTTCATTTTTCTTCTCCTTCAATCAATCGTTTCAGTTCTTCCCGTGCGTGATACAACCGGCTCTTTATTGTTCCGGGTGGGACGCCCAGTATCCGTGCAATCTCGATAACGCTGAGGTTCTCGCCGTAGCGAAGTGCGAGTAATTCCTGCCTTTCGGTCGGCATCCGCCGGATTGCTTCGGCGAGACAGTCGCAGCGGTTGCTGACGTTGGTTTGGCCGTCGCAGCGCTGCTGGCTGGCGCTTTTAGCAATAAGTTGTTGCCGGTACCCGTCGCAGCGCCAATAGTCCGCGCTCTTGTTTCGAATAATCCGGAACGCCCACGTAGCGAACGCAGCCGG
>JAXHSV010000344.1:0-2263 GCA_034190305.1 Planctomycetota bacterium | reverse complement strand
GCACGACCCCCTCACAGCCGCCGTCTGTGATCCGGAAGAAATCTGGCAAATGACGGACGATATGCTCGTTGCGGAGGCGAGGTGGCTGCCGCAGTACAAAGATAATATCCCCGCTGCAAGGAGGCGCTTGAACGAGCACAAGCGGTCAGGCACGTATCTTGGAACGAGGAAGTGGATGGGCGCCGCTCGCCGGCATACGAAAACCATCGCCGAGATGAGAAAACGCGCCAAGACCTCCTCCAAGCCTCGTGTCGCCGGGAACGGCGAGTGATTTCGAGGGTTATGACGTGAACCGGGATCGAGCGAGACTAGTCGATAGCAATGGACGCATATGTATGATTGTGTTACAATCCGGCAATTGGATCCTTCCGAATGTAGGATGACCATTCAACCAGACAATCCGTGGAAGTCATTAGGAAGCGGGCCTTTGATTGCGCCGTCGCTTTTAGCGTGCGATTTCACGCGGGTCGGCGAGCAGATTGCCGAGGCCGTCGCCGCAGGCGCCGAGGTGCTTCACGTTGATATAATGGACGGGCATTTCGTGCCGAATCTGTCGATGGGGCCGGGATTCGTCAAAAGCATCCGCGCTTTTACCGATTGCACGCTGGACGTGCATATCATGGTGGATTCCCCGGCCTACTTCGCCGAGCGGTTCGCCGAAGCAGGCGCAAATTCCATTACTTTCCACATCGAGGCGACTGATAAACCCCGCGAGATAATAGACTTTCTGCACGATCAAGGCCTCGGAGCGGGCATATCCGTAAAACCGACTACACCGGCCAAGGTGATTGAGGATATAATAGAAGCCGTCGATCTGGTTCTGGTAATGACTGTTGAACCGGGTTACGGTGGGCAGAAGTTTATGCAAGAGCAACTGCCCAAGATCGAGCAGGTTCGATCGATGCTTGGCGACGAACAGCGCCTCCAGGTCGATGGTGGTATTGATCCGGTAACAGCCCGCCTGTGCGCCGTCGCCGGCGCTGATGTATTCGTAGCCGGCGAAAACATATTCGGCAGCGGTGATATTGAAAGAGCGATTACGATCTTGCGGAACGAGGTTACAGAGAAATAAAAATCCGATCTTCGCAAGAGTGAGTGATGTTTGGAACATTTGAATTTCGTGTTTTGAATTTGTTTCGTATTTCGGATGTTGATATTCGGGTTTATGAAAAACATGGCTGATCAGAATACATTTACACCGTTTCAATACATGCCGGTACCGGACGGTCCTCCGGTTCGTAAGAAGCTCGACATGCCCGACGGTCTTTGGATGCGCTGCGGCGAGTGCGAGACTATGTTGTACCGCAAGGCCGTTGCCGAAAACCTCGAAGTCTGCCCGGAGTGCGGGTGGCATTTTCGGATCGGCGCTTCGGAACGAATCGGGCAGTTGACCGACCCTGATACGTTTGAGGAACTTTTCAGCGACATCGCTCCGGCCGACCCGCTGGGATTCCGGTGGATGGGAAAGAACTACGCCGAATACCTGGTCGATTACAAGCAGCGTGCGAACACCGACGAGGGCGTGCTGACCGGCATGGCGTACATAAAGGGTCGTCGTGTCGCGCTGGGCGTGATGAACGGCGATTTCATCGGCGGGTCACTGGCGTCGGTGATGGGGGAAAGATTATTGTTGCTGATCGAAAAGGCCGTCGAGGTCCGCCTGCCGCTGATCCTGGTGTGCAGTTCCGGCGGCATGAGGATGCAGGAAGGCGCCCTGTCGCTGATGCAGATGGGTAAGACATCGTCCGCCTTGGCGAGGTTCGATGAGGCCGGCGGTCTGTTCATTTCCGTCCTGGCCGACCCGACCTACGGCGGGACGACCGCGAGCTTCGCGATGCTGGGCGACATCATCATCGCCGAACCCGGCGCTCGAATCGGTTTTGCCGGACAGCGGGTCATCGCCAATACGATTAAAACCGAACTACCGGAGGGATTCCAGCGGGCGGAGTTCCTCCTCGAGCACGGGTTCATTGACCGCATTGTCCCCCGTCACGAACTCCGCAGCGAAATTGCCCGCCTGATCGACTACTGCAGACCCTGAAGAATTTCCAATTTCCGATTTTCAATTGCCAATTGAAAGAATGTTCGTCGGTTTATCCGGGTAAATCGACAAACGCCTCGTTTCGTCCGGATCCGCCGTTGGTCAAGAAGCGTCTTTTTTCTCTTCGCTCTCGCTTTTAGATGTTGTTTTTTTCTTCCTGCTTCGTCGTTTTCGGCGGGGTTTCTTTTTTGTTTCAGCCTGTTCGGGTTCCGCTTCTGTTCC
>JAXHSV010000343.1:0-2277 GCA_034190305.1 Planctomycetota bacterium | reverse complement strand
GGAGGGCCGGGGGATAGTAGCCGGGGGCGTTTCAGCCCCCGGAAAAAATGCGACTACGAAATCAGTCCCGAAGGGACGGCGGAGAAAGCAAATGGTTTTCCGACGCCCTTACGGGGCTGGGTCTATTGGGTTGTCGGTTATTGTGGGCTGACGCTCGCGGCTACTGTCCCAAGCCCCCTCGGGGCAAACAAAAACCTCGCTTGTCAAATACCCAGCGGTGGGTGGTCGGGGTAAGGGTAATCAGGCAACTACGACAATGAGCGGGGATTTATCGGCTGACGTCTTTAATCCAGTTCAAGTAGTCGTCCAAACCGGCTGTAATTGGAACTTGGATTATCTCCAGAGATTGCGACGAATGGCCTCTTCAATCTTTTCATAATGAACCGTCATCTCCTTGGAAGAAAAAAGAAAAGGGGTCGGGCACTTTTTCTTCCTCCCCTTTTCTTCCCGAGCCCTCCTCTTGCCATTTTTTTTCAGGCGTGCCTCACTTCTTCGGGGGCTTCATCTCGCCGATGAGTTTGAGGCTTTCGGTAATCAGGACTTTCGGCGTCTCCGGCGTAAAAGGCGTCTGCCGGGCCTCGGGGTCGTTTATGGCGTAGCCGTGCGGCGTGGGCACATACCCAAGCCATGGCCCATTGGCGTAACCAAGTACGAAAGTGTGTTTGAACGGGGATGCGTCCTTTATCATCAACCCTATTTCCACATAAGGCTCCATTGAACCAAGAACGAAGATAAGCAAATCACCTATGATAAGGGCCTGAATTTCGTCGCGAATGTGGTTTCTGCCCTCAATGGTTTTCGGAGATCTTCGCCTTGTCGGGTCGTGCTTCTTCTGAGGCAGGAGTATCATCCTGTTTTTGCCATCCAGTTCCATCCAGCCGGTTACGTCGATATTTTTGAGGATACCCATTGCCTCGTCGGCAAGTTTTTTGCCCAGCCTTTCCGCCTCCGGTATGGTCCTGCTCTTCCTGAATGCCTGGGTGCCGGTATCACCGGCGCAACCCTGGAGGAACAGCGCCAATGCGCCTCCTCCCAGCCGCTTTTCTATCTCCTGCATTCCGATACCGGGGTAATCTCCGCTTATCAGCGAGTTGCCGCCGGCTATAACCGAAGGGTGGGCAGAATAGTTGACAACAACGGCGATGATGTTGCGTTTTTCGTCCTCGACACGGATGACGCCACATTCGTTATCCATAACGCCATGAGGATTGGGCTGGTTGGCGTTCCATAGTCCCGTTCCGTCAGGCATGCGCCTGCTGGCGCCGATGCCGTAAATCATTCTCGATCCGACACCGATGCGCGCCTTCTTCATCCCTTCCCAAGCCTGCGTGACCGCCTTGATAGAGGCCTCGGAAAACGCCGCATCGCAACCGGCATGAGTGTGCGTTGCGCCGATCAGGATATTTCCCGGCGGTATGCCGGTGCGCTTATTAATCTCGCGTCGAATCCTCGCCACTTCGTTGAATCCGCAGACGTTTATTTTGTCCCAGCTGATGATGGCCAACCTCTCCTGGCCGTTGTCCAGCACCAGCGCCCTGACGTAAAGCCGGTCGTGTACGCCGGTAGGTGGCATATGGAGGAAACCGCCGCTTTTGGTGGCCTTGCTCGGTTCACTCGGCGTAACGTCCACTCTGGATGTACCGGCCCGAAGAATTTTGCCCGGCGGAACGTCCTTGTCGTTAATCTGCGATGGACGATCCGGTAGATCTGGTAGCCTCCTGGCTTCGACATAGACCGGCATCCCGCATCGCTTTTCCACAGTGTAGGAGCGTGTTTTCGGCTTCATCGTCTCGTCCTTTTCGGCTGCAAAGAGGCAATACTGTCTGTTTGTTGAAACCCGGTCCGGCTCTCTGGTCGCTAATACTGTTGCGCCGAAGACCGCGAACACCAGCAAAAATCTTGTTGGAATTGATCTTGTTTTAAGATAATTCGTCATGGTCGCAACTCCTGATTTCCTTAAGTTACATTTAACAACAAAACTCGGCGTCGGTTTCTCTTGTTCTTCAAAGCGACCAAACGGATCAATGTCCTTACACATCTGAGGCAAATTTCAGATACCCCAACGGTCTGATATGTAAAAGACTTTGAGATTCTTTCCCATGTACCTTTCGGCATTTCCTTTGCTCCTGAATTTGCGTGGCAGATTTCCTAATCCGCCGCATCTGGTTCTCGTGGCAGACAGGGACCAGCTGCGCGGGGATTTTATCGGCTGACGTCTTTAATCCAATTCTGGTAACCGTCCAAACCGGCTGTAATCGGAACCTGGATTATCTCCGG
>JAXHSV010000342.1:0-2280 GCA_034190305.1 Planctomycetota bacterium | reverse complement strand
GAAATCAGATAGCACGGTCAATGGCAGGAAACTTACCGTTTACACCGTCAGCAGTGCGCATGAGAAGAGGTGGAAGAGGCTGACGGTGAATAAGGAGCTCAAACAGATCGTCCGGTTCGAGATTCTGGAAGAGCGGCACCGGGTCAGATACGATTTTGACTACCCATCGTCAGGTCCCGATGACATTTATGCAGCCGGCGTACCGCGCAACGCCAGAATTGTGGACGAGAGGACACGCGATAAGCACAGCAGTCGGCTGCTCATGCGTGCAACTTATGCAAAGGAACGCTTCGACAAGGCTTTCCGTGCTATTCTCTGTGAAGGCCGCGTTGACGACAAGACGGGCAAGATGCAGGTCGATAGCGTTACTGTGTACTATCAGACGCCGCACCAGCGACGGATCGACAGGTGGGGCATCCCGAAGACTCAAGGGCGCCAAACGCCCAATGTGTATAACCTGAAGTCCATTGAGCAATACATCGAAAGCCACAGCCCATCCACTGTAGATATAACTGCTCCCCGAGGGGGCGTTTCCTACAATCTCACTCGTTCGACGGCGGTTCTGAAGTCGTCCCAATCAGGCGAGCCCGGGCGTTTCCAGAACAGACTGTGGCAGACATACAGCAGTCGCTACGGACGAAGTGTTCCCGACGTGACCGGACCCAACGGCTGGCTACTGGGAACCCGGAATGTCCAGCCCTGTCGGGTCCATAAAGGCAAGGTCCAGGAGCTGCCGGTCCGGTGGACGGTTTATCTGAATCCGGAACGCGATTATATCGCCGAGCGATACGAGCAATGGATCGGAGACTTCGGGGAAGACTGGGTTCCACCAGAGGAGAAACGCAACGAGTCCCTCACTCGTTGGAAGTATGCACGTGAGCCTGTCAAGAGGACTACCTCCGTAATTAAGTATGACAAGACGCCTTCGGGGCGCTGGTACGCCCGGAAGCAGCTCATAGAAATCGAAGGCCGGGACAGCAAGGCCGGCAAGCGTATGAGAATCATCCATCTGAATACAACGTGCAAGTTCCCTGACAGGCTCTTTTCTCATGAGCACTTCGAATCTCAATTGAAGCGACCGGTGAGGAGCAATTGAGACTATAACTTTCATGCGAATAGAATCCCTGGACGAACGAACTGTCCGGGGGTTCTATTCGTTCAACGGAAACCCGCAGTCTCACGATCCATGATCTCCCAAGCCTTTTGCACGTAGAAGCGATAATTTTCAAGCGGCGTACCGTTAGGTATTCGATGGTCCAGCCCGAGGACGCATCCGCCGGTGCGGACCATCGGGGGAATTTTGTATTCCAGTTCCGCAACGATTTCTTCGGCGCTGCGGCGGATGATATGTTTGTCGATTCCGCCCATAAAGGCCAGTTTCTCCCCATAGGTTTCCCGCGATTTCACTATGTCCATGCCCGCCGCCGGCTCCATCGGATACATCAGATTAATCCCCGCATCCAGGAAGGCGGGGATAACCGCGTTCATATCCCCGTCGGAGTCCTGGCTGAAGAGTCTCGCACCTCTGTCCCGCAGCATGTCCCAGATGCGTCGATAGTAGGGTTTGATGAATTCGGCGACCTGCTTAGGCCCGGCCAGCGGGCCGCTCTTGCCGGCCAGGTCTTCATGAACGAACAGTTGGTCCACGCCAACGGCGGTCGAAACCCGATCCAGAACTTTCACGGCGGTGTCGCCTATCGTTTGCAGGATATCGTGGATTAGTTCAGGCTGCTCGTAGTAGGCGACGCAAAGTCGCTCCTCACCCATCAACTGTCTCGGTTCGTCGAACCCGCCGGGGATTTCTACCGTAACGACCCGCCCCGCCTGCAAATATTCGCGGGCAGAGGATTCCCAATCTTTACCGAAGCGATCCTCGGAAAACTCGTAGTGGTGTTTGATTTTCAGCCAGTTATCCATGTTCCTGACGGGATAGTCCATCGGCAGCGGGAGCGTGGCGGCGGCCTTGATAAGTTTCATCCGCCGACCCATGCGGTCCCGCGAAATGATGTACTCATCCGTTTCTTCCAGAATTTCCTCGTCGCAGCCGCCCATCCATCCGGTGTTGACAGGGACGTACCCTTCCATAGCGCGACGATACCGAAATGCTGAGAAATCCAACTCGCCGGGCGAAGCGCCCTGTTCGGCCCATTCTTCTTTCAGACTAGTACACTGTCCCGGCTATATTTCAGAATAGACGGTCTTCTTGCCGATAGGGTTGATAGAACCCTTAACCCGGAAAGGAGGCCGTACCATGAAAAAGAAGTTTATCGTTGAGTTGAC
>JAXHSV010000341.1:0-2290 GCA_034190305.1 Planctomycetota bacterium | reverse complement strand
AAGCGGTGTCTCGACGATCAGTTCGTCAGCCGCCGTAGCCTTTGCGCCGATGCCCTGGTCGGTCCCGATAACCAGGCAGTACCCCGTGTGCCGGCCGTATTGCCCCGCCCAGTCGGCGTGCTCGCCCAGAAGGCACACGCGACCGGGCACAAACAGTTTAATTTGGTTTTTCAGGGGCTTTACCATTGCTTTTAACATTTCGACCTGTAAGCGCCGGAGGTAAAGAATAAACGGAAATATGCGGATGCAATTTAAAAGGATTATACAGCGGGTCGGCGATAAGTGTAAGCCGCCAACTGACCGACGGGACCGTCCGCCAGTAACACTCCGCCATCGTGTATTGGCCCGTCAGCAGCAGGCTGAAGAAGTCCTCCGGCAGGGGAAATGCGTGGAGGTACGGTTCGTTGACCGCCCCCAACGTGGCGGCGACGCCGTTCTGTAGCATCTTGACGCACCACTCGTCCGACGTAGGCGTACGCAAATGATGGGCCTCGTAACTGGCGACATGCCATCCCACCGCGCCGCGAGTCCAGGTAAATGCCGGTATGTACTTCCGCAGGCTGTACCACCCGACGTACATGGCTGCATCTGGGCAACTACCGGGCGCGAACAACGTCCCCTTCGTATCCAGCACGACGGGGACCCTGGTGTGTTTTTTTATGATGCCGGCAAGTTTTTTCAGGTGTTCGTCGTAAGGCGGGTATTTTCCGCCGGCGTCGATGTAAAACTTTCCTTTCAGGCCGACTTTTTCGGTTTCCACGGAGTCCTTTATTATCCGGAGTGCGTCGGCGGCGGAAGGCCCGTCAATCCGTGCCGTCATGATGATACCTTCGGGTATAGTGGCCGGACGGGTTTTGGCGTACGCCAGTCGCCAGAACATCGGATTTGGCCTGGCGCCGCGCAACGGATGGTTGCCCTGTTCCCAAAGCAGCGACAGTTCGCTATCGACCGACGCGTCCTCCCCGACAATTTCAAGGACGTGGAGTTTCTTTTCGCAGTAGGCGTAAGCGGCGCCGATGCCGTTGAGGCGAACCAGGAGTTCGACACGCTTGTGGACTGTTTCCGCCGTTTCCTCACGCCCTTGAAATCGGGAAAGTTCCGCCTTGTCAGCCGCCATCTCCTTTTTGACCTGGTCCTTTTCTGCGCCGCTGACGATTGATTCGTCAGGCGCACTTTTCAGCCATTGGACCGGTCCTTGGGTGTCCAGGCGAAGGGCTGCAAGTTGTCGCAGGGCGATGCGGTGATTTTCCCGATCGGTCAGTTTTTCCGCTTTGGCCTGCTTCCTCGTTAATTCGGCGTTGAATGTTTGCAGGAGTTTTTTGAATTCGGGCGGTTTGGTGATTCTTTCGGCTGCTCGCGGAGAGAACAATGCCCCAACCGGACGGAGTGTTTCAGTCCGCTGTTCCGGAAAATTTTCCCCGACGGTCATGAGTAATTCTGCGTTGACCGCCAGTCTGCCGTGAAGACGCTGATGGGCCGCCTTGTACGCTGAGATAAGTTCGCGCTGCTGGGTTGTCGGTTCGGTACCGAGCACGCGGACGGGCACGCCCCACATCAGCACAAGGCATTTAATCTGCCCGCGGAGTTTGTTGCGCGTCAGGAACTCCCGCAGCGGGTTGCGGATGTTGTCGTTGTATTCCTTGCGGGAGACTATCGCCCCGGCTGTGGTGCGAAGGACGACCATTCGCTCCGGAAGAATATTGCGGGCCAGACAGTAGTATTTACCCAGTTTTTCCGATCCTTTGGCGTTGGCGTTTGCAACGACGAGGACTTCCTGCGGCGTAAGAGCCTCGGCCAGGCCGGCCGGAAAAACCGCCAATGACAAAAGATAATATAGCAAAGAACGATGTATCGTCATTTCACTTCACTCGCCGCCGTCTGTGGACGATGAATACCATACATAAGTGTACCAAAATCAACGCCTTGAGAGTAGAGAGATTTTACCTCACCGTCGCTTTCCATCAATAACCGCACTGCCGGTCGTTGCCGACGGGCGAAATTCTGCGCCGCGAAGAGCGTCTTCTGCCTTATCCACGCCGCCGGACGCATCGAACAATTCCTCTCGACCAGGCCTAAAGTTTCCTACGAAGGATACACATAAACTGGTAGTCAGTAAGTCGGTTTCTGACTGCTGACCGCTGATCGCTGACTGCTGACGGCTGATCGCTGACTATTACGTTGCAGAGTTATCGCGGGGGGTTTAGTATGATACTGCCGTCAGGGTATCGGTTGTTTGAGGGAGTGTTATAAAATGAAGCAGGCCTTTCGTCTGGGAAAGATTTCGGCAGCA
>JAXHSV010000340.1:0-2296 GCA_034190305.1 Planctomycetota bacterium | reverse complement strand
AGGAATACATATAGATGCCTTCAAGAAGCCCAGCCTTTCGAATGGCTGGGCTTAGGAAAATTTTTCAAAATATAACTAGCGGACTGACAATTATATGGTTTAATATGAATGATATCTTTCGCGATTTGAGCGAGTTCTATCATGGCGGCGCACAGTAATATAGAGACCCGGCGGGCAATGTCGGCGGATATTCTTTCGCAGAAGGGCTTCATGTCATTGGCTGAACTTGCCAGCGCCATCGGCGTAAGCGAAAGCACAGCACGGCGCGACCTGGAGGCGCTGGAGAGACAGGGGACCGTTACGCGGACCCACGGCGGGGCAGTGTATGTGAAAAGTTCACCCACCCACAGCCTGGCCTTTGCCGACCGTCAGACAACCGCCGTAGCCGAGAAAGAGGCGATAGCCCGGGCGGTCGCTGAACTGATCCCTTCAGGTCAGACCGTCATTCTCAACGGCGGGACGACCTGCTGCCAGGTTGCCCGAGCCATACAGGGACGGCACCTGAACGTCATAACCAACTCCGTACCTATCGGTTCACTTCTGTCTGCGGACCTTGCCACTGAGGTTACGCTAATCGGCGGATACGTCTATCCTCGTACGGGCGTTGCACTTGGGGCAATGGCGGAGCAGCAGATTGCAGGTCTGCACGCGACTCAATTAATTTTCAGCAGCGCCGGCGTAACCGACCAGGAAGCATTCAACGCAAACCAGATGATGGTGGACGTGGAACGGCGAATGATGGACATCGCCGAGAAGATTATCCTGGTGGCAGACCATACGAAATTTGGAATGCGCTCAGTCGTGAAATTGTGTGATCTTAATGAAGTTGACGTAATTGTTACCGACTCCGGCGCAGACGCCGAGACGTTGAAGCGGTTGAAAGAATCAGGCCCGAAAGTAATTGTCGCGGAACTATGAAAAAATGAGTACTTTGACGATACCCATGCCGCGAGAGCAACTGGAGCGGGTAGTCCGCCAGGTTGTTCAGCGTCAGTTTGCTGAGCGTCTGGCGTCCGGTGAGCCGCGGTTTTCGATTGCATACACGCCGAACCTGGTGGTCAACATCTCGGCCCGGCATCTTCATATTACCACCGAGCATTTCGAGCATCTCTTCGGGCCCGGCGCTGAGTTGACCGTATATCGCTGGTTATACCAGCCCGGCGCGTTCGCTGCCGAGCAGCGTGTAACGATTATAGGACCCCGCCGCCGGGCGATCGAGGACGTTCGAATACTCGGGCCGATGCGAAAGCACACACAGGTCGAGGTCAGCGCCACCGACGCATTCGCTCTTGGAATCGACGCTCCGGTGCGGTCCGGCGACATCGAAGGGACGCCGGGCTGTCTTATATTGGGTCCGAAGGGGGTTCTTGAACTGAAAGAAGGCGTAATCCGCGCTGAGCGGCACGTTCACATGTCGCCGGCTGACGCCGAGGCCTACGGCTTCAAGGACGGCCAGCATGTTCGCTTGCGCGTCGTCAGCGACCGAACCACAATGTTTGAAAAGGTGCTCTGCCGGGTGAACCCGAAGTTCCTTCTGGAAGTCCACCTGGATACCGATGAAGGAAACGCATGCAACCTTGTTAACGCAACGAGCGTGGAGTTGTTACCCTAACTACTGATAACAGCAGAAATTATAAGGAGAACATGTTATGGCACTAAAAGCATTGGGCATGGTCGAGACGAGGGGGTTGGTTCCCCTTATTGAGGCCTCAGATGCGATGGTCAAAGCGGCCAGTGTTGAGATGATCGGATGGGAGCGGGTGGGAGGTGGTCTGGTGACGGCGTTTGTTACCGGAGAGGTAGCAGCGGTCAAGGCCGCCGTCAACGCCGGATCGGCAGCGGCTGCGAAGATTGGCGAGGTCGTCAGCGTTCACGTCATTCCCCGGCCTCACGAAGACCTCGTAAATGCAATCCCGAAGAAACCGGCGCCGACACGCAGGGGCGCAAAGTAATTCGCTGGACGCGATGAGGAGAACAACGATGGAAGCATTAGGCATGATAGAGACAAAGGGATACACAGGTCTGGTCGAGGCCTCCGACGCAATGTGCAAAGCCGCTAACGTGGACCTTATCAAGCGGATCGAGATCGGCGGCGGATACGCAACGACGCTGGTGGTCGGAGACGTCGGCTCGGTAAAAGCAGCCGTCGAGGCCGGCGCTGCCGCCGCCGGCAAGGTCGGTGAACTCGTGGCGTCGCATGTTATCCCGGCGCCGCACGAATCACTCAAAGGCGTATTTGTATAGCATTCAGCGGTTCAGCTATTCAGCGGTCAGTAACTGATTGCTGAACGCTGAA
>JAXHSV010000034.1:0-17681 GCA_034190305.1 Planctomycetota bacterium | reverse complement strand
GCGAAGCCTGCAAAGCCTCCTTCAGGGGAATTGGCGTGAGTCGCTTTACTGGAACGCAATGTCGATTCCCTTTTTTGCCCTTTTTATTCTGAGCCTCGGATGGCTGGGGTGGCGATTTCTGCGCAGACAAAGCATCAGGCTTCCTGTCGGTTTTCTCTATTTGTGGATTGTCATCCTGATGATCGCGTGGGCGATGAAAATATTCGGCAGTCCTGCGTACTGGTAACAGCGATTTCTCCATTTCGTTTCGGAGAGCGGCCGCTGGTTGGGAAATTTGAACTATGGACGGAAAAGTCGCATTTATTTCTGCTCCGGAGTATCTGGAGCATCATACCGGGCTGGGACATCCCGAATCGCCGCAGCGTCTGGCCGCTATATGGGAAAAACTGCACGACGAAGGGCTTTGGGACAAACTCGTGCACGTCGAGCCGAAAGCAGCGAGCGTCGATGACCTGCTGACGGTGCACAGTGCCGAATACGTCGAACAGGTCCGAAGAGACATCGAAGCCGGACGGTCAGTCCTGTCAACCGGAGATACGTCTGTCTGCCCGAAGTCTTACGAAATCGCACTATTGGCGGCCGGCGGGGTGATGTGCGCCGTCGATGCCGTTTGCGAAGGAAATGTCGATTCAGCCTTCTGTGCCGTCCGCCCGCCGGGACATCATGCAACAGCGTCGGCGGGGATGGGATTCTGCATCTTCAACAACGTTGCAGTCGCCGCACGCCACGCACAAAAGAACCACGGCGTTGGACGAATACTCATCGTCGATTGGGACTTTCACCACGGAAACGGGACGCAGGAAATTTTCTACGACGATCCGAGCGTCTTCTATTTCTCGACACATCAGTTCGACCGGTACCCGATGGCGCTGACCGGTCTTGGCTATGCCGGTCAGACCGGTTCGGGCAAAGGCAAAGGAGCCAATATCAACTGCCCGCTTGAGTTGGGGGTGGGGGATAAAGAAATTATCGCAGCCTTTACCGAGGATCTGGTCCTGGCGATGGAAGCGTTTCCACCGGAACTGGTGATCATATCAGCCGGTTTCGATTGCATCGCAGGCGACCCTATCGGCGAGTTGAACGTTACAGACGACGGAATAGCAGAATTGACTGGAATCCTCATGGACATCGCCGCCGCCTCGGCCGGCGGACGAATCGTTTCAGTCCTGGAGGGCGGATATGATCTGGCGGGTCTGGCGTCGGCGACAGCGAGGCACATACGGACCATGATGGATTAATCTTCCGAAAGCGAAATCGCCCCGCGCGTGCGTTTGGTGTCGCTCCGGCGGCGCTTGGTTTCCAGGCGGCGTTTCTTCGATGCGAGAGTCGGCTTGGTTTTTCGGCGGGGTTTGGGCTTCCGGGCGGCCTTGCGGATTAACTCAACCAGCCGGTCCAGCGCATCGGCGCGATTCCGCTGTTGCGTGCGGTATCTCCGGGCTGTGATTATTAATTCACCATCGCCCGTTATTCGCCGGCCGGCAAGGCGAATCAGACGCTCGCGCACGTCGTCGGGCAGGCAAGAGGAGTTGGCCGCATCAAACCGTAATTGCACAGCCGTTGAGACCTTGTTGACGTTCTGCCCTCCCGGCCCGGAAGCGCGGATAAACTCCTCCCGAATCTCGGCCTCGTCAATCGAAATGTTCCGCGTTATGCGAATCATACCACCAGTTTACCTTTGATCACCTGCCCACTCAATTGCCTCTGGGCGGGCGATAGTGTCAAGAATTTTGTGTAAGTTCCGAAAGCGGACAGACGCAGGTTTTCGCAAAATCGGTCGAAGAGCGGACATTACAGCCCAGCCATGGCCATGGCTGGGCTGGGTCTGGCGTTATAACTTGTTTGTCATTTCTGATGCCGCCGCAAACTTACACAAAATATCTTACGCTGTCTGGTCGGGCCTAATTGAATCGTTATATCGACGCGGAATATATCGTCCGGCGGTTGGCTGCGCCGGATCAAGGCCACCTCACCGGCACGAAAGCGAATTGACTGCCAGTCGGACTGAAGGTCTGCAAGCAACTCATCCAATACATTCTTGTTATCAGCCTTCCCGACAGACAGGTGCGGTGTGAACCCGTCGGCGAATCGCCGGACATCGTCGCAATCGGGCAGGACTTCCCACAAGGCCTCGTGCAACCGTCGAATTCTGTCGCCCGGTTCAGGCGCCAGCCAGAATGTGAATCTTCCCCCGCCATGCGAAAACCACCTGAATGTCGACATTTCCACATCAAAAGGTTCAATCGTTCGACAGGCCTGCTGAAGCGGGCCGGTTATTTCGTCAAACTCTGCCTGCGGGCGGAACGGATACAACAGCGTTACGTGCGGCATCCACCTTCGATACTGCGTGTCGTATTTCCGCCGGATGTCCTGGATCGGCCCCCATACATCCTCCGGCAGAATAAGCACCACAGCAGTTGTGTGAGTCTTTTCGCCCATCTTATATGTTCTCTCCATTCAGCAACGCCTTTGCGAAGCGGGCGGTCATAGCCTTGTTAGTCAGCGCCATTAGGTGGGACGTGTTACTGATCCTTGGCGTTTTCTTCAGGTATGTGTTTTGGTTTCCGCCCGTAGATTAGCGCCGTAACGAGTCCAACGAGCGGTGCGCCGGCAATGGCAGTACCTGCCCATCCTGCGCCTTTTACAACGGCGTAAACTCCACCGGCGACACCAACAAACGCTATAACAAAACCTAAATATTGCCCCCGTCGAATCTGGGTTCGATCAGATTTGGCGTCAGCGATTCCGGCTTCGAGGGCTTTTGACTCAACTTCCTGCCGATGCTGGGCCTGTTTTTCCGCCATGGCAATTATTCGCTCTGCTGCGCCGGGACAGATTTGATTATATTTTTCAATAATCTCTGGCGGAGGCAATGGCCCTGACATCTCTGTCCTCTGCTCAAAAGCAACAAGCTTACCCTTTTCTGTGGTGTCGGACGGAGTGTTCTTGGAAATATCAGAAGTGGAATGACGCTTCTTCAACTTGTTTTTGCGTCTTGTCATTACGGAGTAAGTTTCGGACTAACATGTCCTATGGCAACAGAAATATCAACGCCGACCTTATGCCAGTCTTTGCGGAGGGCTTCTGTGTCCGAATGATCGGGAAGATGTGACTGGGTATCCAGTAGATCACTTTGACCGGAACTGACGCCATATATATCCAACAGACTTCCAGCCCCTAAGATCATATTGTTGATGGCGCGCTTATTCATAATTCTACCTGATTCTACTCCATGAGCGACAATTTATATACCTAACATCGACGTACGTCAAGATATTCTTGAACATGCCGGACAAAAACGTTGTTCGTGTTCGATCATCGCTGTCGCATATTCCCTCCGCTCTCTACTACGCAAAAGTCGGCCTATATGTTCTCTCCATTCAGAAACGCCTTTGCAAAGCGGGCGGTCATAGCCTTGTTAGTCAGCGCCATCGGAAGCATCATTTGCAGCGACGTTCCGGGCGGGCGGATGCGGTCGGCGAGCGTATCGCGCCACTGGTCCTCGAACTCGGAGAGGGTTTCCTGGAGCAGATCGCTTCGCAATGCCCGGTCGGCGACGTCAGCGGCCACTAACGCGCTGAGTATGGACGGGGCCAGCGTCGCGCCTGTCATTGCGGAGGCGAACCCGCCGGCAGTGCCTATCAGAAGCGTTCGCTTGGCTGTGTGCGTGTCCATCTCCAGCGCCGCTCCCCCGGGAGGACGCCAGAGACCGGCTGACGCCTTTGAGAGATTCAGACTCTCCGGTACCAGCCCCGCCCGCTGAATCTTGCCGGTGAACCCGACGAGTTCTTCGGCGCTGTGCGAGCCGGTTTTAACCAGATTGATGATCCGGACGTGCAGCCCGCCGCCGCCCTGGAAAAACATACCAAACCGCTCGCCGCCGGCAAACGCCACGATGTGCACATCCTTATCCATACTCTTCTGCTCGGGGGAGCGCAGAGGAACGGTCAATTCGCAAATAGTTAATTGCCCAGCCGGTGTTTCCCGCTGCGGCATGGCCAGGCGGTTCATCACTTCCGACGGTCTGCCGTCGGCGATCAGCAGCACGTCTGCGCGAAATTCCCGCGGCGGAGATGCTATTTCATTCAGCACCACAGATGTTTCTTGCAGGTCGATTTCGACGCCCTGTTTGAGGCGGATACACCGAACGCCCGCCTGCCTTGCCGCCAAGGCCAGGGTTCCAAGCAGCCGGGGTTGCAGCAGCGTAAACCCCAGCATTGACCTGCTACGATAAACGGCATGGCGGTTCAGGTTCGCCGAATGGAAATGCACCGCACGGAACGGCAAGTCCGTCGCAGCGGATTTGACCTTTTGCAAAAAGGGGCGGATTTTGAAAATCTCCGACGGTATCCAGTCGGCCAATAACGATTCGGTCTGTACGGCGATGGCATAGGCCGGCGGGCGGGCTAATACGACGACGCTGTGTCCCTTTTTCGCCAGCGCCTCGGCTGCAACATAACCCGCCGCCGTCCCGCCGAGGACGGCTATGTCATAGGTCTTTTTCATAAGTTTCTTCTGAAAACCATTCAATAAAAGCAGTCAGCGATCACCATTCAGCAGTCAGACAAAGCCCGACAAACGGAATAGCCGATTGCTTATTGCTGAATGCTTTTAGGAACTATAATTCACGCCTACCCCCTCCGCAAGTTATGAACGTTGACAGACAAGGCCGGGGAGTTTTCAATAATCCTTGTAATTCATGCCTACCCGCCTACCTGCCTATCGGCAGGCAGGCCGGCAGGCAGGCCGGCAAGCAGGTGCGGAACAGGAGATGAAATAATGCAATCGAACATTCCCACGCGAGACGAAGCCTTTGCCCTTCTGAAACAGTATAACAGCAGCGAACGAGCGATAAAGCACGCCTTGGCCGTCGAGGCTGTCATGCGATACTTCGCCCGAAAGATGGGCGGAGATGAGGACGCATGGGGCGTCGTCGGACTGATTCACGATGTTGATTACGAGCAGTTCCCCGACCAGCACTGCCGGAAGGCTCGTGAGATTTTGAGCGAGCAGGGCTGGCCGGAGGAATACATCCGCGCGGTCGTCTCGCACGGGTGGGGGCTTTGTTCGGACGTCGAGCCGGTCAGCGAGATGGAGAAGGTTCTTTTCGCCGTCGATGAACTCACCGGCCTGGTGGCGGCGGCGGCCCTGGTCCGCCCGTCGAAGAGCGTGATGGACCTGACGGCCAAGTCCGTCAATAAGAAGTGGAAAGAAAAATCTTTTGCAGCCGGCGTGGACCGCTCGGTTATCGACAAGGGGGCCGAGATGCTGGGCATGGAACGGTCCGACCTGATAACCGACGTCATAATGGCGATGCGTGAAGTCGCCGAGGCAATCGGCCTGGCGGGGGACGATAGTTCGTCATAGCCTGTACCGTGCGAGGCGGGCCTCTAAACCCTCTGCGTTTCATAACGATAGACAGAGGCGCAGCGTGTCAGGATAGGATACACGCCGCGCTGGAATAATATTATGAACAAGATGACACAGGTTAACTTTTCCGAACTTCCTCAACCCATCCTGGCGGATCATCCGGAATGGGTGGAACTGTATCACAGGGCGTGGCGACTGGCGGCGGCGCATACAAAAGTTACCAAAGGCGGCAGGGCGTACATGGATTCAGCCATGGACCCGAAAGGCTGTAGAGAATGGGTTTGGGATACCTGCTTCATGAGCATGTTCTGCCGGTACGCGCCGGAGAAGTTTCCAGGCGTCCAAAGTCTGGACAACTTCTACGAACTCCATCGCGACGACGGTTACATCTCGATGGCGTATGATCTGGACACGGGAACAGAACCCTGGCCGGACCGGATTAACCCGCCGCTGTTCGTGTGGGCCGAATGGGAATACTACCTTGCCACCGGCGACAGTTCGCGTTTCGAGCGAGTCATCGGGCACATCGAGCGTCTAAATGGACTGGATTGACCGCAACCGCCGAACCGTCCCGCATAGGCGGCTGGTCAGCAGGGACACCACCACCGACGATCGCGGCGAATCGGTCGAAAACTTACAACTGTACTATTTTGCCGACTGCGGCTCATCAGGAATGGACGATTCGCCGCGCACGCCGCGCGTGCCCGAGGCGGGTCAGTTCTATGACTGGATCGACCTGTCCAGCCAGATGGCGCTGTCGTTCAAAATCCTGGGGCGGATGTACGATGTTCTCGGAAATGCCGAACTCGCTTCGCACTGGGAAGACCGCGCCGTCGAACTGGGCGACCTGATCAATGCCGAGTTGTGGTGTGAGAGGACGCGGTTTTATTATGACCGGATGCTTCCTAAAAACTTCGTCGCCTCCAAGACGGCTGCGTCCTTCTGGCCGATGCTGGCCGGTATCTGCCTCGAAGACCGCACCGGCGCCCTTGTCGAACACCTGCTGGATGAACGCGAATTTAATCGCCACACGCCCGTTCCGACGCTCTCTGCCGATGATCCAAACTATAGCCCAAAGGGAACTTATTGGTATGGCGGGGTTTGGGCGCCGACGAATTACATGATTACGCGCGGGCTGATGAAGGCGGGACGGAGCGATGTAGCCCACGAAATCGCAATGAAATACGTCGGCGTCCTGGCGCGGACCTTCGCCGGCTACCATCCGAATACGATGTAGGAGTGCTATTCGCCCGAAGAAGACTCACCCGGGCTGACTGCCTATGGAGGCAAGGTTGTTGCCGGCGAGACTTTGTCGGCTGGACCGGTTTGGGACCAATCGCCATGCTTATCGAAAACATCATCGGTATCGACCTTGACGTTCCAGACCGACGGATAAATTGGGACATTCGCCTGACCGAAGAACATGGCATCCGAAGCCTGGGGCTGGGAAGTCTGGGCGGGGCTGATTTGCTCTGCAAGGCGAGAACTTCCGCCGATACCCCGGCAAAAGCGGAACTTTCCTGCCGGAGCGATTTGATCGTCTGTATCACCCGCGGAAGCGTGAGCAAAACCGTTGAATTGAACAACGGCGAGGTTGTTTCGGCGACGGTGTGAGAGAGTCTTTCACATATCTTCATGGTCCAGCAGCGTGAAGCCACGCTTCGTCAGCACCTGCACGGTCAGGACGTGATCGTCGGTGTGGAACACCAGGACCGGATAATTGTTGTGTCTTATAAAAAGCGAATATGCGAATTGAAGGTTCAATTCAGCCGCCACAAGCGCCTTGCAGATTTTGTCCAGCGTGCCGGACTCGCTGATTTCGACGGCCAATATATCGGATTCTGTAAAGGCCACACCCGCGGCAGTGAGTTTTTCGCGCACCTTTCCGGGATCGTTGAAAACCATTCGCACAACCGCCCAATCGGCTGAATCCACTACCGACAGCCCGGCAACCTCTACCTCCGCCTCGTCCAAAAGGACCAGCAACTCACTCAACCTTCCGACACGATTGGGCATGAAGATATTGAATTGGCGAATGAAGGGGGTTTCGTACGCTCGTTCGATTTGAGATCCGGATGTGGTCATAATGGAAATACTATAATGTCGTAATACGTCGAAGAAAAGAGAAAAAATAGATCAAGTGGGGTTGTTGAAAAAGTCGCCTGATGGGTAACACGGCGTCTCGCCCGTGCTGGTTTACCGGAAATCGTAGCATTTTCAGCGGTTTCTCACGGGCTGGACGCACATAACAAGACTTTTCGACAATCCCGAGTCTCCTTTTCTTTCCGTATCGCGCTATGTAATCGCAATAAATAAAGTCAACATCCCATAACGGGAAAAAACAAAAAAAAAAAGCAAAAAAAGTCGGGGAAAAAATCATAAAAGGAAGTCAAAATTCCACTTGACATAATCGGTTTATGGTGATATATTATGGTTGTTGATTTTGGGTCTTTTCTCGTAGTATACATATTATCGGATTGTGCTCATTGGAAAGGGGGGAAGGCGCATCCGGGCAAATCAAAGGTCAGTAAAGAGAAGAAAGGAGGTTACGGTTTTTTATCGACAGGTATGAAGGGAAGTGTATTTTGGAGAATGAGAATGTGTACTGCTCTTCCGGCGGTCGTTCCGCCGGGCATTTCAGGGCAGGCTCGGAAGGAAGTTAACAGAAAAGAAAAGAGGAGGCACAAAAGATGAGAAAATTGGCTTTCTTATTGGTAATGATTGGTTTGGCTGTGCCGGTTTACTCGCAGGACTTTTTGTGGACCGGCGCCGCCGGCGACGGTAAGTATCTTACCGGTACTAACTGGGACCCGACCGGTCCGCCGGTAGCGGTCGAGGGCATATGCCGTCCTGTTATCAATAACGGCGACACCGTTACGGTTGATGGAACCGGCGCTATTGCAGGTGATGGATGGCATGATCCCATGATCATTGGAGACGCCACCGGCGAAGGTCACCTCCTGATTGTCGATGGTGGTGATATCCTCGGCGAGTTCAGGATCGGCGATGGCGAAGATGGCGTAGGCTACGGCACCGTAGTTCAGACCGGCGGAGCCTTTTATATGGGCGGTGGATGTGCGGACGCCCATATCCAGAACGGAACATACCACCTTCAAGGCGGTGTTCTGGGCAGCGATTTAGGCGACCCCGATGGGGGTCTTGGCTATACTGAAATCGGTCGGGCTGGTGGGACCGGTACGTTGATCCAGGAAGCTGGAACCGTCGTAAGGACCAGGGCGGATTACTATACCGCCATCGGTTACAACAGCACTGGAACCTACACGATGAACGGTGGTGCATTAGATACCCTTTACCTTTGGCTTGGTGGAGTCTGGGGAACCACTACATCGACCACATGGAACATCAATTCGACCGACGTGGACATCACCCTGGGTAGAAATTACATTATGGGTGAGAAAGGCGACCCCGGGATACATGTGAAAAACGGAGGCGATATGTACGTTACGGCTGTTGAGGGCCTTCCCGGACAGACCGGCCAGGCCGGACAAACCGTCCTGGTGAAAATTATCGGTGGAAGTTTCGACAACCAGCGCATCACCCCCAGCGGCGAAGATGCTGACGTTGCAGGATTTAACAACATCACATTGGCGTTCGAGAAGAACGCCCCGTCGGGCGCTTCGAATGCCAGCTACGAGGTTGCCGGCAGAGACCTTGGCGCAGATGTTGCCGGTCTGACCAACAACTGGGCCTTGGAAGGACTTGTCGTCGGTGGTGCCGCCGGTGGTGCCGACGCCGTATACCTCACGATGATGGACGACTATGACAACCCAGCCGATGATATCTACGACGATGAGGGCTACCTCGTGAGCGCCACCCCCGACGTTCTGTACACCAACATCCTGACAGTCAACCCGGATTCCTATCTGCTCCTGAACGGCAAGACCATCTATTACTACAAGGGTGAGATTAATGGATTGGTCATTGCCGACGGCGGCTCGCTGATTCAGATTGACTGGGTCAAGGGTGACGCCAACTGGGATATCAAGGTAGATGGTTCGGACCTGAACCAGATTCTGACCGGCTGGGGCACAGGAACGGAATGGGATGAAGGCGATTTCAATGATGACGATGCCGTTGACGGTTCGGACCTGAACTGGCTGCTGACGAACTGGACCTATCCTCCGGCTGCAGCGTCTGTTCCCGAGCCGGCGACGCTCGGTATTCTGGCACTCGGCGCGCTTGCTCTGGTGCGTCGTCGTCGGGCCTGAAGGTCCGCTGTGGCGAGTTTATTATTGAGACTCTAACTTATAGAAAGAGAGGAGAGTAATGATGAGAACGACTTTGAAGATTTTAGCGGCTTTGGTATTCATTGGCGCGACTGCGGGTCTTGCGAGTGCTGATATTGTCGTGACGATGACCAAGGATGCCGGCGCCGGTTCCGGAGGCGAGGATGCGTTTAATTTCATTCTCGATTACGGTCCAGCCGACGGTGAATTCTCCAATGCCAAACTGGTGGTTGATATGGAGACCGCCAGCATCCAGGACCCTGACCAGAACACCACTTCCGGCGGGATGGGCGGAGTTCCCATGGACACATGGGTGAGCACTGTTTTTGACTACGCGGGCGGGTCGGGCACTTCGATCATTTTCAACGCCTATGATCCTGTATTCCCGCCTCCGATGGACACACCTCCGGTAGCGTTGTTGGACTGGGATTTCTATGACACGTATGCCGGCGACACTTCGGCGTACGCACCGGCTCAGATTGCCCGAGTTATGCTTGATCCGGGCGCGGTCGGCGTGGCTGTTGTGTCTGTTTGGACCACGACTAGCGAGGGAATTCCCTCCGTTTTTGAGTTTGTTATTCCCGAGCCGGCGACGCTGGCGCTTCTTGGGCTCGGTGGTCTGGGCGTCCTGCTCCGCAGGAGAAGGTAGCCGGATGTAGAAGTTTTATCGTCGGTGAAACACCGGCGGATGAGTATTTGCACTTACAGCCCACGGAGATATCCTCTTTCTCCGTGGGCTGTGGTGTTTTAACGACGAAAAGTCTAATCCGGGCTTTTCTTCTCATTGACTGTTGTTCAGGTCGTGCTATAATCCTTCACTCACAAGTATGTTCGGAAGTATTTCTGATTTTATTCAGGTTACAGTATCAGGAGATAACAAACCGTGGCTGATCTGAAGATCAAATCTGCAGAGGAATGTATTTACGATGAAGTTTCGCTGGGCGAGGTGATGTTGAGAGTCGATCCCGGCGATGTTCCGACGTCCCGCGCAAGGACTGGGCGCATCTGGCACGGCGGTGGTGAGACGAACGTGGCCGAGGGGTTGAGTTACTGTTTCGGTTTGCGAACGGCTGTTGTTACCGCACTGGTTGATGACGGTATAGGGTGGAACATCGAAAACCAGATGCGCGAAGCCGGCGTCGATACCACGAATATCATCTGGTTCAACACCAAAGGGTCCGGGAAGTTCTCCACCGACGCCAAAGGCACGCTTCATAACGGCGTCAATTTTACCTGGGGGGGCAAGGGTGTGTTGCCTTCGGTTACGGAGTATTATCGCGCCCATACGCCCATCCGCGAAATATCCGCCGGCGATTTCGACTGGACCGGACTTTTCGCCCGCGGCGTCCGCTGGTTCCACACGGGCGGGATATTCACTCTGATTTCGCCGACGTCTGCCGGCGTGGCGATCGAGGCGATGGAAGCAGCCAAGGCGGCCGGAACGGTCTGTTCGTTCGACCTGAACTATCGTTCCAAGGTCGAGCCGGACAAGCAAAAGGCCCGCAAGCAGAACCAGCAGATTGTCAGGATGTGTGATTTTCTGGTCGGAAACCAGAGTGACTTCGACGATGCGCTTGGTGAAGAATGCAAAAAAGTCGGAAAAGACGAGCCGTTCGAGATATGGCTGGAGGCTTATTCGGACATGCTCCGAAAAGTGGCGAAAAAGTATCCGAACCTGAAACTCATCGGAACGCAGTTGCGGGCGGCGCTGTCGGCCGACAGGATTAACTGGGGGGCTGTGCTTTTCGATACAGCCGAGGACAAACTGCACCTGGCTGTTACTCGCGAGGGTGTCGAGATCGCAGACCGCACCGGCGGCGGAGATTCGTTCGCTTCCGGCGTGGCGGCGGCGCTGCTGAAAGGTAACGACGTGGCAACGGCTGTCCAGTGGGGCGCCGCACATGGTATCTGCGTCCAGGAGACGCCCGGCGACGTTTCGATGGTAAAACAGTCCGACGTTGAAAAAGAAATCAAACGCGCCCTTTCCGGCGGGGGAGTAAGCGCCCTGCGGTAAAGTAACAGGAGAGAAACTACAATGGCAGATTATCAACGAGACAGGGTCAAGACAGACGCGGCGCTGCGAAAGAGCGGCGTTGTCGTGGTAATGAATAAAAGCCACATCACCAAGCCGGAACACATGGTAACAACCATGAAGGCGGTGTACGAGGCGGGGTATGTTGCGGAAGTTACCTTCCGTATCGAAGAATCGCTGCTCCGCGAGGCGATGGTCGAACTGGTGAAACTCCAGGCAAACAGCCCCGCCGACAATCCCTTTATCCTTGGCGTTGGAAGCGTGATTAATCCAAAGGAACTGGATTCGGCTGTCGAAATGGGCTTTGACATGATCGTAGCACCGGCCAACGTCATGGGCGGATACGGAGAGGGTAAGGATTTCATACGTATCACGCGGGAGGCGAATGTTTTTTCCGCCCCGGCAGTGTTCACGCCGAGTGAACTGAATTATTTCATCGAAAGGGACGACGGTCTGGAACCGGACGCAATTAAGATTTTCCCCGCCCGGTCGCACGGACCCAAGGGTGTTTCCGACCTGCTGGCGCCGTACGTCCGCGACCGGCACAACGGAAGAATTATCATGCCGACCGGTGCGGTCAATTTCGAGACTGGACCGGAGTATATCAAGGAAATTTCCAGCCGGGGATATACGCCCGTCCTCGGCATGTCGGCCCCGCTGGCGCTTGTGGCTGAACGCAAAAAACCCGGCGACCTCGATACGATTACCGAATCGCTGAAGACGTTCGAAGCGAATTTTAAAACGAAATAACCACAAAGAACACAAAGAGCACAAAGAAAATAAAAAGGGTTTTGATTTTTTGTCCTTGGTGTTCTTTGTTCTCTTTGTGGTTCAATTTTTTGGAGATTTAAGTGATGTCTGTTAAGATCGAAAACTTGTTCAGTATTTCCGGGAAGGTGGTAGCCGTTACCGGCGCTGCCGGAATCATTTACGGTGCGATTTCCAAGGCATTGGCCGCCAACGGCGCGAAAGTCGCCCTGCTTGATATTATGGGCGATAAGGTCAGGATGCTGGCTGACGAGATTATCGCAGACGGCGGCGAGGCGATCGGTATTGAGTGCAGCGTGCTGGACGCCGGCAGCATCGCCTCGGCTATGGAGACCATTATCGAGACCTTCGGCGCCTGCGATGCGCTGATCAACGGCGCGGGAGGAAACCGCAAAGGAGCCTGCGTTCCGCCGGACGGAAACTTCACCGAACTGGAACTGGACGAACTGGACAAGGTCTTCGCACTCAACTACAAGGGCACGGTTCTGCCAAGCCAGATTTTCTGCAAGCACTTCGCCAGTATCGGCAGGGGGGTGATCATTAACACCTCGTCGATGAGCGCGCGCGCCCCGCTGACGAACGTGCCGGGATACTCCAACGCCAAGGCCGCCGTGACGAACTACACCCAGTGGCTGGCGGTGCAGGTGAAGGTCGATTTCCCTGACGCCGACATTCGCGTCAACGAGATCGCCCCTGGTTTCCTTGACACTACGCAAAATCATCATCTCCTCTTCGAGCCGGACGACAAGACGCTTACGCCGCGAGGACGGTCAATAATCGCAAAGACGCCGCTGGATCGCTTCGGTAACCCTGACGAACTCGTCGGCCCGATTGTCCTGCTGCTTTCGGAGGCGGGAAGTTTCCTCCAGGGTGTTACCCTCTGTATTGACGGCGGTTTCGACGTGTATTCCGGCGTAGGCCCTCTGGATGAGAAACGATAATCAAGCCCGCCGGCTGCGCCCGGTGGGTTACTTCAGCACCTCCGGATTGACGCAGAACAGGGGGGCCTTGTCGGCCAGAACCAGCGCGACGTTTCTTGCCGCGGTTTGCTGAAGGGCCAACTGCGACTCCTCGCTGTACCACCCGGTGTGGTCGGTCAGGACGACGTTATCGAGCCCGAAGAGTTTGCAATCCTTTTTCGGCGGTTCGGGGTCGTGTACGTCGATACCGGCAGAATTAATCTTACCCGTCGATAGCGCCTCATAAAGCGCATCGGTATCGACCAGCGGCCCGCGTGAAGTGTTGACCAGAATGGCTGTCGGCTTCATTGCCTCGAACTGCTCGGTGCTTATCATGTGATGCGTCGCGTCGGTCAGCGGCGCGTGGATGGAGATGTAATCAGCCCGCCTGATCAATTCGTCCAGTTCGACGCTCCGTGCGCCGTTTTCGGCGGCCTGTTCTTCCGAAACGTAGGGGTCATAGACGAGCACCTCGCCCAGGCTGAATCCGGAAACCTTTTGGTGTAAAGTCCGCGAGATCGCACCATACCCGATCAGCCCCAAAACCTTCCCGGCTATTCGATAGACTGGATCTTTAGCGCCGATGTCCCACATTCCCGCTCGGACCTGGCGGTCGCGGATACTCGTCTTGCGAACACAGGCCATCATTAGCGCCAGTGCGTGGTCGGAGACTTCCTCGTTGCAGTATTCCCGGACGTTGGCGACGGGGATTTTCCTGGCGGTCGCCGCCGGGATATCGACATTATCGACGCCTACGCCGTAACGCGAGATAACCCGGCATTTGGACATCTTTTCGATGGCATCGGCCCCGACCGGCGCAAGACGCGTGATAACGCCGTCGGCGTCGGCGCAGGCCTCGCCGACCTCTGCTTCGGTGGAACATTCCGCCAGGACCAGTTCGGCATCGACGGCGGCGAGTTCGTCTTTCTCGGGCTGATAACTCGCATATCCCAAATCGGTTATGACAACTTTGAATTCAGGCATTTCTGCTCCTCAAAAAATCAGACCACGCCTGCCTGCCGGCAGGCAGGAATAACACGAATTTCACGAATTATAAAAAGTTCTTTCTGTCTCTGTTTTCTGTTTTTGCCAAGTCCCCAATCCCTAGTCCCTGGCCCCTAATTTGATGGTTTTTCCTTCTTCGGCGGACTTGTACATTGCCTCGATTACCTGGATAGTCGCCAGTCCAGTGGCTGCGTCCACGCCGTACTTCGGCTGCCGGTCGTTGATGACGCAATCGACGAAGTATCGCAGTTCCTCGACGTAGCCGAGATTGAAGAATTCATCGACAGCCGGTTTGGTCCATCCGTGGGTGAAATCGGTCTTCTCGATCGCATAGCCGATGCCTTTGCGCGAATAGACGTCCAGGCACGAGCCAAATGTCAGGTTGACGGTGATTCTGCCCTCGGCGCCGTAGATGTCGATAACATCGTCCATTCCGCCGACGGTGATGTAGTTGCCTTCGATCAGAGCGGTCCTTCCGTCGGCGAATTTTATTATCCCGACGGACCAGTCTTCGCCCTCGAAATCCTTGTGGACGTAGTTTTTGTCGAGTCCTCCCGTTGTCAGCGCCGTTACCTCAACAGCCGGGTTATCCGGCCCTCCGAGCATGTAGAGGGCAAAACCTACCGGATGAATCGCCAGGTGTATCAGGCATCCGCCGCCGCAGGTGCTTTTCTTCTTGGCGAACGGCGAGTGCGAGCCGTTGTGGGTTTCGCGGGCCTTGAGATAGAGGGCCTTGCCTATTCCGCCTTCGGCGACGATTTCAAGCGCGCGATTCAATGCCGGTGCGAAAACCCAGTCCTCGGCGTAAAACAGTTTTACTCCGGCATCCTTACAGGCTTTGACCATCTCCTCTCCGTCGGCGGATGTAGTAGCCAGCGGTTTTTCGCAGACGATGTGTTTGCCCGCCTTGGCCGCTGCGATGGTAACGTCATGATGCAGAAAATTCGGAACGCACACGCTTATCAAATCGATGTCGTCGCGGGCGAGCATCTCGTTGTAATCTTCGTAGGTGTCCGGGACGTTCCATTCCTTCGAGAACTCTTCCAAGCCGTCAATAGCGGCGACAGCGACTATCTCGACCCTGTTATCGCGAACGTAGGAATCCGCGTGAAAGCTTGCGGCGAACTTTGAACCGACAATACCGACTCTGACCTTGTCCATGAGATTCTCCAAATAATAGTTAGTCTTGCAAATTACACTTATGAGGAAGGCGGATTGTATCGCCTGCGCCCGCCGGCTGCAACTGCTGATTCCTTTTGTAATCGGTAATAGCCCCCGGCACTGCCGGGGGATAAGGTCCGTAAGGGTCCGTAACGCCTGCCTTCCGAAGGCGGGGAAAAATCCGGAACCGTTCGGAACGATTGGGAACAATTCGGAACAATTCGGAACGAAACGGAAAGATTCGGAAAGATTGGGAAAGTTTGGGAAAGTTTGGGAAAAAAGGCGAAGCCCGTAAGTCCTTGCCATAAAAGCAGTTGCGATTTTCAAGCCGCGAACAACGCGAACTTTTGAAAATTCACCATTGCCTGCCTTGCCTAAATTGCCCATTCAGCACGACAAGCAAAATGGGATTAATGACAGCAAAGTGGAATTGCAATATGGGATTACATAAAAACGTTATGCGCAAACTACAAGCGTAAGCCCTTGTTGGACCGTCGCCTAACATAAGGGCCACGCAAGATCGGGGACGGACAAAATCCGGACAATAAGCGGACATTTTCCGGACATGCAAACTTAGACCATCAATAACTGCCCGATAATCGTCACTTTCAAGCCGAGTCAATTTCTATTTTCTCATTTTGCTTTTTCGGTGTCCCGCCACTCCCCAACCCCTTATTTTTTAAGGCTTTTCGCTTTTTTTCGCCATTTTCCGCCATTTCTCACTTTCCTTGTCGTTTTAAAGCCCAAAAGGCCTAACGAGCCGCGACCGGTAGGGAGCGGGATGTTTGACCAACATCGTTGAGTCAAACCCGCTCGTTTCCACTCGCGGCTAGCCGCGACCTGTCTGCCGACAGGCAGGCCGGTAGGGAGCGGGAGTCCTCCGGTATTCCGGCCTCACGGTCTTTCTTCGGTTGTCAAAAACCGCATAGGCGCACTATCCGCGCCCTTGGGACGACCTTGCCCTTCGAGGACCAAGCCGCCCTCCACACTTAACAATCGTGTACACGTTTGCGCGCGCCCGGACGGGCGCCCGTATGGGCGCAAACGTGTACGAAAAACCGGAGCGAAATCCGTAACTTCCGGCCTGGCCGGTAGATAATTTTTTTCAGAAAAATTCCAACCCGCCCAAAGTGCGTTGACGTTTAAGCGCCCGGACGGGTGCCCGTATAGGCGCAAACGTGAACGGATGGACTGATTTCGGGTGGCACCTTCAACCGGAACGAAGTGGAGGTTGTGGGTGTCTTGATGCCGGACAGTTGTGTGTTCTGAAAACGTCATCTGTTCTCGTAAAACGCACCCACAAGCTCGCTCCACTGCGTTCCGCTACGCTTGAAGGTGCCACCCAACATCAACTTATCTTACCCCTGTCACCCGCCGCCCCGATGGGGCTTGAAGAAGATGTGAATCTTCGAATCCAGGCCTTCCGGCCTGGGCTAAAAACGACCGCTCCTTACGGAGCTAAAAACGACCACCGCCAATCTACCGACTACTGTAACTGCCAGTTTCTTCGGAGGATCCATTCTGTCGTCAGCAGCGCGACGAAGAGCAGGAACAGGAACGTGAAGTTGTAGAGGCTGTACTGTTTTGCCGGCGGGGCCGGCGGCATCGAAGCAGCCTTCTGTCTGATGAGTTTGTCCACGACGTCCGGCAGCGCAGCCAGTTCCTCATATTGCCCTTCGCCGGCGTCGGCGACGGTCTGGAGCACCGCATCGTTACGGGCAAGGCGGTCCGTCTCCTTCGAGTGAGGCGCCACGATAAGCGGCAGTTGGTCCGTTCCAAGCACACGGTCGTTTTTGTCCCTGGCAGTGATGGTAACGGTGTACTTTCCGGCGGCGGTGGGGCGGCAAATGGCGCCGTATATACCCGCTGTTGCCGTCGGGCTAAACGCTACCTGCAAGTCGTCGGTCTCTTTGCCCTCAATCCGGACAACGGCGGTTACGGAGGCATTCGGGAGCGGCTGGGCCTCGTTGTCTTTCACCTGTGCTGTAATTTTCAGTTCTTCGCCCTGGCGGAGGTATGCCTTGTCGATTCTTGCCAGGACTGACGCCGCTTCGGAGCGTCGGGTTTTATCTACGCCGGCGAGGTATCGGATTAATTGTCCCCAGAACCGGTGGTATGGGCTGTCTGCGCCCATCGGGCGAA
>JAXHSV010000339.1:0-2307 GCA_034190305.1 Planctomycetota bacterium | reverse complement strand
CCGTGGATGAAGGGCAAAAAATAGGGGGAACATCGTTATCTTCGCAGGATCGGGTAACTGGCGCCGCCGGCGGGGAAGACTACGACGCGTTTGGGTCCGCTTCCGAGTTCGGCGTCGGCGTCGGCGAAGGCTTCGGCGGGGTCGGAAAAAACCGGAAGACCGGGCATCTTCTCATCGGCGCCGGCAAGCACCGGCGAGACCATCATAACGGTGTTTCGCTGAAGAATTTGCAGCGCCAGGCGGACAAAGAAGGCTGCATCCCCGCTGATGGTAGGGACCATTCGTGTCATCATCGACGCCAGCGAGTCGGCCCCAAAGAGGCGAACGAGTCGGCGGATACATTTAGGACTTATCGGAAGCGAAGGGGTGGGCATATTCACTCCGCCGGGGCATCGCGCCAGGCAGATGATCACGCCTTTGTCGCGTGCAGCCCAGCAGGTGTTTGCAATGGCCTTGAACGCCTGCCAGAGGTCGAAATCCCTAGGCCAGGCGTTAACAATGACCACGTCGGCGAGATGATTGAGTATGACGCCGCAGCCGGAAGCGCAATGCTTGGCCAGCATCCTTTGGCAGACGGTTACGTCTCCGGCGGCGACGGCGGAAAGGCGGTCGGAATTGTCCAGGATATACTGAACTCCGAATGACTTGCCCCCGGCCGAATCGATTGCGTTTCCGGCGGCATCTATCAGGCGGCGCATCCGATTCAGCCGGGCTGGCTGACCGACCTGCTGACTGTGCCGGCGCGGTACGGACAAAAGGTGCAACTGGCGAATGGTCTCCAGATGGGCGCATCCGGGAACGAACATCTTATATCCCCCGCCGAAACCCGCCTGGAGGTGCGGGCTGACCGAAGAAATAACGATCCGCAGGTCCGCGCCGACGACGCCGCGATCCGCCAGCAGGTCGATAGTGGCGCCTCCGGCCCGAACGGGACCGAGGTTGACATAGGCGTCGCGGTCGCGCCACGGGTTGCAGCGCCAGTTAATCTTGCCGGCCAAACCCGGACCGATCTTCGCGGCAGCCTCTTCGTCCGTCAGCGGCGGGTGCATACCCGTAGCGAAAAATATCTCGATATTCTCGTCGGGAATGTTCGCGTGATGAAATTCCCGGAAGACCGCTTCGAGGATAATCGGAAGCGGGCTGTGGCGCGTGAGGTCCTCGACGATGACGACGATTCTGCCGCCGGACCTGGCGGCGAGGAGTTTTCCCAGCGGCGGCGAGCCTTCAGGCCTGGCGAGGGCGGCGGCTAGTCGCTCAGGCCAATCGTCCTGTGCCGAGGGAATGGCGGGGGAGGCGACCTGCTGAACCGTCCAGTCCGCCGGTAGTGAAGCCGTCAACGTCTCGTCGCCCCACGGGATGGAAATATCGGCCATTGTTTCGGTTCGCCTGCTACGAAGGTTCGGGCAGAGCAGTTCGTCAGTTTTCCGGCCGGACCTTTCTGCCGATTATTACATGATAGACACCGAGAGGTTCGCGGTATGTAACAAAACTACCAAATCCCGCCCGCTTCATCAATCCCGCCAACTCGCCTGGGCTGCGATGATTCATGTGCAGACCGAAGACGCGGCGGAAAAATCGGTCGGTCCCGTGGGATTTGGAAATGGAATTGAAAACGATCGGCGCACCGTCCGGCATGACGTCCCAGGCAGCGCCGGCGATGGTAACAATCTGCTCATCGTCGAGGTATTCGCAAATACCGAGCATCTTGACGATATGCGGCATATCGTGGAGATATTCGTGCAGGTCGCGGACGTCGGCCTGAATGAAGCGGACGCGGTCTTCCAGTCCTTGCCGGGCGGCAAGGGCCCGACCGAAATCGAACGAGCCGGTATTGAGATCCACAAGCGTCGCGTGGGAACCGGTCTTCGCCTGCGACATAGCCTCGATGATGATCTGTCCGGGACCCGCCCCGAGGCACAATACGTGCGTCGATTCGGACTTGTCGTCGTCAATAAGCCCGGCGATCAGATGCGCCGCCAGACGCTTGCGATTGCGAAGCGCCGTCGGGACAGTCCCGGCCTTGACCAGTATCTTATCGGCCAACTGCCCGCACCGGCCGTTGTAACTGATGACCATACTCCGCCAACCGCCCGGATCCGCCCAGTTCGCCTCAGCCAGTTCGCTCTTCCCGAAACGCAGTATCGCTTTGGTCAGACCCGAAGGGAGATAATTCGCCAACGGGTTGACCAGCGCCCGCTTGAAGCCCCACTGGATCGCTGAAAACGTCTCGAATCCCACATCCGGCGGCTCACAATTTTCTATCAATTCACCTGACATTAGCGGTTAAGTATATCGTCCCCAAGCCTC
>JAXHSV010000338.1:0-2321 GCA_034190305.1 Planctomycetota bacterium | reverse complement strand
TGCCGGCGCCTTCGAGGTAGAACATCTCTATCGGCTGGCGGTACGCCTCTGGCAGATGGGCGATGCTGGCGAGTACCGCATGGGCAAGCTCGCGGGCTTCAACCAGTTGCACCGGACCGGGGCCGATGACGTTGACGGTAACGCCGTGCTTCCACGCCTTATCCCGCATCAGAAGCAGTGTCTGCGTTCTCGCAGCCTTGGCGACGTTGTAGGCGTAGGCTGGCGAGGGGAAGGCTTCCGCCAGCGAGATTCCGACAATCCTTCCCCATTTCCGCTCGTACATGCCCGTCAGTAAGCGTTGCGTCGAGAATCGTCTGAAAGATCGCCATGCTCCCAATTGGGCGGCTGCTTTTCTTGTCTTCCGGGACTATCCGGGTTCGCAACAAGTCCTGCATGCCTTCGAAGACGTTCGGCTGGTGCGATACCGAATGCTTTACAACATGACTTATACTGAGCGCACAAAGTTTTTGCGCTTGCGAATAGGGACACAATGCACCAAAAGAACGGTTCGCATTACCATGAACGGTGTAGCCGTTAATCAGCCTAGCGCCTTAACTTTGTGCGCCCGGTATTACCCGGAATTTGAGCCGTTCGTTTTCGAGGCTGATATTGCCGGGCAAACCATCGTTATCGTTACGCGCGTTGTGTGGGGTGGGCCGCAGACTGCGATCCTCGTCGAGGAGCTTGCATCCATCGGCGTGAAACGCTTCCTGGGCTATGGAATCGCCGGGAGCATTGACAAGAACCTGCCGCAGGGCAGCCTGGTCGTTGCGGATTCCGCTCTGCCGACTGACGGGGCCAGCAAGTCTTACGGCGCAGAGACGATCCAACAGGCGGATACGAAGCTGACACATGTGGCGATTGAGTCAGCCACGGAAGCGGGATGTGATATGAAACCAGTCTGCACCGCCACGGTGCGTGAGACGTTAGTTGAGACAGCCGAGAATCTTGGGCAGGTGCAGGCGGCTGTTCGCCGTCCCAAGGGGGACGATCCGGATTCTGGTGAGTGCGTGGATGAGAAGATCGTTGCCGAAGTAGTTTCCGACAAGGGTTATCACAGCAACGAGACGGTTCGGGACCTGAAGGCTTCGGAGATTCGCAGTTACGTTTCTGAGCCTAATCGTGGCCGACGTGACTGGACGGACAAGGAACAAGAGCAAGTCGCCGTATACGCGAATCGTCGTCGGATTCGAGGCCGGCGTGGCAAGCGGCTTCTGCGAAAGCGTGGTGAGTTATTGGAGCGTCCGTTTGCTCACTGTTACGAGACGGGCGGGATGCGGGCGTCGCCGGGCTTTTATGACGGCATATTTCTGCGGTTTTTGGACATCTGATCGGCCCGTATCGGACTCTTACAGCCACGAATGGTTCTCATTGCCGATTTGCGCCGGTCCGGTCGTACCGTTCAGCCTTTTGCCAAGTGGCGTGACCGCAGCCGGAAAAGCGACTTTCACCACGGGCTGCTAGGCAACGCCAACCCCTTCCGGACTTTTTTGCGAATATCAGATGACACGCAGTCCGCCAAGAAGTCTTGTCCGGGCAGCCATAAGAGCGTCGTCAACCGCTTCGTCAGGGGCGTGCGTGTAGGTCACCTGCTGCTGGATATTGCTGTGTCTCATGAATTTTCTTTGCACATGCGGTGTGGTGACCAATGACATCGCAGTCGAGGCACAATGCCGGAGCCGGTAAAAGCCGTAACAAGGGACTTTCGCCTTTTTGCAGAGCCTTCTAAACTGCTCAGCGGCCGAGTCCTTGCTCCAAGGCTTCCAGAACCGGGTGATGAAGATGTGTCCTCCGTCGGTACGGTTCCGTCCGCGTCTGGCCATTCGCTGATCAGACAGTGATACTTTGACAGGGCCGTTTTTGAAGGACTGTTCTCCTTAATGTCCAACGGGCCGCAGTAGTAATCGTGCCCGTCCAGGCGGACGACGGCCAGGTGTTTGTGATGACATAGTTTCGGTACGCCTTTGGTTCTTCCCATGGTGCGGTTCCTTTCATTAGAAAAGGGTTTATTCCGTACAGTACGGAATTTCTATCCGCACCACCCGACGAGGGCGGGAACCACAAACAGCGGCATCGGAAGGACTTACAACACTGGGCCGTAGTGGACTTGAACCACTGACCTCCTGCGTGTCGAGCAGGCGCTCTAGCCAACTGAGCTAACGGCCCGGCCAGATCGACATTAGTGTATAGATGCAACAGCAAAATGTCAAGATAGAGGAGGTCTGGATAGTGTCAAGTATTTTGTGTAAGTTCCGAAAGCGGACAAACGCAGGTTTTCGCAAAATCGGTCGAAGAGCGGACATTACAGCCCAGCCATGGCC
>JAXHSV010000337.1:0-2331 GCA_034190305.1 Planctomycetota bacterium | reverse complement strand
ATTTTCCAGTGCGGTTTTAATTGCCGACTCGTCAGGCCCGCGGCAAGGTAAAGAAAATATCCCAAGGAGATTCTCGTCGGGAACCTCTACCGCCGGTACATTTTCGTAATGTGGAAAGTCAATCTTCATTTCAAATTACGCAAAGAGCGACAGGACGTACTTGCGCGACGTTTCTATGTGGTTCTCCAGCAGGCGAAGGGCCTTATTCTTCTTGCCGGTTAAAATCGCATCGAGGATGGCTATGTGATGCTCAATAGCAATTTCGGCGCGGCTGGCTTGGGCTTCCCGGGTCCGAAATATCTCTATCTTCGCGTGAAGACGATTTAACACGTCCCACAGGTGTTTTCCTCCGGCGGTCTCATAAATCAGGGTGTGCAACTGCGAATCGAGCTTCAATTCCTCGCGCGTGAATCCTTTACCTTTCAGGTTCAGGCACTTGTGGAATTTTTCCCGCAAGCCTTCGATTTTTTTCCTGTCGAATTTGTCGAAGGCGTATTCCATAGCCAGGCATTCCAGGCGCTCTCGAATGTCGTATATCTCGGCAATCTCATCGTGGGTAAGTTTGCATACATAACAGCCGCTGCGGGGAATCAGATCGACAAGCCTGTCCTCGGCCAGGCGCTTCAACGCCTCGCGCACGGGGGCTTGGCTTACCCCTTCCGACTTTGCGATTTGCAGTTCCGTAATCCGCTGGCCTGGCTTGAGCTTGCCTGTAACTATACGGCGATAAAGCTTGCGGTAAACCCTGTCTGAAAGGGCGGCGCCCATCTTACCTCGACAACTTTTCATTTCGATGTCCTTGACAGGTGTTTAATATACGTTAATATAATTATCGATAATCGATATATCGTCAAGCAGAATCTTCGCTGTCTTCATTGCGAGTCGAAAAAACAAACGCAAGAACAATGCCACAAACGCATGAGCATTGACCAGGGAGGCCGTGTGGACGGTTTTTTTCAACGGTTGCTGCGAATAGACCTTAACGCCCAGACGTTTTGTTATGAACATCTGCCTGAAGAGATCTTACGACAAACCTTAGGCGGCAAGGGGTTGGGTACGCATCTTCTGCTGAAGGAAAACCCCGTCGCCGTCGAGCCTCTCTCGCCGGAAAACCGGTTCTTTTTGACGGTTGGCCCGGCGACGGGCACGAAATTCTGGAGCCAATCCCGCTTCGGCGCTTTTTCAAAAAGCCCCGCCACGGGCGGATTCATGGAATCGTATTGCGGCGGAACGCTGGCGCCGAAGATCAAAGGCTGCGGCATCGACGCGGTGATAATCGAAGGCCGATGCCGCCGATTATCTTTCCTGATAATCGACGAAAACGGTGTCAGGTTCAGCGATGCGACGGCCCTGGCGGGCAAGGACGCCTTTGAGGCCGATGAGGCGCTGCTGGCGCAATCGCCTGAGGGGGCCGGTGCGATGGTAATCGGTCCGGCGGGGGAGAACCTAGTGGCCTTTGCATGTATCAAATCCGATTTGTGGCGGAGCCTGGGGCGGGGTGGCATGGGGGCGGTGATGGGGTCGAAAAACCTCAAGGGCCTGGCCTTTGCAGGCACGAAAAAGGCTTCGATTGCCAGGCCCGACCTGCTCAAGCAGTTGGTAAAGGATATCGCCGTCAAGGCCAAGGCATCTCCGGCCACGCGGGCGTATCAGAAGTATGGCACGCCGATGCAGGTTCAGGTCGTCAACGGTGTCAAATGTTTTCCCACGCGATACTGGCAGAAGGGGTATTTTGAAAAGTGGGAGAATCTCTCAGCCGAGTACATGCAAAACAATTTCGACGTCAAGGCCTGCGGGTGTCCGAACTGTTTTCTGCGCTGCACGAAATTATCGCGGATTCGTCACGGCCGACACGCCGGGCTGGAACTGGAAGGCCCGGAGTTCGAAACCATTTACGCCCTGGGCGGATTAAACGAGCTGGACAGCCTGGAAGAGGTCGCCTATCTCAACGTGCTCTGCGACCGGCTGGGGCTGGATACCATCAGTGCGGGGAACATCTCCGCTTTTGCCGTCGAGGCCTACCGGCGCGGCAAGCTGGACTTTCCGATCGACTACAATCAGCCGGACCGGATGGCTGAATTGTTCCGCCAGGTTGCCTCCGGGCAAGGGCCTGCGGCCATGCTGGGCAGGGGAATCAAGCAGGCGTCGGAGGAGTTGGGCCTTGAGGATATTGCCATTCACGTCAAGGGTCTCGAACCGGCCGGGTTCGACCCGCGGGTACTCAAGGGAATGGGCCTGTCGTATGCCACCAGCCCGCGTGGAGCGTGTCATTTACGGGGCACGTTTTATAAGGCGGAGCTGTCCGGACAGATCGATCCAGGCCGGATTGAC
>JAXHSV010000336.1:0-2335 GCA_034190305.1 Planctomycetota bacterium | reverse complement strand
ATGGGAACGTGAACGAAACGAAAAACAGGTGGGCATCGACTGGCGATTCACGACAGCCGACGCCAGGATTAAACTGAAACGGTTATATCCGGTAATATAGATGGGACAGTGTACTAGCCGCGATTATGGGAGCCGAGCAGTTCTGGGATTGGCGATGTCAATACCGATCACTTACAGAAAACATCCTGTGGACGGTCGCGAGAATGTCTCGGCCATTGCCACAGATGATGGAGGTACTCGCATGAGAACAGCGCAGTCTTTGCAGGATGAAATAGAAAAAGCGAATCACGAAGCGGATGAACGCATGCGGCGCGCATGGTCACAAGACGGGACCTCATCCCCTGCAACCCCATACTCGAAGGCTAAACGGATACGCGGACAAGCCTTGGCAGAGAAGAACCACATGGAGCCGCATTGGCCAGGGGAGCGGACAGACTTCGAAATCGACCGTGACCAGGTAATATTCAACGCGAACTTCGCACGACTAGCCCGAAAGACACAAGTGTTCATAGGCCAAGGAGACGTTCTGTACAAAAATAGGCTTATGCATACACTCGAGGTTGTGCAGTTTGCAAGGAGCGTGGCGAAGAAGAACAACCTGAATGTCGATTTGGCAGAAGCCATCGCATACGGTCATGATATCGGCCACACGCCCTTCGGTCACGCTGGCGAAGAAGCCTTGAACCAGTGCTTGTTTGAATTACACATACGGCGTCTGCTGAACTGGGGAGCACCTGCAAATGTTGAACTGGGAAGAGGAGACGATACCCATGCAAGACGGGACCAGGTGCTCTGGACAATGGTGCAGAGCTTGGTGGGGCGATATCCCGAGCATGATGGCGATGCCCGACTCCTGACCAAGACAGATGTGTCGAGGTTGGTAAGTGCGGACTTGTTCAATGAAATTCACTCGAAGAAGATTATATGTATTGAGGCTGATAAATGTTTTCTTGCACACCCTTACGACTGGTCATGGCCTAACGGCCAAAAAGATATTATGGTCCAGGACTTTTGGCTGCAGAAGGGCCATCGAGACTACTTTCTGCATAATGTCCATGCCCTGCGTGTATTATTGTGTGATACTTCTCGGCCTAAGAACGATGTGACATTCCAGACCGCCTGGGGGATACTAGCGCATTCGGGCAGGCAGTACGAAGAGTTCAACTGCTATCTTGCGGAAGGAATGAAGCCCCTGAAAAAGAGCGACCATCAGACCAACGAGGCATTCCTCGTGCAACAGTCGGATGACATTTGCTTTGCTAACTCAGACCTCGATGACGCTGACCGCAGCAAGATCATACGGGATTTCAAGGATCTCCCGGAACCGCAACGCACAACGGTATGGAGACTTGCTGCTGAGAACCCCACTGTTAAGAATAGCTGGCCGCGTCCAAGCCAGAGGCTACAGTTTTTGGAGACAGGGTTTCATTTCGACTCTGTCGCGCAGTTAGAATACAAGTATGAAGATCGCGTTAAGGCCGCAAGGGAAATTGTCCAGTTGCTCGTCTATCCTGTCTTGGTTCAAAGACAAGTGTCCGCGAAGAGAATGATTCGCGATTTGTTCTGGTTCTACAGCGCATACTCGGCGGCACAACCCCGAAGGGACGTTGAGATTGCGGCGTGGGAACAGCTAAAAAGCTTCTTTGTGGATAGCAATCGGAAAGGCGAACTGGACGACAACACGCCGGAACGGCTTGCCGTTGATTTCATTGCACACATGACCGACGATGAAACGATGGCTGCCTACCGAGCGCTGTTTGCCCCAGACCAAAGTCATTGGGCACGTCATTTCATGCGCGAGAAAGCAGACTCGTAAGATGGACATAGTTATGGTGCGTCAGAAAGGGATTCAAGTCGAGGACATCTCATAGTCTTGAAAGGCGACCAATTGCCCGCGAGGGTTCAATTTGACAATCGGCCGCAAGGCCCGCTCCGAAATGCGCGGACGGCTGATGCTCTCCGGCATGTCGAGGATGCGCTCCTGGATTTCGGGGGCCAGTCGGAGGAGCATCATGACCTGCGTCACCCGGGCGCGGGTGAGGCCCTCCCGGCGGGCGACTTCTGCCTGGCTGGCGACCTCCCCGGCGTCGAGTTGCCGCCGCCATTCGAGGGCCTTGCGGAGCGTTTCGACCACGGGTGGCGTCCGGGGTTCCTTGGGCGGTTCCGGTGGCTTGGGGGCATACCGTGGCAACGGGACAGCACAGACCACGCGGTCGGCGGGCACTTGGCGCGTCAGGACGCCGATATTGCCGTTCTCGAACGCCCCCTCGGGTCCAAGCGCGACTTCGACCGTCTGGTCGCGGAGTTCAACCGAACCCTTGACGTGATCGGCGGA
>JAXHSV010000335.1:0-2340 GCA_034190305.1 Planctomycetota bacterium | reverse complement strand
GCTGTCCTTCGCCCAGTTCGAGCGGGAGATCATCTCCGAACGGACGCGCGACAAGATCGCTGCTGCGCACCGCAAGGGCAAGTGGGTCGGCGGTCGTCCGGTGCTCGGATACGACATCACCTCCAATGGCAACGGCGGGCGAGTGAGCGTCAATGAGGACGAAGCCGCGCAGGTCCGCCAGATGTTCGAGCTGTACCTGCACCATCGGTCGTTGATTCCGACGATCCGAGAACTGGACCGGCGCGCTTGCCGACTATATCACAGCATTCTTCACAACCGAGTTGGCCGCAGACAATGCACCGCACTTCCCAATTGGGGGACCAAAAGGCGGTCAACCAGCCCCAAAGACCTTTGCGGTGCACCTTCGCTCCACACTCAGGGCATTTGCGCCACCTCTTGTCGTTGGCGTCCTCTCTCTCGACTTTGTGCTTTTTAAATTTCATGCGAATGAAAACGTTTGCTCTCGCAAGCCATCGCCCGGCGAGATACACAAGTTACTTGCCGGGGTCCCATCGTCCCACGAGCCTCTCAAAACAAGGTGCGGGGAACTGCTGCTTGAATAGGTTGTAGTACCACATTTCCTTGGGCGAATTGAGGATATAGCCTTCGGGGGTTTTGCGGTTTGCTTCGTTGAACTCATCCGTATCGGCCTGACCCTCGGCCACCTTGTCCATCAGGTTATCGGTGCCTGTGCCGGCGGAGAAACGCAGTTTTTCCCGCTGGTATATTTTCTCGGGGAGCAAATCTTTGAATGCTTCTCGCAGAATATACTTCTCGACTTCTCTTCCGTTACCGGCGTCGTGAATCTTCCACCGGACGGGGATTTGAAGGCTCATCGCTATCACAGCCGTGTCAAGGAACGGAGTACGGTAGTTGATCGAGTTACCCATCATGGCCCGGTCGAGCCGTTGCAAAGCAGTGTTGTGAGCAATCGCGATCAGCCGGTCCATCATCTTCAGCCGTCCGGCCTCGGTCGGCAGGCCCTTGAGGAGGTGATAGCCGCCAAACAGTTCATCGCCGCCTTCGCCGCTCAGGATACAGTTGGTGAACTCGCGTGCCTTCACGGAGGCGAACAGGTTGGAAATCGTCCCGCTGACGCAATCTTCGTCGAAGGATTCCAACATCCAAACGGCACGTGGAACGGACTGGCGAATCTGTTCGGCGTCATAGCCAAAGACGTGGTGCTCCATACCAAGGTGCTCGGCCATAAGCCTGGCGTTTTCAAGGTCCGGAGCGCCTTCCATGCCGACAGTGACTAACGGGATATCGGCTCCCAACTCCTTGGCGATGGCGGCGATGATCGAGCTGTCCAACCCGCCGCTGAGAAGGCACGCACCGACGGCTCCGTCTTCAAGCCGCCTGGCCACAGCCCGGGTCAAACATCCCTGAAGCACCCTGACGGCATTCTCGAACCTCTGGCTCATTGAAACGGCCGGATACCGGGGAAAGTAGCCCGCCAGGCCGGTCTTGCTAGAGTAGGTTGTCGCCGGCGGAAGCTCCGCCACATCATCAGAGACCCCGACCAGTGCCTTGGCCTCCGAGGCGAAGCACAAGTCGCCGCTGCCGGTCGTTCCCCAGTACAAGGGGCGAACACCAACGGTATCGCGTGCGAGAAGGGTAGTGTCGCCGTCGCAGACAGCGCAGGCAAAGACGCCTTCCAGGTACGCCGCAAACGTTCGGCCGTACTTTCTGTAAAGCCCAAGGGCGACCTCGGCGTCGGATTGCTCGTCATTGCGGACGTTGTAAATGTCACCGTCGAACAGAATCGCCAGGTTACCATCCCGAGCAAAGCCATCACCCCGTACTGACGACAGGTCCGAGGTTCGGACTCCCCCATAGAACTGGCGAGTGCGGTGGGCCCTGACCGTGTCCGGCCCGCGATGTTCGATTACTTCAAGCATGCGCTCAGTCACGCCGGGTTGTTGCGTATTTCCAATTGTTCCTGCGATTCCTGCCATCATCAACTCCTGCCTGATTCATTTACTCTGTTGTGGTCCAATTATCGCTTGTAACATTCTGTCCGTGTCGAGTAATCGCTCTGTTCATGTCCGGGTCCACAGTTGTCGTAGGCCCGAAGCTACCATGTCCACGGATATCGCTCCGATCATCAAGCCGTTGATTCGGACCATGATATTCACGTATCGGTCGAATATCCTTTCCTTGTCACCTTGCATATGATCCCGAATAAACTTAAAGGCCGTGACCACGATGAAGCACATTATGAAGTGGGTTACCGCGTCCGGCCAACAGATAAGCTCTCTCTTGATATGGCCGCCTTTTACAGTGACTACGACAACCTGCGCACGCTTGAGTTGGGAGAAATGTTCCCCGAGGTCTCGC
>JAXHSV010000334.1:0-2345 GCA_034190305.1 Planctomycetota bacterium | reverse complement strand
GCGACACCCATCAGGCCGCCGAGAGCGTCGATCTCGCGGACCATCTGTCCCTTTCCGACGCCCCCGATAGCGGGATTGCACGACATTTGCGCGATTGTCGAAGCGTCCAGAGTTACCAGCGCCGTACGAGCACCCATCCTCGCCGCAGCCCAGGCAGCCTCGACACCGGCGTGCCCGCCGCCGATTACTGCAATGTCAAAATCGCTCTCCACGGACAGATTTTAGCACACCTGATGCACGGAATCAGCCCCGAAAAATAACGGGCAATGCGGCAGCGGCATCATCGCCGACACATTGCCCGTTTTCAGTGTACGTATGGTTATTGACTTACGCTCCCGGTGCAGGCGGCGGCGAAGAGGGCGTCGCTACTCCACCTGTATACTGCGCATCGCCAAAACCGAGTATCGCGTAGAAAATGGGGGCCAGAAAGGCAAGCCCAACACCGAATCCGGCGCCCTTGCCGAAGTTCTCCGCTATGGCAATGGAGACTATAATCGCGACGACCAAGTTCACTACCGGAACAAACATCCACAGAAGAATCCACCACGTAGGTTTACCGGCGATTTCCAGAAGGATAATTATGTTGTAAATCGGAATGATCGACGCCCATCCCGGCTGACCGGCTTTGGTGAACGTCTTCCACATACCGGCGATAGAAAGAACGATAAGAATCAGATAAAGTACGACATAGATTTCCATAACAGTATCCTTTCCTGTTGTGTGCCCGTACCCAAGCGCACCCCATACGCCTGATATTTCAAAATGACGGATGAAAGCATATCTGATGCCGTACCTGTTGTCATAAGTTTTTTACAATTATATTCGGACAGGGAATCACCTCCGCAATGCCTGACTCACCGCCTCGATCTGTCGGCCTATCCGGTTTCTCAGCGCAAGGAGTTTCTGTCCGTTCCGCTCCCAGTCGTCGGCGCGGTTTGCTGCCCGGCGGGCGGCGCCCAATACGCGCTGCGATGCACGGAGCAGTTTCTGCCGGGCCGGTGTGGCGCGTTTCTTTGACAGGGCGGCGGTCTTGCGCTCAAGCAGGCGGAGATATTCGTAATCCTCGATACCGTCTCTGATTACCTCCAGCCGAATCGAACTTATGGGTCCGTCCGCGCCCGGATAGACCAGTTGCCCGCACCCGGGGCATTGCGCCGGTTTGCCCAGAACCGATGAGAGGTGAGTGGGGTCCCAGGGCTTGTTAGGCCAGCGGTCGTCAGACTTCAGGCCGATGTTTCCTTCGTAGGACTTATCCCGCCTGGTGGGATAGTGCCATGCGGTGGTGTTCCAGTAACCCAGCCCGTCCAGCCCGTACCGCCACGTCAGCCAACCGGTGATCCGGCAATCCACCAAGGGGTAATCCAGGTCCCACAGGGGGTAGGGGCTTGGTTCGACGGCCAGGTACCACCACACCTCGTCGCCGGCCTTCTTCCGCCTCTCGTAGAAGTCCCTGTACTGGTCATAGCAACCCACATCGCGGCGCGCATCCCCCATGTTCGGGCACCAGATGTCGCTGAGCCCTTCCAGTTCGAACGGCTCATAGTTGGCGACCGTCATACGCGGCACGTCCGGGGCGATTTTCTTGACCAGTTCGCACATCCTGCGCATGTGGCTGTACATTGCCGCCGGCGGCTCGTCCCATATGTAACAGAAGGCATTCTTCAGCCAGCCTTTCACCTCGCTGAAGCTGACCGGGTGCTTCTGGTGAATCTTCTCGCCGAATATGGTTGTCCCGTCGGGGAGGATTACTGTCACGGTGCGACGACAGCGAGAGAGTCTTCGCTTCGCATCAAACCAGAGCGTCTCGGTCGTACCTTCTACGCGCGTGCCGTCCGCACACGTCCCCGTCGGAAACACGGTGGGCCTTTCCCCCGGCTGGCGCCAGGACTCATCCAGTTCACCCTACATGTGGTTGTTGTCCACGAAAACACACCCGCCACTCTTCAGCGCAGCTGCGGCTGAGGCGACGCAGCCTTCCTGTTCGGTCGCTGAAGACAGTTCGTAGAAACAGTTTCCGCCCAACAGGACAAGATCGAAACCATCAGGCCAAGTGCCAGTTGTGGCGTCGGCTTGGTAAAGTACGATCCGCTGTTGGACTTCAGGTGCCAACCGTTCAATTTTCGCCCGGGCGCGGTCGAGCATGTGTTCGGACTCATCCAGCCCGACTATCTCATGGCCGTCTGTAGCGAGTGGAATCAGGATCCTCCCGGTCCCGCAGAACGGCTCAAGTATTCGCAATGGCCCGGATTGGGCGATCAACATTCGAATCAGGTCCACATCATCAGTTTGTGTTTCATGTTGGTCGTATATCTCAGCCACGTGAGGATCCAGGCTGTAGGCGTTTA
>JAXHSV010000333.1:0-2407 GCA_034190305.1 Planctomycetota bacterium | reverse complement strand
TGCACAAATTTGAGACTGCCGGAAGGCAGGGAACCAATGCCCAGTAACCCCAAAAAGCGCGACGATGACTTCCAGCATTAGACATTGGTCATTGGAAATTGGTCATTGGTCATTGGTCATTACTTTGTACATGCGAATGGTTATAAAAACCTAATTATCGGACAGCCTTATTTAATCTGTTTCTCAACACGTTTGGCGGCGTCCATCTTACCTTCATCTATCAGCAATTGCGCCAGGCGCTTACCGAGTTGGTAGTGGGCAGTTTGCTGGCGGAAGGACGAGTGGACTTTTTTTACCTTTTTCGCCTCGGCGAAGAGTCTGCCGTACATGTTTATCGCCAGGTCCCTTCGTTTTACCTCGATGAACATTGATTCGGCGCGGCCTGAGGCCTCCAGAACGATTTCTGTTAGATTGGCACATCGCACAGCCGCTTGTTCGTAGGTTCGCAGCGCCTTCTTCTTGTTACCCTGCTGTTGATAATCCTCGCCGAGCGCAATAAGAATCCATCCCTGAAGGTCCGGACGTTTACCGTAGATTTTAATCGCGTTTTTATAGACCTTTTCCCTTTGCTCGGGGTCGGAAACGGTCGGGACAATTCGCATAATCAGCCGGCAACTGTAGTCAGGATACTTTTTAGCTGTGCGTGTAACGAGAATTTCAAAGAAGCGGTCGAGGTGATTTGTCGGCAGGCGATCTTTCTTGGCCAGTTCGACGATTAATTCCCAAACCGGACCGTGGGCCAGATTACGCTCAACGGCGCCGGCGATCAGGTCCTCGACAAGCGCCGGGTCGATTTTACGTTCCGCCTTTATCCAGCCTGTCTGCGACTGTCGTTTTTTTGCATCTTTGCCGTTTTTAGCAAAACTTTGATTATACTGTTGGGCAAGTTTTTCCAGGATGGACAAATCGCCCTGGGCGATTTTATCCCTGTTTTTTTCAACAATACCGGCCAGAACTGTTGCGGTATCGGCCTGTTCCCTTTGGTGCAGCGGAAGGTAAGTAGAGGCGCCGACAAGGGCAAGTTCACAATCGAGTATTTCCTTGCCGGAAGCCGGTTGCCGGATTGTTCCGATGTAATAGAGTTGCGACTCATACCGGCCTGTTCGGCTGTCCCAAACTGCTTTGGTTCCGTCGCGGCTGAGCGTCAGGCAGGCGACCCATGCGTGTCTCCCACCGCCGCCCCCTCGTCCACGCACGATTGTCGCCGGGATACCCAGGGACTTGTTGACTTCGGCGGCATAGTAGGCCTGCTCGATGCAAACCCCGCCGACTCTCTGAAGATTGGGCAGCGTGTACGGGATATCGGTGATTTTCTTTGGAACGCCCCTGCGGAAATGATCAATATCATACTTCACGTCAAAGTAACTCTTGGCGGGTTTTCTCGTCTTGTGATACCTTGCAACCGCCCATTTGCGCTCCTTGATATTAAGACGACTGGTTGCAAGGTAACGCGAAATCTCGTACGGCATCTTCTTCAGATTATAGCGAAAAAATTTGGCATCGGGATCCGTGTACCATCGGAAAGAATCGAGCATCGACGCCGCTTCAGGCTGCGGGCGATAGTGCTCCATCGGCAACGAGGTGGCAAAGGCGACGGCAAGGTCCGGATATTCAATGACATTATTTTCCTCCGCCCTGACCAGTTCATTCAGTTTTTTTATCGCATCTTCGGGCAGCCCGGAGTCCTCTACGGCGCGGAACAACCTACGCGAAACCGCACGGTGCTCTATCAACCATCTTGCGAATTTCCCGTTACCGGTGATTTCATAAGTCAGAGGCAGGCGCCTGCACGCCCGCAACACGAAAACCATATCGTTGAGACTCCTGAGTTCATCCACGTGCCCACAGGTCAGCCGGGCAAGCATCGCCTTTTCCATGAGTCCGGCCAGTTCAAGATACTTCTCGCCGGTTTGCAGAGAGTCCTGCTGGGAAAGGACTGTGCGGGTCAACTGCTCCAAAGCGATTTCGCCAAGCCAGGCGTCGTCGAATTTCTTGTCCGTCGGCTTGGTGGGTTTGGTTGTCTGACCGGCCGCTATACCGCTTAAAACCGCAATCGCAAACACACACAACAGTCCGCGATGCATATACATACCGACTCCTTCTTCCAAATGACTGTATTTCTCTTACTTTCTACCATCCCGTATGCAATGGTTCAAGAAGCAGCCACGGCGCGGAGGAAAAACAGGTCGTCGTGGTCGATTAGTTCGGCGAGTTTCAGCCCGGCATCGTCCAGAAGGTCAGGCCAGATTTGTTCGGACGGAAGAAGATCGCTCTCTACCGCCCCGCCGACGCCGCTGTGAAATGCATTAATCGCACTGCTTCCGGCAAGGTGCATCACGATTAACGACCCGCCGGGCTTCAAGGCTGCGGAAATATTCGCCAACGCCCCTGCCTGGTCGCGGAAGTG
>JAXHSV010000332.1:0-2418 GCA_034190305.1 Planctomycetota bacterium | reverse complement strand
ATCGTATCTGACCCGGTGCCGCTCTTCCAGAATCTCGAACCGGACGATCTGTTTGAGCTCCTTATTCACCGTCAGCCTCTTCCACCTCTTCTCATGCGCACTGCTGACGGTGTAAACGGTGAGTTTCCTGCCGTCGGCCGTGCTATCTGATTTCTGAAACACTGCGCCTCGGTCCTTGTCTTCGTTGATGAATGACATGATGTAGTCCAATATGCTTGGGCACACCATGGCCTTGAAATCCGGAAAGAAGTCTTTGACATGGATTGTATTTTGCTTCGGATCGTATTGGAGCGACCTGTAGGACTGACCATCGTCGAATGTCACGTTTCCTTGCGCTGATTTCCGAATGACACGATAATACGGCTTCAGGGACACCCACGTCTGCACCGGCCCCTCGACGTAGTGAACCCATTCAGCAGATCCGGAGTTCCGCACCGCCTCGGCCAGTTCCGCATACACGGACTGGGTTAATGTCGGACCGGGCAGTAGCGCCAGGATCACCAGCGCGACGGCAACACACGCTGCGGCTGAGGGTATGGACCACTTCACGATCTTCACGATGAGCCCCTTTCTATTCTTTGCCTGCGACTTGGCGTTTGGAGGCAAGGTCATCCCTTGCGAGTCCTTGCATTGCCGAAGCCGCCGGCGGATTGCCTCTTTCAGACCGGACGGAGGCGCGAAGCAATCAACGCCTTCACGAAACGCCGACTCAATTCCCTTTTCCGTATTCAGTTCATTTGGATTCATGGGAAGTCTCCTGTCTTGCATGGAATCTTAAGTACTTCTCCTTAAGCATGGTTCTGGCCCGAGAAAGTGCCGACTCGATTGCCTTCTCTGTTTTTCCACGTCTTTGAGCCATCTCACGAACGGAAAGACCATCCATGTACTTCTCTTCAAGTAAATCGGCGTACTCGGACGGTATCGAACGCATCATGGCTGAAAGCATCTCCGCACGTTCCATGGCGTCGCCATCGCCTCTGACTTCCGTTGAATGTGGTATGGCTTCGGACTGGACGCGCGTTCGCCTTTGTTTGAAGTAATCGGCGACTTTTCGACGGGCGATCGCGCGCAGCCATTGAAGCGGGGTGGTTTCACCACGGAACTTGTCCCAGCTTTTCAAGCCGGCAACGAAAACATCCTGGGTCAGATCCTGAGCGTCCTGAACCTGTGGTGTCAGCCGGAACGCCACATAGCCATAGATGCCCGAGAAATGCTCCTCGAAGATCGCTCCATAGCTCGTTCCGTATTTACCTGCCATCAAGTTCTCCTGAATGGTACGTCAGAGCCAAAACCATGGTCTCGCAGCTATAGTCCGGGGACAAGGCGAAATCCTTCGCAGAATCGCCCTTTTCATTGCCGGAAAGACGGGAAGCCTGCGCGGAATCCCCGCCACTGGCGCGGAAATGGAGCAAATGGTTTGATCTCGACGGATCCATTGCGAATCTATGGTAGGATCCCAACTCGGACAGGTGCTCCACGCCGGCGATTTCCTACGAGACGAATGTGTCAAAATTTTTGAAACCTGGACATCAAGCAAAGACAACCGGCCTTCCTGACAATAATCTCTGGGGCACGGCCCCGGCGGGTTGTCAGGTCTTTTCGGCAAGGTCGTCTATCTGTATTTCGTTTTCCAGAGGCCTGCCTTCCAGCCAGTTTAGCAGTTCACGCAGGCAATACTCGCTCATGCGGTGAACCTCTTTTCCGCATGAACCCGACGCATGAGGCGTGATGATGCAGTTTTCCATCGAGTAAAGCGGATGACCCTCCGGCAGAGGCTCGGGATCCGTTACGTCCAGGTAGGCGGTAATCTCGCCTTCGGAGAGTTTTTCGGTCAGGTCGCCGGTATTGACAATGACTCCGCGGGCGGTATTGATCAGCCGGGCGCCTTTCTTCATCAGTTTCAGGTTGTCCTTGTTAATCAGGTTGTGGTTGCGAGGCACGTTGGCAGAGTGAATTGAAACGACGTCGCAGTTAGTCATAATGAAATCCAGCGACGCTTTCCGGACACCATAGTATGCCTCCTCTTGCGGTGTAACGTAGTTGGAGGCGATATAGACGTCCATTTCAAAGTTCTTGAGGAGTTCCATAAGGCGTTTCGAGATTTCGCCGAAACCGACCAACCCGATTTTCGTATGGAAGTACCCGCCGGTGTAGCCCCTTCTCGGCGGGGTCCACGCCGCCCTGCCTCGCGTGAGAAAGTTCTGGTGACAGACGAACACATCCTTAAGGCTGGTCAGAATAATACCGAGCGTGAACTCCGCCACCGGTACGGCGTTCAGGTGCACAGCCGAGCATAGCTTCGCGCCGGTCCTTCGAAACGCATCGGTAATCAAATGTTTCGTCGTACCGGCTGCGTACAGAACTATCTTGAGGTCGGGGCAGACCTCCAACAATTCGGCGGTGAACGGCACGGCCCCC
>JAXHSV010000331.1:0-2425 GCA_034190305.1 Planctomycetota bacterium | reverse complement strand
CCTTGCCATCCTCCACGAGGACAAGGTTACGGGCCTGCGAAACGGTAAGCGCGACTTCGGCCACCAGATAGAGGTCCGCTGCTGGGACAGCACAGACGCCGTAACCGGCGAGCCGACGAACCTGCCGTTTGAGACTTTACGCAAGATTGCTGACCGGATAACCACGGAGGTCCCCGGCGTCGTAAGCGTTACATACAACATTGCCACCAAGCCGCCGTCGTGCATCGAAGCGGTGTAGGCAGCGGCGGTTCATTGGGCTCTGGTGCGTGCGGACAAGCCACTTGGCGCAAAGACAACCAATCTGTATAAAACTGGTTGGACGATGGAAACTTACGCGCGCGACAATGTGAAAATCTTTCATGGGGACGTACTTGACCTATACGCCGGGTGGCCGTCCCCAATCGTAATAATCTCCGATGGTCCTTATGGACTCGGTAGTTTTCCGGGGGATCCGCCAACGCCACACGCGCTCGCCGACTGGTATCGACCGCATATCGAGAAGTGGTCGAGCCATGCCACACCTCAGACAACATTGTGGTTCTGGAACAGCGAGTTAGGTTGGGCCAATGTACATCACCTCTTTGAGGAAAATGACTGGGAATACAGGAACTGTCATATATGGGATAAGGGTATCGCCCATGTTGCGGGTAATTCCAACGGCAAGACACTCAGGAAGTTTCCGGTAACAACGGAGGTCTGCGTCCAATACACCAGGAACGCTTTTTTCAAATTCCAGGGAACCTTGCTGCCCATGAAGGAGTGGTTGCGGGCGGAGTGGGAGAGAACGGGGCTTCCTCTGTACCAGACTAATGAGGCGTGCGGCGTAAGAAACGCCGCCACAAGAAAATATTTTACTCGCGATCATCTTTGGTACTACCCGCCGCCGGAGGCATTTGAAAGGCTTGTGAAATATGCCAACAGGTGCGGCGATAAAGAGGGACGTCCTTATTTCTCCATTGACGGAAAACGTCCGATTACACGCGACGAGTGGTCCAAAATGCGAGCGAAATTCAACTTTGAGAACGGAATAACAAATGTCTGGCATGCCAACGCTGTTCGTGGCTCGGAGCGCCTTAAACGCAGCTCGAAGTGCGTCCACATGAATCAGAAGCCGCTTTCTCTTATCGAGTTGTGCATCCGCGCAAGCTCTGACCCCGACGATGTTGTCTGGGAACCATTCGGAGGTCTGTGCTCGGTGGCTTTCGCGTGCTACAGGCTTGAGAGGGAATGCTACGCCGCAGAAATCAACCGTGAATTCTTCGAAGCCGCAAAAAGCCGACTGGAGCACTATGATGAAATCTTCCAATCGAAAACTTTCGCGTCCGCAACCTGAACCTCCGCCGGAGACATGGCGGCATTCGGCTCTTTACCAGCGTGTCAGGGAGGCTGTTTTCAGTGTCCCCCTCCACTTTCAGACCGAAACGCAGATCGAAGGTATTTCCGCAACCGACATATTCACGCTAAACACCGCTCTTGGCGCCACAATTGAAGAACAGGTCGTGGATACGCTGAATAGAATTCGTTCCGTTTGGGATCCTGACGAAGAATACTCGCTGTACGGTTTCGTCCGACAGGCCCAGCGGTTTCCCGATGTGGTACTTCGGAAACTATCGGAGGAGGATAACAACTCCGATATTATTATGGGGATCGAACTGAAGGGTTGGTATTTAATTTCCAAGGAAGGCGAACCAAGTTTTCGCTTTAATGTCAGCGCCTCGGCGTGTGCGCCACAGGATTTGCTCGTTGTAGTTCCGTGGGCTCTCAAAAACGTTCTCTCCGGTCCGCCGAGACTATTCCGGCCCTATGTGCAACCGTCGCGGTACGCCGCGGAAATCCGCAACTACTATTGGCGGCACGAGCGCGATACCAAGGCGGATCGAACTATCTCCGGGCCGTCTCAGCAGATAAAGCCATACCCGACCAAAGATCAACAAATCGCCGACCGACCTGCATCAGACGCCGGGGGAAACTTCGGCCGATACTACACTCGATGCGGCATAATGGACGAATACACAAGCCGACTCTTGCAGGAAAGGCTTTGCGGCATCCCCGCAAAAGCCTGGCTTGAATTCTTCAAGGTGTTCACGGACGCTGCCGTCGGGCGTAACGTCAGAGAACGTATCGAGAGCCTCCGGAAAAGGTTTGCCGGTTCCGTCGATGCCGCGGATGCAACCACGATCAATACCTTCCAAGCCATTTTAGACATCATCGAGAACCATATTCCCTGAACGTAGTTCCTTGGTAGAGGTTATTTTAAATGCCCAAACATGCTGACATTGACAAGGTGATGATTATAGGTTCCGGGCCGATTGTTATCGGTCAGGCATGCGAGTTCGACTATTCCGGCACGCAGGCGTGCAAGGCCTTGCGAGAACTCGGCTACAAGATCGTGCTGGTCAACTCCAACCCTGCCACCATAATGACC
>JAXHSV010000330.1:0-2459 GCA_034190305.1 Planctomycetota bacterium | reverse complement strand
GATACCGATACTATTTTCGTCATTATACGGTTGCCCGCCGACGCGGACGTGATTACCGTTAAGTTGCTGTCGCCAAAGGTTCGTGGAGCGAACGACACCGTCGCCGAACAGACCTGCGGGGGTTCCGGGCGTTTCGGATGTTCCTATCAGGAAATGACACCCGCCTGCATCCTGACCCGTTAGGGAGGTATTTTGATCATCGGATGTGTCGTACAGGATGATATTGCGCCACTTGATCGGCTGGACAGGAACGTCGGTTTGGCGTATAAGTACAGCCTGTTCCACGTGCGACCGATTTGGGGAAAATCCTGCACCTGTTCCATCCGAGGCGTCGGCGCGGAGGAGTACAGGGGGTCGGGCGGGTGGGGTTTCCATCTTAATCAGCACCAAGGAACCCACGACCATCGCCACTACCAGTGCCGCAAGGGTTGTTATCATCCGTGACCGATCCGCCCGAGCCAATGCTCTCTCCTACTATGGTATGAATGAATTTATAATAAATAATTAGTATAATTATATATATGTAACGACTAACGATCGTATCGGCAACCAGAAAATTTTTCTCCGGGAAAATCAAGAAGGTTCGGCGTCGGCGCAGAGCATTTTTCCTTCCCGGGTTTCTTCATCCGAGTCGAGGTCGGTGTCGGTCAGCACGCCGAGTTCAAGCAGGGCGGCAAGGGCGGCCTTCTGCTCGGCCTGTTTTTTGGTTTTACCCCATGCGCTGGGGTATTGCCGACCGTTCACACGCACCGCCACTTCGAAGCACTTGGAATGGTCAGGCCCCTTCTCGTCCACCAGGTCATACCTGGGCGTGGCGCCGATGTCTTGTTGTATATGCTGCTGTAATAAGGATTTATAATTACTCTGGTGTTCTGATGCGGTTGCAACGGCGATCTCGTCGCTCATATGGTCGATGATGAATTTTTGTGCAGCCGACAGACCGGCGTCGAGGTAAATCGCTCCAATAACAGACTCGAATACTGCTGCGGATATGCTGGTGGGAATATGCCTGGTTGAGCCTACCCCCTTGCCCAGGTGCAACATCTCAGCAATACCTAGTTTGTCGGCAACCCTGGCGCAGGTCCGGCGAGAGACTACCGAGGACTTAATCTTAGTCATCTGCCCTTCGGTAAGGTCCGGATTTCTTGTGAATATCTCCTGACAGATTACCATCCCCAGAACGGCGTCGCCGAGAAACTCCATCCGCTCGTTACTGGATGAACGATTCTCTGCAGCCGAGGCGTGAGTAAGGGCCTGACGGAGAAGTTCAACGTCGCCGAAACGATACGAGATTATTTCCTGGCACTTGGCGAGTGTGGCGTCATCCACGATAAATCTCACAGATACGCCGAGCAAATGACGAAAAACACCACTTCGCCGGCGCCTTTCGTCAATGGCTCGACTCATTGTCAATATCGGTATTTTAAGGCGCGATGATAAATTTTGCAAGAATTATAGTTCGCCAAAAAGTCTTTGCAGGAATAAACAGCAAAAATGAATATTGAATAATAAACGGATGAACTTGAATGTCTAAGCGAAGTAAGGAAAGCTACCTGTCTGCCGACAGGCGGGCGGCAGACAGACCTCAACCACGGGATTTGGACAGTTACCGGATTTTTCGGTGCGAGCGCCGACTTACTCGGTGCGCCCTTGAAGCCGGGCGCAAGTTCCGCTTCTGTTGTGCCCGTAGCCATGACCTTCGCTTCGCTCGCATCGGGTTTTTCCAGCCGCAGCAATGGCATGGCCGTCTCCACCACCTCGGCTGCTTCAAACGACTCTTCGTCCGTGTACACACCGTCCATCAGCACCCGCTCCCAGCCCGACCGCCGAAGCCTCCACTGCTCCAATCTGTGGACCGAATACCGGGACCAACAATGTGATGCATAAACCCCGTCAGAAAACCAGGGCGCTCACACCAATGTGATAAATCCCGAAAAACGTTTGACAGCCTCGCTTTTTCAACCTTATTATAAACCCGTGATCGCGGGGTAGAGCAGTCTGGTAGCTCGTCGGGCTCATAACCCGGAGGTCGCGGGTTCGAATCCCGCCCCCGCTAGTGAGGTAGTTTGCATAGGGACAGGTCTTTACGACTTGTCCCTTTTGCGTTTGAAATAAAGCGCCCAGTTAGAGATGATACTGATTTGATACTACAAGCGAGTCGCGCAAATGGCAATTGGGTGCTGATTGACTATCTACGCAAGTAAAATCAGCGTCCGAGGCAACTGGCGAAGGAATAGTAATTCGAGGACAGGTGAAAAACGTAACTATCGAATGCGTCGGTGGTGATATTGTTCGCCAGGACGGCTTCGATGTCGTTGTGAATGCCGCAAACGCCTATTACTACAACGAAACTTATGCTCAAGAATTTTCAAGCGGCCATCCGATGACTGCTTCCAGAACCCTTTTTTCTGGAAGGAGATACAGAATGGACGCCAAACAGATTAAACAGTTGAAGCCGA
>JAXHSV010000033.1:0-17691 GCA_034190305.1 Planctomycetota bacterium | reverse complement strand
AAGATCTCGCACCCCGTGCCCCGGCGCCTGTAGCCACGGACGCCACAGTGAGTTCGGCGTCTTTGCATCGGTCAGTTTGACTGTCAGACCCGTTTCAACATCGATCTTATAGAGCTGAACTTCATCCTGTTTGTGCCGATAGAAAACGATGGTTTTACTGTCAGTTGTCATCGACGGTATGAAGTAGTAAAGATGATAATCGAAGCAGTCTCCCGAAGTGAGTTGAACGATCTTTCTTCCGGTGCCGGGATCGACAAATTCCCTCCGCTCGGATATGAATGAATCACCTACATTCACACCTCTGCTCCTTGTGTTGCATACAGGATTAACAACCGCAAACTTAACTTGATTTAGTCCTTCCATGCCGCTCTATTCACACGCGGCTATGATTTGCTCCAACAAGGCTGCCGATATCTCGTTGCTTTCGTCTTTCGGGCTTCGGTTTGGGCTTTGGGCAACGACCATGTCAAGGCTGGGACAAACCCAGATGTGGTTTCCCGCCGCCCCGGCTGCGGCGAACGAATCGGTCGGCAGCGCCGGCCAGAGAACGCCGTGGTCATTAACCCAGAAACCGTGGCCATATTTCCACTTGTCCTTCGGATTATTGGCGATGATGTCCGGTGAAGTTTTGGTGGTCTGGCGCATCCAGTCTTCCTGGATAACCTGGTTATCGTCCCACCGCCCGAAGTGTAACCACAGCAGCCCCATCCTTGCCATATCGCGGGCGCTGGCGACGCAGCGCAGGCTGTTACCGAAGATGTTTTTCAACACGCCCGGCGGGTGTTTGAAATCCGTATAACAGTGGTCCCACACCCCGCCGATGGTATTGCGTATCTTCTCTTCCATCAGTTTATTGAAGCCGGGAAGGCGGTCCGGGTCGCTGCTGTCGTAAAGCCCGTAGGCCATCTCGATCGCATGGCAGAAAATGTTCATCCCGAAAGTCTGGTAGTGGAAGATGCCGCCGGGCGTTTAGCCGGGTTTCATGTATCATGAGGTGTTGCTTATCAGTTGGCGAAGTGTTATTCCCCGGTCTTCGGGCTTTGCGAATCGACCCGGCTTGGGGCCTTTACCTTCAGGCACATCCATCATTTCAGGGTAATAATCAACCGCCAGGTCGTCAGGCGAGCCTATCTTTCCCTCGGCGAGGGCAATGCCGAGAACGGAGGAAAACACGCTCTTGGTGGCCGACGCCATTCCGCGCTTTTCGTCCGCTGATATTCCTTGAGTCCATTCAGCCACCATGCGCCCGCCACGCACAATGACTATGCGAAAGGGATTCTCACCGGCCTGGTTCTGGTGCCACTTCCGAGCGGCTTCCAACTTGCCGGCATCCATGCCGGCGTCCTTAGGCTCGATTTGTTCCCATTCCCTGCCGGGAAATACGGTTTTTATCACATATCTCCTCAATTCCAAAAAGAATCACATTGATATAATAATCGCCAAATCGAAGTTTTGCTAATTCTACTTTAACAGTGGCTCGGTGGTCTCGGCCACAGTGGTGAGGACTATGCAGCAACTCGTCACGCCGGCGTCGTTAACGCGCCGGAACCGCACTGCCGGGCGTGCAGACCTGCCCGCCGAAAGGCAGGTCTTTCGCCCTCTGGGCTACTACAAAATCGGTCATCTCTGAGTATTAAGCAACTTCCGGATATTTAGTCCTTTACAGTATGCCGGAAAAAAATATCGCACTCTAATCATGTAATCCCTGTAATCCTGCTCTTCTTCCCTTTTCTTTTTCAAACAAGATTATAATCCCGCTATCCTGCTGCCATGACAGACTGACAGAGTATGTCGTAGAAGGCGCCCTTTTCCTTCTCGAACTCGATGGTATGAGCAGCATCAAGCCGGCGGATTCGCACGGGTCTGTCGGCCAGCCATTCCAGAAGGTCACACGTGGCGCTGTTGTCGATGATCCGGTCCCGACCGGCAAGGATCAGCGTCGTGGGAACCTTTAACGCCCGCTCCTCCGCACGAGCGATAATGCGGTCCAGCCTCGCCGAAGCATACAGAAAACGAGCCGTAGCGCGATGCAGACGATGCGGATCGTTTCGCAGATATTCCTGCATATCAGGATTATCCGTAAAAAGTGACACCTCATTAAGCGGGATATCGAAATATGTGCCGGGTCTGAAAATCAGGGCCGATATTATGGCCAGTTTGGTCGCTATTGAAACATCGACTTGCGGCTTCAAACCCGGCGCAACGAGCGTCAGAGAATCGATTTTCACAGCTTCTGATCTCAGCGCGTATGCCGTAAGCAGTTTCCCACCCCAACTGACGCCCAGTAGGGAAATACGTTCCTCGCAGGTCGCCTCCAGAACATATCTGACGGCGGCGTCAACGTCATCGAGGAGTTGATCGGCCGAGGCTGCATCGCCCCTTCGCGCTGTTGCGGTTCCGCTTCCGCGACGTGTTATCTGAAAGACATCGCTGCCGGCTCGCCCAAGCGCCTGGGCGGAACCTGTGAACCACCCCGGATGGGACTGAATACCGTGAGCGTACAACACCGGCGTTCCGGTTTTATTGCCGGGGTGATGATGCAGCACAAGCGTTTCCAGCCCGTCGGACAGTTTCAGCAGTTCGGTCGTTACGGGCACGTCGTCGGAAAGTTGGCATGCAAAGGTAAGGTTTTTTGAATCAAACACTCGTTAATTCCTATAATAAATATTAAAGACGCTTCATTCCATCGCCGATGCGTGAGTTAATGGGAGTATGATAGGGTCATAATGCAAATGTCCTCCGACAAGAGTTGGCCTTCGCCCGCAAGAGGCCTACATCGACTGTGGATGTGGGTCAAACATGCCCGCAGCAACCCCAGCGCCAGCCGCGCCAGGCGGGTTATACTTATACTTGTACTGCTCTGGATAGCTAACGCCTTCGACCTGACCTTTACCCTCCTGGCCATCAGGGCCGGAGGCTTCGAGGAAGGAAACCCAATTGCAGCGCCCCTGCTGAACGATCCCGGCCTGCTCACCGCCTTCAAACTCCTCACCGTGTTGTTCGCCTCTATTATCATCCTCAAATTCCGCAGACGCCGCCTGACCGAAATCGGCTGCTGGGGGTTGTGCCTGACTTATATTTTAGTTTCCACAATGTGGTGGATTTATTATTTCTCCCACCATTGAAAGCGGTCGGCAATCAATCACTGACTTCATCGTTTCTACCTTACAGCGTCAAATACTGTGCGTAAGTCTTCGAGAGTTCCCCAAAAGATAAATTAGACTTTCGCCATCGCCAAGCCCAGCCATTGCAATGGTTGGGCTTCGGACATCACACTCCGGGACGCCTTCATCTGAATTAAGAAACTTACACAAAATACTTATAATTGATGATTGCTAAACGCTTCTGTTACAATTTTTTTCCCCTCTTTATTCCCTCTCGAACAGAGGCCCATAGGACGCCGGTTCGATGAGCCTCTTCCTACCGTATTCGAACGGTTTTGGTCCCAGAAGAATGGGCCTTCGTTGAGCGACATTTATCAGCAAGCCCATTGCCACGCAGTTGACAAGCATGCTCGACCCACCGTAACTGACCATCGGCAGTGTCATTCCGGTAATCGGCGCCAGCCCCATCGTCATTCCGACGTTAATCAGCACCTGCGCCAGTAACAGCCCCAGTACGCCCACCACCACCAGCCGGCCGAAGGGGTCGTCGGTCGTGCCTGCAATCTCAGCGCCACAGAAGAAAATGGCCAGGTAAATAAACAATACGCCCACACACCCCATAAACCCCCACTCACCGCCGATAACCGCGTAGATAAAGTCCGTATGATCGTCAGGCAACATTCGGAAATAAAGGTTTTTCTGATCCAGTATGTCCTGACCCGTCATCCGGCCGGATCCGAGAATGATCATTGAATTGTGAAGTTGAAACCCCTGTTGCCTGCTCACCTCCACAAGCGGATCAGGCTGCATCAGCCATCCCTCAATCCGGGAAAGTTGATGGTGTTTCATTATCGCCAGGGGAGCCGCCGAGATGACGTATTCCTCCCCGCCGATACTTCCGTGCCAATACGCCAGAACCTTTCGCTCAGCGACAATTGAAGGACTTTTGCCTGTAACGTTCCTTGGGACGGGAAAGAATATCACCACAACTGCTATGACGACGATCGCCAGTAGATGCCGAAGTTTCGCCCCCGCCAGGAAGAGCATAACAAACAATGCGGGAAACAACAGAAGCGTCGTGCCCAGGTCCGGCTCGATCAGGATTAACGCAGCCGGGATAATCGTCAGCATAAACGGGACTAAAAGTCCGAAAAACCTTCGGTAATTGTCTCTGTATCGCAGATACCACGCCAAGGCCAGGATGTAAGTCAGTTTGGCCAGTTCGCTGGGTTGGACCATGAAGAATTTCAGGTTAATCCACCTGTGGCTGTTTCGGTTCGCCGGAAGGAACAGTACGAGAACCAGAAGGACAAGGTTCAGCGCAAAGAACAGATACACACTCTGCCCGATACGCTGATATGGAATAATCGTCGCTATAATAAAGCCCAGCGCGCCCACCAATACATAAATCATTTGGCGAACGGTGCTGCCGCGCAACAGCGGATCGGACGGAGCGGCATCCTCGGCGACCCTGACGGCAAGGATGCTGATGACCATCAGGGCGGCCATCGCAATAATAATCGGCCAACTTACTCCACGAAGGTATGTTCTCAACCATCCAAACATGATTTCATTCATTGTAAAAGTTCAACTGTTTGCTGAAGCCTAAAAAGCATTTTCAGGGATACAGGGGATACACAGGATAAAAGAACTAATTAAATCATTCTTATCTCCTGCATCCTCTGCATCCCTGCGAAGTCTTTTCATAACCAACCGAAACATCTTCTGTTGCAAACGGCTGAAGTGTCATCATTCATTCATATACCCGAAGGCCCGGCAGAGCCTGACGACCTGCCTTGCAATCGGTCCACAGGCCTCCCCGCCGCCTACATCGGAGTATTCGACTACCACCGCAAAGGCGATTCGCGGATTGTGATACGGCGCAAAGCCGGCGAACCATGCAGTGTCACCGGTGCAAGCGATGCGGTCGCCCGAATCAATTCGCCCGTTACCGTTGGAATCGACCCGCCTAGGCGAGGTCTCGGCTGTGCCGGTCTTGCCGCAAATCTCAATTTCAGGATCGTGGGCATATTTATTGGCCGTGCCGGAAGGGGAATTGACGACCTTATACAAACCCTCCTGCACCAGTCGAAGGTGTTCGTCGGATATCGGCAGACGGCGGACAATCTGCTTGTTTTTGAACTCGCGCACCAGCAGCGGGGAGCGGAACTCCCCGTCGCGGGCGATAGTCGCCATGGCGCCGGCGACGTGCATGGGCGAAGCCGTTATCCGTCCCTGCCCGATGGCCAGAAACCTCGCCTCCCCGGCGCTGCGAACGCTCCGTGGATCGGGAAGATTGCCGGAACGCTCCTCGGGCAGGCCCATGCCCGGAACATCGGAAAAACCAAATTCCCCCAGCCACCGGCACATCCGCCGGACACCAAGCCGCTCACCGACGTTGTAAAAAAATACGTTGCAACTGTGCTCCAGGGCGCCCACGACGTCCAAATCCCCGTGTCCCGTGTGATACTCCCAAATCCAGCAGCGGAAGGCATCGGGATTGTGTAGGTAGCCTTTGCAATAGAAGGTTTTCTCCGGCGTGATTACGCCGCTGCTCAGACCGGCAAGTGCAGCTATTGGCTTGACCGTCGAGCCGGGAGGATACCGAAAATACACTGCCCGGTTCAACAACGGCAGACGAACCTGGTCTGTGCTAAGTCGCTCAAACTCGCGTCGGAAGGTGTTCAGGTCGTACGTCGGCAGCGAAACCATCGCAAGAACTTCGCCGGTGGGCACGTCCAGAACCACTATCGCGCCGGGCCTGGCCAGGATGCCGGACAGGGCGCGCTGAAGTTCAATATCAATCGTCAAATGCACATCCAGGCCGAAGCGTGCGGGGATTTTATTGAGCATCTGTCCGGTCCGTTGGAGCCTGCGGTACCCCCTGCTGCCTCGAAGCAGACCCTCGCAAAGCCTCTCGACGCCGCCGGCGCCGACGAGGTCGCCGGGAAGATTACTGGCTAGTTTAGACTCAACTGGCACATCGGCTTTCCACGTAGTTCGGGCCTGTTTGCCTTCCGTACCTGTTAGCGGCCTGAGCCGACCGATGATGTGGCAGGCGTCGTTGCGAAAGGGGTACCGGCGACGATGCGACGGGTGAACCGAAGCGCCTGCCATCTCGCCCAAGCGGGAACGAACCTTCACAGCCGTAGTTTCATCCAGCCCCGTAACCACAGCGTGAGAGAGTTTTTCCTCCCGAATCGGTCCGCCGACACTGCGGCGAATCGCCTCGACGCGACGAACGGTATTTTCGGCCAATCGAGAGATTTCATTTCGCGGCGTCCCGGTCAATTCGGCTGCCAATTCCCATGTTTTCCTGCAACGTTGCTCGAAAATTTCATTTGCCCGCTGATCGGAAACCCCTTCCTGTTTCCTGATGCCGCGAACCTTCCGGCGGATCCACTGACTGTAAGCCTTGCGCTCAGCGGCGGTTGAGCCGGGACCTTTCAACATGCGATAGTCCAGGCAGAGATCGAAGCAAGGTTCGTCGTAAGCCAAAACTCGCCCCCTGCAATCCAGCACCTTGCCTCGAACCGTCGGAAGTAACTCGCCGTAAACCAATAGTTCTTCAGCCCGACGGCGATATTGCGCGCCCTGAATCAATTGCAAATGCGCAAGACGACCGACTACTATAGATGTGGCGACTACAACCACCACAAGGAACACTTTCAGGCGTCGTTCATACATCGGTCATCTTCTCTGACGGATCGGCGGGGCAGGCAGAAGAAACCTTCGCAGGCGACCCAGCACCGCACAAACTAAAGGAGTCAGCAACGCAGTATAAATCGCCAGCCCTATCGCCTGAAGGACCGGGCGGAAATATCCGCCGGACGCCCTCCGGCAGACCAGAACATCATAGAGCGTCCACAGTTCGTAAACAAAGGCACAAAAAACAAAACCAATGACTATTCGGGTCAATATTTTTTCGCGGTAAAAAACCTCCCTTATTCGGAATATCCCCAGGCATCCGGCGGCGTACAGCAGGGCCAGCAATCCCATGCCCGGCCCGCTGATTGTCAAGTCCACTGTAAAACCCAGTATCCATCCAGACAAGGCAGCGTCCGTGGCGTTTGTGGCGTACAAGGCCAGGAACACAGCCACCGCTGCAAGCAGTTCCGGGCCGACCCATCCGACATCCGTGCGAAACCACAACAACTGCCCCACCGTGATCTGCAAGACAATGCCGGTAAAGGCTATGAATACCAAAATCCCAAAGTTATACCATCGCATCGCTATTACTCTGTTACACCTAATCTGACGAGTTAGGTGGCACGGTCAAGCGAAGCTTGGCCGTGTTACCGCCGTTCACGGCCAAGTCTTCGACTTGACCGTGCCACCCAGTAAATGATCTCCGTCATGGATTGCGGTTCAGTCCGTACCTCAATACGGAAGCACAATATAGACATCTCGCAGCCGGTGCAGGTCGGCCAACGGTTCCACGAATACGGTAACGAAATGGGCGTCATTCCTGTCCCGTTCCATCCGGCTGACGCGACCGATGGTCAGGCCCAGAGGAAGCATCCCCGTCACGTCGCCCGATGTAAGAATATCGCCGGCCCGCACGCCGTGATTGACCGGCACGTGTTCCAATACAATCTCGCGCCCGTTGCCGAGAGCCTCGACGGGAATAGGGTTGCCGACGGGTTCGGCCCCTGGGCCCCTTCCGCTGTGAGCGAAGGTGCGACTTTCCATCTCACCGCTCGGAGTAGTCAGGTAAATTGTTCGTTTCCGTCCCGGCTCGACTAGCCGCCAGAGTCTGGCGGGCATTTTGAAATGCGGGTCTGTTACAAGCAGCAGCATTGCCGAACCGTCTGAAGAATTACCTATGCAGCCGACGACGTAATTTTGTCCCAGTACTGTAAATTTGTCTCTCAGGCGTAATTCCGACTCGTGAAGGACTATGCGCGTAGTTACGAGATCGCCGGTATTTACTCCGCTGCGCCTGCCTGCGCCGACAAGCCTACGGTTGCGCATCGCCAGCGATTCGGCGGCGATAACGCGTGCGGGCAGTAACCGGCATCTGAATCCTTCAAGCGTCTCGTTCCACTTCGTCAATGTCTGAATCTGGCGGCGCTGATGTTCGACCATCTGCTGCATCAGGAATATCTGCCGGTGAAGGGCCCGGACCTTCTCGCTGTCTCCCGACGACGCCGAAGCGGTCATTTCGTCAAGGCGAGTCCGCAGGTGTACGGTAACATATGCGCCAGGCATACTTGCGGGGGCAAGAACGCAACGGACGGCCTGGCGGCAAAAACCGCCAATACGACCAGCCGGCGGCGTCATCAAGGCGGCGCTGAAAAGACACAGACCGACAAGAACCCATTTCTTCAGAGATTTACCCGATAGTTTCACGCCCATGTAATCCTGGAAGCACGAACCTTCATTGCCGGTATCATACCGCAAAGTCAGCAGGGACAAAAGACAGTCCACGAATTAGACGAAGAAAAGAAAAAAGAACAGTCATAAAATAGGGGACGGATCAGTATCGGAGAGGTTCGGAGGCAGATAACATTTCTGAAGCAAGATAAAAAAACAATTCGTGCAGGCGATGTAATTCGTGGACTAAACCCTTTGTTTAAGGCTAATATATGTGCTATTGAAAAAAGTCAGGGAGCGAAATAGGCGTGCCGAACATTTTTGTTATTGTCTGGGCGTTTGGGCTTGGTCTGATGGCGGCTGCGCCTGTCATCGGACCTGTTAACATGATTGCCATCCATCGCGGGCTTGTGATGCACTGGACGCGCACCATGTGGGTGGGCATCGGCTCGGTCGCCTTTGAAACCTGCGAGGTGGCGCTTGTGATGTGGGGCGGAAGCGCGCTGCTGAATTACATTGACGTCGATTCGATCCGGCATTACGTGGAACTTCCGGCAGCCGGTATAATACTTCTGCTGGGGCTGTTTATTCTTCGCAAGGCGATGGCGCCTTCCCGCCGGGTTAAGGCGGCTATTCGCGCAGAGCGGATGCGCCACTGGCGCACGGGTTTTGTGGGAGATTTTATTACCGGCGCCGTCCTGACATTTGTGAACCCAGCCACGTTCTTCTACTGGATAGGCGTCGGCCCGACCTGGCTTCATAAGGCCGATATAGCCGCAGGAAGCGGAGGGATGTGGTTCGGCGTCGCCGCTGCTTCGTGCGGAATGGCCTGCTGGTTCGCTTTCATCACCGTGATGGTTTGGCTCAGACCTCAAAAAATCGGCCCGACGTTTTTCCGACTCGCCAACGCCTGCTGCGGAGGAATATTGACGATCATGGGAATCGTCCTGGCCGTAAAGGTGCTTATGCAATAGAAGGAAATAATTGAATATCGAATATTGAACAAAGAATTTTGAATGACGAAGTAAAAAGTGTCCATAAAAAGCGGCGTGTTGGAAATCGAAAATTGGAAATTGCTAATCAGACCTGGTCTTCTCCGGATTCCATGGTTTCTTTCCAGAGGTCGATGTTTTCCAGATAGACAGCCGTTCCCCTGGCTACGACGGTGAGCGGTTCGTCGGCGACCCGCACGTCCAGACCTGTGGCGTTGGATATGACCGTATCGACGCCTCGCAGCATGGCGCCCCCGCCGCAGAGGGTGATTCCGTTATCCACCAGGTCGGCGGCGAGTTCCGGCTCGGCGCGCTCCAGGGTGCGCATCACGCAGTCGATAATCGCCCCGATAGGCTCGCGAAGCGCTTCGCGGACTTCTTCGGCAGAGACGAGGGTTTTACGGGGCAGACCCGAAATCATGTCCCGTCCGCGGACCTCCATCGTCAGTTCATCGTCGTTGCTCTGCGGCGCCGCCGAACCGATTTGGACCTTGATTCTTTCAGACGTCTGTTCGCCGATCATGAGGTTATAGGTGCGCTTCATGTGCGCGGCGATGGCTTCGTCCAGATCGTCGCCGGCAACGCGAATAGACTCGCATACGCTGATGTCGGCAAGAGAGATAATCGCAACCTCGGTGGTTCCGCCTCCGATATCGACAATCATCGAAGCGGTCGGTTCGGTAATCGGCAGCGACGCTCCGATTCCGGCGGCCATCGGTTCGTCCACAAGATACACTCTCCGTGCGCCGGCGCGTTCGGCGGAGTTGAGAACAGCCCGCTTTTCAACGGCAGTGATGCCCGAAGGAACCGCTATGACGACGCGAGGCTTTACCAGCGAGCCCCGGCGGTGAATCTTGCGAATGAAATATCCCAACATCGCTTCAGTGATGTCGAAATCGGCGATTACCCCGTCCTTCATCGGGCGGATTGCGCTGATGGACCCCGGCGTCTTTCCGAGCATCTCCTTGGCTATGATCCCCACGGCGTTACCGTTCTGGAGAACCTTATTGGTGCCGCGTTTAACGGCTACCACGGAAGGCTCATTGAGCACCACGCCCTGCCCGCGAACACACACAAGCGTGTTGCACGTTCCAAGGTCGATACCCATGTCCATTGAGAACAAACCAAGAATGGAATCAAAAATCATGGCTTATCCCGGCTTTTCCGCACTCAGGCTGAAGCGATTTGCCGACCGGTAAAAAGCTCGACAAATTTCATGTCGTATGTCGTCATTAAGTTGTATATCACTATACCAACAGTAACGGCCAGGAAAACTATGGCAAGGATCAGCAGAAGGGTATAAATATCCGGCTGGGGCTTGACTTTACCCGCCGGAGATTGGCCTGATGTTATTGGGGTCATCGGTAAAGTCCTTTCACTCCAGATTAGTGCTGGCCTTATCGCCCACTTTGGGTTCTCGCATCTTCTCCAGGACAATCCCCGTCGAATCGGCCACGCCAACATCGGCAATCCGCAAGTGAGCGACAAAATTCTCACCGCGATAGATAATGAATTCCATGTCTTTTCTCACGCCGGAAGCCGAGCCTATATTCAAACTCGCAAGGTCATTTTTAACGGCGGTTACCGTCGCGTCAATTTTAACTCCTGTTGCCGCCACCGGTTTGCCTGTACCGACCGTTGCGCCGCCGGAGGCCAATTGATCGTTAAGTTCGGCAATTCTGTTGTTTTTCTCGACGATTTGCTCCTGAAGAACCTTAACCGACCTTGTAAGAATTTCCCTGTTGGTCTGCTCTTCTTTGATGGTGTGCTGGGCCTGGCGGAGTTGGTCATTTAATTTTCCATTCTCAACCCGCATGGAGTCCAGTTGCGACAAAATTCCCTTATTCAGTGCAATCTGCGCTTTCAGGTCAATCTCGAAGGCCTCGTTGAAAGCAGCCAGTTTCCTGACCTCTCCGGCGCGATCAGCCAGTTGACTCGTAAGCCGACTTATCTCGACGTTCTTGGCGGCTATTTTATCCAGATATTCCTGGGCCTCTGCACCGGCCCTTCTCTGACCTTCCTCATAATAGCGCTGATAGACCTGGGCATTAAGCATGTTATTCCTGGCCGACGTTTCAGCCACTTCGGCTCGTTTCTCCTCGTCCTGCCATTTTTGTTTCCAGTCAGGACCGGTAACAGCCTGCTGAATGAAAGGACCGGAAGCAAACAATACAAGCACCACAAGCACTACCACACAAATCTTCGTCAGGGTACTCAAGAGAGAGTCTCCTTATAAACCATGAACTCCGACCTAGTTCAACTTTCATTCTGTTATTATTTATCGGCCGGTAAAATTCCACCCAGCCGTAATTCAGCATGATTCTACGCTTGCGCCGGGGTGAGTCAAGAAATTAATCTTTTCCGCCGGCAGAATGCAATTTGGGTCTGACGGGGAGTTTACTGTCCTCGTTTTCTTCTACGCCCGGTTTAGTCGTTGTCGGCTTTTCAATAGGTTCGGGCTGTTCGGCAGGTTCGGCTAACGATTTATACGCCTGCAGCAGCCGAAGGAGCGCCTTTCCCGCCGCGACGCGAACCGCGCCGTCCGGCGAATGCAAATACGGTGCAAGCGTATCGGCCACGACCGGGTCAGGCGCGTACTCCAGCGCTAATATCGCAATAACCCGCAGGTTGGTAACTTCCATCGGGCGTATGCGGACATCTTTATCACGAAATTTCCGAAGGACACCCTCCGGATCGGAAACAGCCTTGAGTGGTAATTCGATATTGACCTGCTCACCCCTTCTGGCCAGGCTGCCCGTTATCGCTAAACGCACCGCCGGTTCCTGTTTTTTGTCCTTCAGCAACTGGCGCAGAATAAATATTGACCTGGCATTGGTCAATCGCCCCAGAGACTGAACGGCTATAATGCGGTCCTCCATATACTGGCTCTTCGTAAAAGCCTCCAACAGGACAAGCGAGCGCTCATCGCCCAGTTGCGCCAAGGCCTCGACCACCTGCAACTGCACCACGGGGTCGTGGTCCGTGCGCTGGAGACTTTTCAAGGGCGCCTTTGCGCTCGGTTCACCCATCCTGCCCATCACCATCGCCGCCGTAGCGCGGACCCATTTGTCCTTATGCCGGATCATTCTTCCCAGTTGCCCTGTATAGGAATCGTCTCCCAGGCGATGAAGGGCATAGATCATCGCGCATTTCAGTTTAGGCTGGTCGTCGGCGTCTTTAATCATTTTCAGCAGGATTGGTTTTGCCGGTCCATACCGGATATCCCCAGCCGCCATGGCGGCTGCGAAGCGGACAGGCACGTGATCGTCCTGAAGCGACTGAAGTATTATGGTCCCGGCGGCGGAACCCTCACTGGCGGCCAAGGCCTCAAGAGCCTTCGTCCGGACCTGGGGGTCAGGGTCTTCAGCCGCCTGTCGCAGCGTAATCCTGGCGTCGCCGTAAGTGCGAACCGGATCGATTCGAGTCGCCTTCGACCGGAAATCGCAACCAGCCGACAACGCCGATATAAGGATACAAAAACCAGCACTCCGGGATATAACGTCTTTAGTCATGCTTCATTGTCCTCTTTTTTTCAGGCTCGACGTCGGAAAAACATTACCATAATCCCCGCCCCGGCAGCAAGACAAACCGCCTGGGCAAAAACATCGCCAACCAGACTATATAAAGAAACCCTGTCGTCCACAAATGTTTTCGTAACTATATTACCCGCCACCATCTTCCGTTTTCCGTGATGTCTGACCTCTTCGCGGATTCGCCCGGTCGAGTCGATGTAGGCGCTGATCCCCGTGTTGACGGCTCGGACTACCGCAACGCGCCCCTCGATCGCCCGAAAGACGTATTGCGACAGGTGCTGGTCCAGTTCCGTACCGGCGTGTGTCCTCCAGACAAACCACCCGTCGTTGGAGATATTTATCAGCATGTCCACACGTTTTTTCCGTCCCCCGACCACCATGCGCCGACAGACGCGAGCAAAAGAGCCTTCATAGCAAATCGGCACAGCGAAACGAATTTCTTTATCCCCCTGGCCGGAAATCGTGAACCGGACCGGAACCTTTCCCGGTTCGAGTTGCGGCATTACGTCTGGGACGACCCGGCGAATCTTACGGTGCAACCAAGGCCAGGACTGTCGGTATGGGACGCACTCGCTGAAAGGAACCAGGTGCATTTTATCGTAGCGTCCCTTTATTTGCAGCCGGCCCGACTCGTCACGCCCAAAAAGCAAGGCGGAGTTGTATCTTCTGTTGTCCTGACCGTACTGATCCGCCGGCATCGACCCGCCCGCCAAAAGCGGACAATCCAAATCAGATACCAGGCGACCAAGAGACCGCAGATTCTGCTGATAGGTGCGGATTAATTCATTGGTCTCCGGATCGTACGCCATGGGGTTCAATCCATTCCAATATTCCGGATCCATATTCCCGAAGCCCAACATGCTTTCAGGCCAGACGACAAGGTCGCACCCCGCCCCCACCAGCGACCGGGTGGCGGCAAGGTGCGAACCGAATATCTCCTGCTGTGATGCACCACGTTCAGACAGCGAGATCGGAAATGCCTGCTGCACCACGGCGACCGTAGGTCCGAGGCGAGTCGTTTCCTGGTTGAGGCGATAAGTCCCGTAGCCAAGAAATGCCGCAGCAGCAACTATGCTGGCGCCCAATGCGGCGCCTATCTGGCGCGTCAGCCTGGCGCCGCGAGGCGCCCTGACAAACAGCGGCTGGGACAGAGCATCAATAATCGTCCCGTTGACCATCGCTATGAAAAATGAAACGCCGTACTGACCCGTAACGTCAGCAATCTGAATCAGGCGCGTGCAGGAATACTGGCTATGCGCCAGGAGCAACCAGGGAAATCCGCTCAAATCGCCTGGAAGCATCGGCCAAAGCGCGAAAGACTGTGCATATTCCATCGCCACCCACACCACCGGCAGCGTTATCCAGACAGGCCAACCCCGTTGAAAGGCGCGACGAACCAGCAGGCCCGCCACCATCCAATAAAGACCCAGATACAGAATCAGCAGGATGTACCCGCCAAGCGTAATCCAGGTAAGCCAGTAAATACCCGCTGCCCAGAAGATCACCCCTCCCAACCAGCCCCATAGAATCGCCCATCGCCCCTTGTGCCCCCCTATTACAGCCAGACCCCACGGCACAAGCGCTACATATGCAAGGTACCATTTTTCAAAGGGAGTATAACACGCCAACAGAAGCGCGCTGGTCAGTATGCACAACAATGCCACACTCAACCGGCGCCGAATGTCCAGACGCCGAAGGAATACCTCACGGGGTGGATGCTGCTCAAGCGCCGACATGTCGGCCTTGACCTTGGCGGGATTCAAAGCATGACGTCGTTTGCTCACCAAACGATCTCCACGTTCCACTAATCAACGTCTGTATCTTTACCGGCAATACTGTTACGGTCAAGACTCCATGCCTGACGGATAGTGAGTTTTCGCGCGTTTTTACATATATCGCCTATGGCGAAACGGCGCCGAACGACGTAGTATAGCTCAACACAATGACAAGGACGCCGACAAAATCGGAGACCACCCGCCACGGGCTCCTGTCTGTGCTGATGCTGACTGTGCTGATTGCATCAGTGGCAGTTGCCTGGCTGCTTGATCGACAATCGGCTGGAAGAGTCCGCACAGGCACAAAGATTGTCCACGAAATCCGCAACGAGGGGCTGGAGCACTATTGGCATGAGAAATTGCAAATTGACTGGTATCTCATCTACTCCAAAGGCAATACCATCGGATGGCGGGCTTCAGCAAGAGCAATGTCCGCCGATAAAAAATTTATCGGCGTGGACGTGGAAGTCATCCCCAGGCAGCGCAGTTCACACGAAATATGGACATTGAATGCGGACGCCACCGTCGGAACCTACCATGCCGATCTGCGCAAGACCGACAGCCGAGGATCCAGAACGGACATCTCAATGAGTGATGGAGTGGTTACAGTTGTTCAGCACGTGACGGGCTTCCGCCCCGTCAAAGCAAGTTCACCGGTAACAGCAAACTACCTGCCGGAAGGCGCGGTGTCGCTGGCGGTTCGGAAAGTAGCCGACACGCAGGCGGACGCACAGTTTGTAATGGTCTTCAATGAAGTAATCAATCGCAATGAAATCGCCGAGTTCGGAACCCTCCGGCTGCGTTATCTCGGACGGGGACAGACGCAGCATGGTAAAACCTTACACCGAGTCAGGCAGTCATGGGGTGGAAAAGGCGGCGTCGTATTCGAACTGGATGAAAACGGTAAAACACTGCTCATAGAAGGCCGGGACATACATATCACGGCAGTGGATGAACAAACCATCAAGGAAAGTTTCGAAGATGCCCCGTTGTATCTGCAACGAATCCTGATGCAGGCCGTTCGCATCAGCGGTCCTGCTCAACCGCATAATCCATCCGTACAGTAACTCAAAATTATTGGGAAGCGTAACATTTTTTCTGGAAACTAACAAGAAGCCATCGTTTGCTTCGATCAAAGATGTTTTTAGGAACTTCATTGATCAAGGAGACAAACGATGGCCAAGGACAAGAATGACGTAATTGGGCGGTTGTTGCAAGAGGTTTTCGTCAACAAGAATAGGCTGAAGCATCTTTTGGAAGCATTGGTGAACGGCGCGATGCAATGCGAGATTGCAGAACATCCTGGGGCTGACGAGCATGAGCGGGCGCCCCGGCGGCGCGGCTACCGCAACGGCGTCAAGCCTCGCCGTCTGCGTACCCGCGTGGGCGAATTGGACCTTTCGGTACCGCAGGTTCGGGACTGTCAGCCATACCACCCTTCGATGTTCGCCAAATGGCAGCGAAGCGAGCGTGCGTTGCTGGTGGCCTGCGCGGAGATGTACTACCAGGGCGTTTCGACTCGTCGCGTCCGTGACGTTCTCGAGCAGATGTGCGGCGGGGAGATTTCCTCCGCTACGGTCAGCCGTGTGGCGGCGGAACTGGATGAGAGGCTGGCGACGTTCCGTAATCGCCGTCTGGACGCCACCGAGTACCGATACCTGAAGATCGACGCCCGCTATGAGAAGGTTCGCGTCAACGGCCAGGTGGTCAGCCAGGCGGTGCTTGTGGCGGCGGGTTTTACGGCCGAGGGGCGTCGTGAGATTCTCGACTGGTGTGTAAGCGACAGCGAATCGGAGGACACGTGGGGCGAGATGTTCCGGTCGCTGAAGGATCGGGGCCTGAAGGGTCTTGGGCTGATCGTCAGCGACGCTCACGGGGGGGATTATTGCGGCGATGGAGCGGCACTTTCAGGGCGTTCCCTGGCAGCGTTGCCGCGTGCATTTCAAGCGGGAATTGGGCAAGAAGGTTTTCTACAAGGTGTTCAAGGAAGTGATGGGAGACATCAGGGCGGTCTTTGCCCCTGAGGAGCGTGTAGAGTGTTTGCGTCGCGGCGAGGAGATGGCCTGCAAGTGGGAAGGACGTTATCCGGCTGTTGCGAAGATGCTCCGCGAGGGTCTTGAGGATTGCCTGACGGTGTGCGATTTTCCGGAGCATCATCAGCGTCGTTTGCGTTCAACGAACATGCTTGAGAATCTGATGCGTCGGCTGAAGAAGCGTACTCGGGTAGCAGGCGTGTTCCCGAACCGTTCGAGTTGTGATCGTTTGACAGGTGCGTTGCTGCTGGAGGTTCACGAGCAGTGGGCCGTCGAAGGTAAGGTTTATTTCAACATGGAGAACGTATCGTTTTCGGAAGCGGCCTCATCTGGGCCGGTGGATGAGGCAGGCCGTCGCGTAGCCTGAATCTCCAGTCCCCGTACGGGTCCTTCCGATTCAGGCTACGCGGTTATGATCGAGGCGAACGAAATTACAGAAACTATGTTGAACTACTGCTGACCGCTACATGTTTCGCTGCAACTTATGTTATTGCTGTACTTTAGGGTCTCTGCGCGTCATTACTTCGTGCTGTAATATTTAAATATACCACGAATTGCGGATCGTGTCAAAAGAAGACCCCACTTAAATTTCCAGATTTTTGAGTTCGTAGAGTGAATCAACTGGCCCGCGGAATGCTTACCGGACATAAGGTCATTGTTTCGCGGGCAGATTTGCCCGTCCTACTACTGATTTTGGTTGCCCGAGTTATAATGAAATTATTATAGAAATTGTAGGGTGTGCAGATTCTGTTTCCGGTGGATGGCCTGGTTGCAAACTTCGCGACCATGAGATGGTCAGCCAGTCACCCGCGGCTTATTCAGTACGGTCGCTTCATCAGGACGGTCAACTCCGCCCCGGCTGACGTAACCGATACTGCCTCCCAGCCGTCCCTTCCGAACACGTCGAGGGCGGCCACCGTATGATTCCGCTTGGCGGT
>JAXHSV010000329.1:0-2475 GCA_034190305.1 Planctomycetota bacterium | reverse complement strand
TGAAGCCAATTCGATTTGAAAGGTCAGACCGTGGGTAATGTAAAGTTATCAGCGATTATTTTATTGTTGGTGGTTGCAGCGGTGTTTTTGTCCGGCTGTTATGGACACCAAATCGGTTTGGAAAGTTGGTTCGATCCGAGCAAACCGGTCAGGTCGCCCGACCAGGGCACGGTCAATCCGATATTTACGGAGTTCGGCCCGGGTGACCAGACTATGGAAATGGTTCCCAACGCAACACTTCCGGAGCCTAAAGATCTTCGATTCGTCGAAGAAGATTACGTCATAGGTCCGACAGACATATTGAAAATCACCGTATTGGACCTGTTGCAGGACGGGCTTGAAACACTTATGGAGAGACAGGTCAGTCACAGCGGATATATTGACCTTCTTCTGGTAGGGCGCGTAAAGGCAACGGGACTGACCCAGGACCAACTAGTCGAGCGGATTAAGGAGGCCTATCAACCCGACATTTTGAAAGACCCGGATGTAACGGTAATGGTGATTGCTCCGCGCCAGAACGTTTTCAGCATTCTGGGAGCAGTTGCTCGTCCCGGCACGTACGGTATCCTGCGAAGGGATTTCACACTTCTTGAGGCATTGGCGTTGTGCGGGGACGCCAACCAGGTCAACACCCGGTATGCTTACGTCTATCGCCCTGTTAAGGACTCGCAAAAGGAGGCGCCTTCGCCGGTGCCGATGGAACTTCCTCCTCTACCGGCAATTCCTTCGGCTACGACCCAGCCGGCAACCCAACCGACAACCCAGCCGGCGGGTGTTGGTGCGGCGACAACCGATGAAAAGCCTCCCTCAAAAGAGTCGCAGTTGGATGAACTCGCCAAGGCCATTGCTTCGGGTGTGGAAAACGCCGGTTCGCAGGACGCTCCTGATGAGCAGACAAAGCAGCGGGATACCGCCCCTGAAGAACCAACCGGTATAACTTATAAGTGGGTGTACGAAAACGGGCGATGGATCAGTGTCCCTCAGACGACCACGGCAAGGGCGCGTGAGCCCGAACCGGTTGAAGGCGAAAAGGTCGATGAAGACAAGTTCGGATGGGATAAATATGACACGTCGAAAATGTCGCGGATTATCGCTATTGACCTGAAGGAGCTCAAAAACGGCAATCCCGGCATGAATATTATCGTCCGTGACAAAGACGTAATTCATGTCCCGTATTTGGATGTCGGCGAGTTTTATGTTATGGGTGAAGTGCTTCGCCCGGGCGTCTATAACCTGACGGGAAGGGATGTAACGGCCAAGATGGCGGTAGCGGCTGCGGGAAACCTCGGTCCTCTGGCCTGGCCTAATAATTCGATTCTCATCCGACGGATCGGACGCGACAAAGAACAGACTATCCCGCTGAAACTTCAGGACATCTTCCACGGCAGAGAACCGGACGTTTTTCTTAAACCAAACGACGTAATCGCCGTAGGAAGTTATTGGGCGGCGACGCCTCTGGCTGTTTGGAGAAATGCGTTCCGGATGACTTACGGATTCGGATTCATATACGACCGAAACTATTCAGAGTATGAGTTCGAAATTCCGCTCATTGCGCCGAAGAGCGACTTGAGAGATCAATGGTAACCTTTTCATGCCCCGTAAGGGTAAAGACCGCCAGATTTTTGGCTTATTTGTGAGTCCGTTGGTTTGCAGATTGGTGCTCGACGACAATGAGGATGTTAATTTTTCATGGAAAAGAAGTCCGGGAAAACCGGTTCAGATACGCCGGCGTCGATCGGCAGCCTAACCGAGATGATTCAGCCTGACCGGGCGGTCGGTTTTGTCGAGAGTTTGGGGCGCGACGCGCTGATAAAAATCACCGTTCTGGGCGTACTGCTGGTGGTGATGCATTTCAAACTGCTGGACGTAATGGTTCGCAGATGGATCACCGATTCCAACTGGACTCACGGCTTTATTATCCCGTTGTTCAGCCTGTACCTGCTTTACATGCGTCGGGAGGAGTTATTCCAGGCCCGAAGGAAAATCTGTTTTTTGGGTTTGGCGCTGGTGCTGCTGGCGATGGCGGCCGAGGTTGTGGCGGTGCTGCGTATCCGAAATCACTGGCTGGCGCAGATGAGCATGGTCGTCATGATCATCGGGCTTGTGTTGTACCTTGGCGGGGTGTCGGTGATTCGGGTAATCTGGCTACCGATTCTTTTCCTTCTCTTTGCGCTGCCTATACCGGAACTGCTCTATTCGCGTGTGGCGGTGCCGCTTCAAAACATTGCCGCCAGCGGTGCGGTGATGATCCTGAAAGTTCTGGGTGTGGAGATTACCAGCACGGCAAGTTCCCTTGACGTCATCAGTCGCAGCGGTGTCTCTCACGGTCTGACGGTGGCTGAAGCTTGCAGCGGAATGAGGCTGTTGATGGCGTTTTGCGCACTGGGCGTTGCGATGGCGTACCTGGATTACAAACCCATCTGGCAGAGGCTCATACTGGTGGCGGCGGCCGTTCCAATCGCAGTGTTCTGCAAC
>JAXHSV010000328.1:0-2485 GCA_034190305.1 Planctomycetota bacterium | reverse complement strand
TTGTCAACTCAACGATAAACTTCTTTTTCATGGTACGGCCTCCTTTCCGGGTTAAGGGTTCTATCAACCCTATCGGCAAGAAGACCGTCTATTCTGAAATATAGCCGGGACAGTGTACTAGCCAAATATAGGAAATGGCTTTGAGACGGATTAGTAAACCAGCGACGAGAACAAAGTAATCGAAAGACATGGATTACAAGTGGGCCTCAAACTGATTGACTTGTAAAATGTCAGAAAAAGTTTAAAAAACATTATAGGAAATAGAATGTTTTCCTTTGGCTATTTAAGACTTATTTATTGAGTTACGGCGCTCTTAAGGTACGCTTGACAGATCGGTACGGTAGAACGTCCTAATAAGGTGATTTAGAATGCCGAATGCAGTTTCGGATTATCCAGCGGTAGAAGTTAGTTTCAAACGTGAGAAGAGCGCGTGTGGTGAATATGAGTCAATTATTATGGACGGGGACTTCAGAAAAGCTGGGATAATTAAATGTACCATGTTTCTTTTGTCTTTATTTCTAGTCGCTTCACAAAAGCGCAAGGTATTATTTGGTTATTATGGGCGTTCCGGGCCGCGCCGTAGCCTCGAAGATTGCCTAGCATCGTCCGGTCTTGGACGGTTTGAGCCTGTATGCTTCACACCCAAGACGTTATTTTTTGAAAGACAGCGTGAGCTAGTAGGATATGTATATACAAAAGAAACACTTGGACCAGTGGCGAAGGCATGGGCATCTCTCTGGTGGTCAAAGCAGATTTCTCACTGGGTGGCGTGCGATGCTGAAGAAATTACGAAAGTAGAAGATCTTTGGAAGATCGTTTTTGAACCCAGTGAAGGAGAAATGAAATCTATGCAGATGCTGTCCTTTGTAATGTTTTCGTACGATCCCGCCGTTTTGATCTTTAATTGGCGCACCCTTCGTGAAACTGCAGTATCAACAACTAGGAAGATCGCGGGAGAATGCAGATTGCTCATTGACATTGACCAAGTATGAATTGGTCCAAGGAAAGTGAAGTGCGATATTCCGGCGGTTGAAGGACCGCCGTGAGGCAACCTGCCTGCCGCAGGCAGGTTTAATAATTGAATAAGAGAAAACGGGGTCTGGGGACTTGGAAATAGGGGCTTGCAAAAAGACCAGAACCGGACACCTGCCGCTACTTTTATTACGGCGGCTGGACTTCGGCGAGCTCAGTCGAATCGCAGGTCGTCGAGACGCGCGAGTCGGCCAGACCGGCGGATGGATCGGAGGGTCCCTGGGCATGGGCATTGGATTGCTTGGTGCCTTACTGGCATATCTCGTGCGAAAGCGCATCGCTTTCCGAGTTGTCCGGGGCGTGCTGGTGCTGGAGCTTGTGCTGGGGGCAGTCTGTGTGGTGGCCGGGATCATTGCGGTTGTTTATTCTCAACCGTTCATGGTGTACTACCCACTGCTCTTGGTTGGCATGCTGGCTTGTGTGCTTGTCGCGGTTGGCGAGTTCAGGCTGCGGCGTCACTACCGCGAAATCGAGCTTCGAAAGATGCGCGCCTTGGACGCTCAGTGAGTGGTTACGCGACGAAGGATGTGCGGTAGAATTGCGGGCATCGCAGGAGCAGTGACAATTGAAAGGCCACAAATGAGCAAAGAAACAAACCAGCCCGATGAGCCGGCCGCGAGTATGGAACCGCGCATCAGTATCATCACTCTTGGAGTTCGCGATCTGCCGCGTGCGATCGACTTCTACCGAGATGGACTCGGGTTCCCGACGGATGCGAAGGACGACGCGCCTATCGCTTTCTTCAAGACCGGGGGGTGTCGGCTCGCCTTGTATCCGATCGAAAAGCTCGCAGAGTATGTGTCGCCCGATACGACCGTTCCAGCAGCGGGGTTTGGCGGCGTGACACTCGCGCACAATGTCCGAAAGAAGGAGCAGGTCGGCGAAGTGCTCGAGTTGGCCATGAAGGCTGGTGGCAAGATTGTGAAGCCCGCCCAAGATGTGTTCTGGGGTGGCCACAGTGGCTACTTCAGCGACCCGGACGGCCATTTATGGGAGGTCGCTTGGGGGCCGATGTTCTCGTTCGACGAACGCGGCGAACTGTTGTGGAACAACCAGACGTAAGCGCCCGTGATTTCGAAAATACTGCTGGTCCCGAAAGCAACCCGGCTGTTAACCCGTTTCAACCTGTTCACGAGAGAGTCCGAGAGTTCTCGGCATGTTGGGCCGGGAGGGCAGGATTGCAGTTAACAAGACGACAGAATCGCGGCCCGTGCCCCCCGGGGCGGTGAGGCTTCAGTTTGACGCTCTGGTAATCCTTACCGTTACAGTGGTTCCCTTGCCGGGCGTGCTGTCGAGCGTTACCTTGCCGCCGAGGCGTTCGGTAGCGTGTTGGACAATGGCCAGGCCCAGGCCCGTGCCGCGGACCTTCGTATCGCCGGTGCGGGACGGTTCGATCTGGAAGAATCGCTCGAAGACCCTCTCGGTCATCTCGGCTGGGATGCCGCAGCCAGTG
>JAXHSV010000327.1:0-2513 GCA_034190305.1 Planctomycetota bacterium | reverse complement strand
CGTCGGACAAGGCCCGGACGCTGATCCTGCCCGATTTCGTCCAGGACGCCTCCGGCAGGAAGGAATTCACCTACACGATTACGGTCGAAATGGGCGGTAAAAAAAAGGTCATCACCGGCGTCAACCCGGGCCCGGACTGGTATCGTCCCGACCCGGACAAACCAACCTACACAATAACCGCCGTTCTCGACGGCAAGACCGATACCGAGGCGGAATTGAAGAACAAGCACCTGTCCGGTTCGAAATAAGCACCGGAGCTCTTGACAAGACGTAATATTTTTTACCGTCCCCTTATTTAAGCCGGTCCGGATTCCGTCCGATTGTCTCTGTAGGCGCCGCCGTGCAGTAAAAGGTCGGCCTATCGCAGTAAAGGAAACCGTTGTGTCCATGAAAATATTAGTCGTAGATTCGGATTTGCCGTTCCTCCGCAAGACAAGGGACCTCCTGGAGCCTCGCGGGCATCATGTCGTTCATGAGGCAGACACAGATGATGCGCTCAGGCGGTCGCTGAAATGGCATCCCGACGTCATCATGGTCAGCACGGAGTACGATTCCTGCTGCGACGGCGCTCTGCTGGGCGATTTTTCCCGTCTCAGACCCAGACCGGCGATCCTCCTGACCTCGGAGATGACTGATTTCGACAGGGCATGGCGAGCCTGGCGGCGAGGAGGCGACGAAGTCCTCTTCAAACCGCTGCTGCATTCCAGCGAGTTGCACACAGCCATAATGAGCGCAAGGCAAAACGCCCTTTGTCCATCCCGCCGACGGGCCGCTCGCCCACTGGCGATGTCAGCGTAAAAAAAGCAAATCTCCATCAAACCGGCGGGATAGCGTAAGATATTTTGTGTAAGTTTGCGGCTGCATCAGAAATGACGAACAAGTTATAACGCCAGACCCAGCCCAGCCATAGCCATGCCTGGGCTGTAATGTCCGCTCTTCGACCGATTTTGCGAAAACCTGCGTTTGTCCGCTTTCGGAACTTACACAAAATACTTGATGCTATCAAACCGGCAGGAAAACTTGCTTCGCTGCGCCGACAGGTTTATTATATGGGCGATAAACTTACAGGAGAGCGACAGCAATGAGTCAGGTCGTTGATGGAATAATAACAATAGTTTCCGGACTGCCGGCAAACAAAAAGTCGGAACTTGTGGAGCGGCTTGTTTCCTCCGGCGCTCTCACAGAGTCATGCGAAGACGTTTTAATTATAGAGTCCCGTCGAAACGAACCGACGACGCCGTACCGGAAATTCCGTCGCCGATTAAAGAGCAAAGGCATGCTTCGGTGACCTGGACTGTTCATATCGCCAAGCCGGCACAGAAGGAAATGGCAAACCTGTCCGCCGGAATCATTTTTCGTATTGATGCTGCTATCCTCAAGTTGGAAAAAGACCCATATGTTACAGGTGCACGTAAATTGAGGGGAACTAGGGGATATAGGTTTCGCGTGGGCCGCTATCGAATCCTTTATGACATCGATCAGGAAGCGAGAACCGTAACGATTTTCGGTATTCGCCATCGTAAAGATGCCTACCGGTAGAGAAAAATGCTGGTGAACAACAAAAAATTTATGACGGCGGCGATAAAGATCGCCGCCGAAGGCATTGTGGCCGGGCAGACGCCGTTCGGGGCGTGCATAACCCGTGACGACGAAATCATCACCGTCGCGCACAACGTTGTCTGGAGCAACACCGACATCACCGCACACGCCGAAATCCAGGCAATCAGAGCCGCCTGCCGGAAACTCAACACGATCGACCTGACCGGATGTGTTATATACTCCACCTGCGAGCCTTGTCCGATGTGCTTGGCAGCCTGCCACTGGGCGAAAATTTCCAAAATCGTTTTCGGTGCGCGAATCGCCGACGCCGAACAAGCCGGTTTCAGCGAATTGACCATCTCCAACGAACAGATGAAAACCCTGGGCCATAGCGGTATCGAAATCGTCGGCGACTTCCTCCGCGACGAATGTATCAGGCTCTTCGAAACCTGGGCCTCGCGCGATGATAGGCAACTTTACTAAAAAGTTGTCATTTGCTTACCCACGATTGGCATCGTGGTGAACTAGGGACAACCGCTAATATATAAAACATATTAGAGCTGCATAACGCCTTTCATGTTACATCTGTCTGCGACGCCGGAGAAACAGGCCACCAGCCGTCAGAAACAGGATGATGGAGGCCGGCTCGGGTACAACACGGAAATCGGAGATTGATTCGGTGTGGGCGCTGCCGCCGGACTTATAGGACGTCGAAATCTCCAGGCGGACCATATCGACATCCGCCCAGTTGATGCTGCCGTAATTGCTGAAGCTGGTTAGACCAGCAGTGACAATACCAGGGGTTGTGGCTGTCAGGTACGAGGAGCCAAACACGGTGCCGGATCGCACCCTGCTGTGGAATCCCACGGCGCGATCGACGCGGCTGAAAGTTACCTCGAACTTTTCATATCCCGAAAGGTCCAGATTCAGCGAGGGGGTACCGCCCGGATTACTGGGATTGGCGTTGTAAGTGA
>JAXHSV010000326.1:0-2529 GCA_034190305.1 Planctomycetota bacterium | reverse complement strand
CTTATCAACCATGTACTTGGTGGTGATTTGACCAGCCAGACTCACGCGCGCCGCCTTACCCGCCTCACCCGAATCCGACAGTACCTCAGCCAACCGGTCCAGCTCCCATGCCCCCCAGGACTTCCAGGCCGCAGACCCTTCCATCCACTTGGCTGTCCTAGCGCCAACTCCCGAGTCGCCCAGAATACGCAGTGTCCAAACATTGTATGCAGCCTCCCTGGGCTTCAGTGCGTCCATGTCCGGAAAGGCCGCTCGGAGTTTAGTAATCCATTGGGTGCGGGTGTCGGGTGACAGTTCCCCATAAAGATATTCCGCAAAAAACTTCCAGGATTCGCCCGGTACCGACCTGATGGCAGTGTTGTCGGTAAGATACTTCCCGCTAATGTGTTCCAGAAGTCGCAGACGCGCCTCTTTGCCAGCCTCACGCGCTTCGCCCAGGATATATACCAGCCACCCAAGACCCTCGGGATCCCAGGACTGCCAGGCGTTCGTTTCTTTAGCCCACGTCACGAAGATCGCAGAACCAATGTCAAATTGTCGCAGCTTTACAAGCGCCTTGCAGGTCTTCTTCAGCTGCTCATCCGTTAACTTTGACACAGCCTCCTGATCCGGCGCCAACTTCTGCTGCATGTCCTTGGCCATCGCCTCCTGCGTGGCCTTGGGGTAGTAGGTACCCAGAAGACTCCCCAGATCCAACCATTCATTCCAATCCACCTTGTTTTCGGCGGCGTCGGCTGCATACCGCTGGGCCACGTAAGCAGCCAGCAGCTTGCAGTTATCCACTCCGGCTGCACCCTGGGCCACGAACTGCCGGGCGAGGGCCGTCAGCCCCGCTACGTCCAGGGACTTCCATTCTTCCGGGAAGACCGGATCCTCCGCAACAGTAATAGACGCCGCAGCCGCAAGAATCGCCAATACCAACATTCCTCTGACCAGTTTGTTCATGACATCAGTCCTTTCCATGCTTGTTTTTGACAGCCGCCTGCAAAGGCGACAAACTTCAACTCGTAAAGCGCTTATAACATTCGACTCGGGCCGACTCGCCCACGACAACCACTCACGTCGATAGCGTGCGCGCACAGATAGCCCATCAGTACTTATTTAATTGTCGATGTCTGCTGGAAGACTACTTTGAAAGAAAAAAGAGGAGATAAGCGGCAAAAGGGTAAAAAAAGAAATCGAACTGACACATCCTCTTGTCGCCGCCATCCCGCTTTTCCTTTCCCCTGACCCGACCCTTTATCAGAACGAAGATGAAACGTGAATGCTTCCAATAATCCGGCCTCCATTTATGTGTCAAGAAAAAATTTCGCTTTACACCCCGGGTGAGCGAACACGACAACGGTTTTGATAAGACATAAGTCCTTGGGCGCTAATGCGTTTTGGCGTCTGCGGGCAGATATGAAAAAAAAATTAAATTTCCTCCAAGAAACATGTGCGGCGAGAAGCCCCGCCGGAAAAAAATGCATCTTTGATGTGCCATTCTTGCCGACAGCTGCCGAATGCAAACAACTACAAGAACATGCAGCATAAGGACTTACGGCTTTTTGCCTTTGTTATTGCGGCGCAGCCTCCTCGATTATGTAACCTGCAAACGGCACTGTCAGCGTAGACTGTTCCTCGCCGATAAACTCCAGACGAATCTCGCCGGCCAGTTTTCCGTAGCGAACTTCTTTAATAACCGTCAGGTCAACGGCAATAGAACCTTCGGTATCGGCGGGACCGACTTTGACATCTAAAACCTCCGGGCGGGCGACCACGGACTTCAACTCAGTACCCGCGCCGGCCTTTACATTCAGGCTCCTCTTGACATTCTCGCCCTTGACCAAACGGCCGAAATCCAGCCGGTCCGGCTTGACTGATATGGTCCTGGAGACGCACAACGTCACCGGTAGGCGCACTGTGGACTGGGCGGAATGGCCTGTGGTAATTGAGAGGCTGTTGCGATACGTGCCCGGTTTGGAAGGGGCCTTGAACTCCACTTCCAGGACGGCGGGCGTGTCTTTCTTCAGGATGGGTTTTATTACCCGGCCGACGAGCGCCTCGGGGTTGTTGCTGATGGCGTATAGGGCCTTGGTGTCAACGTCGGTATTGGCGACGACCTTGACTTGTTTTCGCATGGCCTGTCCGGGTGCGGCGAATCCCAGATGCAGCCGGTCCGGGACCGCCACCAGGTCGCGCAGCACCTCGAAACGGATGGTCAGCAGTTTAGGACCGGTAGGGTCGTTGGATATGATGCCGATCTTCTCTGATACTTCTCCCCAGTAGTCGCGGGTGAGTATCTTCACTGTCATCCGCGCAGACTCGCCCGGCTTGAGTCTCTTGCGGTCGAAGGACACCTTGCCGCACTTGCAGGCTAATATAGTTTTGCGGATGACAAGATCGCTGCCTCCGGTATTGCGGATGTTGACGATCTCTTCGCGGGTGCTCTTGTGTTTCAAGACGCCCGCATCGACAAACTGCTTCTCGAGCGTCAGACTCGGCGGACTACCGTCGGCGGGCTTGGCTGCCTGCCGGGTGGTGGTTTTC
>JAXHSV010000325.1:0-2535 GCA_034190305.1 Planctomycetota bacterium | reverse complement strand
GTTTCGTGTACTTCCGCCCAGGTCTTCTCCAACACGACGGATCGTTTAGCACCGTCGGCCAGAGTGAACAGAAGTTCGTCGCCGACGTCGAGTTCAACGGCAGTGAGAGTTTCGCGAGCAGTTTTTTTGATAATCATAAACACGCCCGGCAGGACTCGAACCTGCAACCTGCGGTTTAGAAGACCGCTGCTCTGTCCGGTTGAGCTACGGGCGTATAGCATCCATCATATTATCGTCAAGCGCCAATGCCAAGGCGACAGCGTCAAGTATTTTGTGTAAGTTCCGAAAGCGGACAAACGCAGGTTTTCGCAAAATCGGTCGAAGAGCGGACATTACAGCCCAGCCATGGCTATGGCTGGGCTGAGTCTGGCGTTATAACTTGTTCGTCATTTCTGATGCCGCCGCAAACTTACACAAAATATCGTACGCTATCTGCCAAGGCCTGAGCCGATTTACGCGCAGATCGTCCTAATGTTTCAGGTGGATGAAGAATTCGACGTTTCCGCCCTTGCCGCGTAGCGGGCTTACCATCACCGACAGAACGGGAAAGCCCATTTCATCAAGTTGGCGGCAGGTTCGGCTACAGATGTCGGATGCCCGGGTAAAATCGAGCGGTTTTCCGGCGAATGTGTTTCCGCCGGTATCGGGCGTCTTCGCCAGTTCGTAGTGCGGTTTGAGGAGCGAGACGATGCTTCCGCCGGTTTTCAACCAGCGCGCCGCCGCCGGAATAATCAACCGTTGAGGCGTAAAGGCTACGTCTATGACTACCATGTCGATGGCCTGGTCCGGCGGGTCACAGTACAGCGCGTTGGTTCGTTCCATCACGACGACCCGCTCATCTTTCCGGAGTTTCCATGCCAGTTCCCCGTAACCGGTATCGACGGCAAAGACCTTCCCGGCCCCTGCCCGGAGCAGACAGTCGGTGAATCCCCCGACGTTTGCGCCGAAATCCGCGCATACCCAACCGGTAACATCCAAACCGAAGGCATCGAGAGCGGCGTGAAGTTTCTTACCACCGCGAGATATGAATTGACGCGGCGAACTGTTCTGCGGATTTTCACCCCGGTCCATTTGGCTTGTTGGAAGATTCCTAACCGGTGCTCTTGCCGGACAGCCTCTTTGCCAGGCGCGATTTCTTCCTTGCAACAGTGTTTTTGTGGATCGTGCCCTTGGCGGCGGTTTTGTCCAGCCGCTTATAGACTTCCTTCAGTTTCGCCGCAGCCTCATCGGTCTTTCCTGCTGCTACGGCTTCGTCAAACGCGCGAATGCTGTCTTTGACCGCCGATTTGCGCCAGCGATTAATCAGCCGACGCTTTTGGTTCTGTCGAACGCGTTTCTTTGCAGATTTTGAATGCGCCACTTAAAAGGTCTCCTGTTCGTTGTTTTCACCCCGCAGTTTCCGAGGCAGGATGCACTATATCCGAGAAAAACCGGAAATGCCACCCAATTTTCTCTTAAACCCACAGCCCACGGAGAAGGACAAACACGCTCATAACCTGTCACTCGCTTGTCGGGATGAGCAGACGGCGGCATAAGGACGTTCCCTTATTTGTCTCGCTCGGGTTTTTCCGCTACGCTTCGCTTTCGTATTGTTTCATAGTCGCCAGTTCGCGCGGCAGATGAATATCATAAGCGTCGGACCAGTTTATCCACTCCCCGCTTAGAAAGCCGTCGTAGCCGTCCGCCTTCAGCAGCCGGACCGCGCAGCGGTGGTCGATTATTCCATCGCCTATAGGCGCCAGTTCGGTCTTGTCGCCGTGGACTACGCCGTCGTGGAAGTGGACGTGCTTTATCCATGGCTTGAGCGTCTGGTAAGCCCCCTCCATTGTCGCACCGCCACGGCGGATCGGGTGCATTATGTCCCAGTTGACCGCGATGGAGGGTTTATCCACTCGTTTTATAACCTCCGCCACGTGGTTCGGGTTGCACCAGTCGTCGTGTGTTTCCATACAGACGGCTACGCCTCGCTCGGTAGCGTGGTCGGCGACGGACCGCAGGGCGTGGGCGATTTGCTCGGTTGCCTGTTCTCGGGTAACGTTTTCGCCAAGCAGGCCGCCGAAGACCCTCAGCCGCGGCGCTCCGACATCGGCTGCGAGGTCGATATATAGGCGAGTCTGAGCGATTTGCTCGTCAAGCGTTTTCGGGTCGGCGTACTTACAGGAAGTCGCTACGCATCCCAGCGCTACGCCGGCGTCTTCTGCCTGTTGCCTGATTGTCTTGCGGGCGTCGGCGTCGGTATCCAACTCGACACCGTGTTTATGCCCGCTTCCGGCGCGCGGCTCGATACCGTCGTAACCAAAACCCTTCGCCAGCGAGAGCATCTCACCAAGCGTCAATTCCGGACAGGAAAAACTCATGAATGAATACTTCATTTCCGTGCTCCTTTCATTTGATTTCCACGGATGTGTCTTTCTCATATTTTTTACCTGGTGCAGAAGGACGCGAGGCGCTCCGACCGGGTTTTATGAGAACTTCATATACCAGGTAACGTTTTCCCTCGCGCCGGAGTTCCATGCCGGGTATATTTTCGAAAAG
>JAXHSV010000324.1:0-2549 GCA_034190305.1 Planctomycetota bacterium | reverse complement strand
TCGGAAAAACGTAAAAGACCCCAACGAGCCGCGACCGCAAGGGAGCGGACAGTAAGACTTTCGCGTTGGAATGACCGCTCCTTTGCGGTCGCGGCTCGTTTATCTCCCGCCGGCACACAGGGATTTTATACGCCGTAATTCGTGTAATTCGTGGACTGATTTTTAAAACCGGACGGAAAAATGACCTTGAAAACCGCAACTGTTTGCGTAGTAAGGAGTTACAGATTATTATATTTTCTCAAACTTTCCGAATCTTTCCCAAACTTTCTGAAACTTTCCGAAACTTTCCGTTTCGTTCCGATTCGTTCCGAATCGCTTCGAATTGTTCCCAATCGTTCCGAATTGTTCCGGGGAAAGGTCCGTGCATCGCTGAAGCGAGCAGGCCAACGAATCCGGTGCGATTCGGAGCAGATTCGTCCCCGTAAGCCTGGAACAGTCTTTTTTCACAAATCGCGTTCGAAAAGTTCTTGTAAGCCCTTGTGAGTAGGTTAGAATCCCACGCTTTGGAACCCCGTGCGGGGGTTTGTCTGGTAAATTAATTCCCGTTCTAAAAAGGAAACTCGCAATGTCAAATCTAAAAGCAGGCGCAGGAAGGTATGTGATAACACCTCCGGTGGGCATTCCGTTCCAACGGCCATGCGTACCCCGAAAGGATGGCTGAAGGGATTCACGACGACCTGTGGGCAAAGGCGGTGGTTCTGGAGCAGGATTCGCTGCGTGTCGCCATCGTGGCGATGGACCTGGTCTGGCCTCTGCCGGAGAACGACTACGTCAAAATAAGGCAGGCAGTCGAAGATGCCACCGGCATAGAAGGCAAGAACGTGATGGTCAGTTGCACCCACAACCATCAGGGTCCGATCTTCGCAGCCCATCCTCTGTACAATATGTCCATCAGGAAGCAGCGTGAGTTGGTCAATCCGTATGTTGCGTCGATTCCGGGCAGGGTCGCCGAGGCAGTTAAGCAGGCGTTGGCCGACATGAAAGAGGCGAAGGTTTCCTTCGCGAAGGTTCCGATTACAGGCCTGTGCTACAACCGCCGGAAACGCATCCCCGAAGGCGTGGCCTCAATGACCAACGTCGATAGTTCCCTCAATAATTTCTACTTCGGCGATACGCCCGACATGCCCGGCTGCATCAAGGAGCAGTACGTCAACTGGGGTATGTCGCCGGAGGAGGCGGAAGAGCACGCCCCCGTCGGCCTGCCGGACGAGGTTGAACCAATAGCCATTATTTCGTTGGGTCATCCCGCGGAAAAGAAAGACAAAGGCCTGCGAAGAAAGAAGATCGAGGAAATAGTCCGCTGGGAAAAGTTTTAGGCTCTATCTGAAAAGTAACTTTAAGCCGCAGAGCGGCACCTTCCTCATCTCCGTTCGCCTTCCTGCCGGTAGGCAGGGAAGGGTAAAAACAAATCAAAAGAAATCTCTTCGATGCCCCGCCCGGTGGTTATTTGTTATACTGGTGACATGAAAGTTTTTACTAAAAAACAGCCGTGGTATGCCGGCGGTCTGGCGTTTGAATGTCTGGGTTGCGGCGGGTGCTGCGCCGGACCCGGCGAAGGTTACGTCTGGGTTACGCCCGAAGAGATTTCCGCAATCGCGGAGTTCATGGGTGTCGCCGAGGCCGAGGTAAGACAAAAATATGTTCGCGAGGTAGGCTCGCGCTTAAGCCTGATAGAACGAAGCGACAACAGGGACTGCATCTTCCTCCAGGCGGACGGGAAAGGCGGGAGGAATTGCCGAATTTATTCTGTCAGGCCTGTTCAGTGTCGGACCTGGCCGTTCTGGCCCGGCAATATCGAGGACGCCGAAGCGTGGTGCCTCGCCGGGCGACGCTGCCCGGGAATCAACCGCGGACCTGTGCACGACATCAATGAAATCCATCGTAAAAGCCGACAGACCAATCCCTGATCCGGACCTGGCAGGCATCGTGGCGCGCTGTAGCGCCAAGCCGGCCATGATGGAGGAACTACGGCGTATCTACGAAAACGCCGACCGCGACATCGCCGACACCGAAGCCGTATGCCTGGGCGGCGGGAACTGCTGCAAGTTTGACCTGTTCTGCCACCGACTTTTCCTGACGCCGGTCGAGTTGGCGCTGCTTGTGAGCAGCCAACCGCCGGATAAGGACCGAATCTTGCGGAAGCGATGCCCCTACCAGATCGGCCCACGCTGCTCTGCTTATCACCGCAGAGCACTGGGATGCAGAATTTTTTTCTGCCGTGCGGAAAAACAACGATTCGAAGAACTGTACGAGAAATACCATCGCGAAATTCAGGCTCTCCACGAAAGTTACTGCATCCCATACTCTTATGGCGAACTTACAACCGGGTTAATGCAATTGTTGTCAAATGAATGAGTTAACGAAATAATTAGTCCCGCCGAGGGGGTTTTTTACCTTGACCTGCCCAGACGTATTATGTTAATATTAGGAAATTCTTTTTAGAAATTGGAATAGTTGGCATACACGTCATACTTGGAAAAGTCCTGGAGTCGGTATCCATGTCAAGGAGCGTTGCTGCAGGAAAGGAGTGTTAGTCTTGACAAAGAAGG
>JAXHSV010000323.1:0-2559 GCA_034190305.1 Planctomycetota bacterium | reverse complement strand
TTTCAGTCATGATCATGCTCCTTTTTCTTTATGCGGACATTTTTTCAGGCACAGGAACCAATCCAGACATTGCACATCGTCGCCGACCGATTCGACACGCTCCTTAGCCGCCCCGCACGATCCGGGAGGTGGGATAATAACATCGTCACCAATCTGCCAGTTGGCGGGTGTGGCGATTCCGTGTTCGTCGGAATGCTGCATCGCTATCAACAAGCGTTTGATTTCCTGCATGTTCCGGCCGTTGCTCAGCGGATAGTACAGCACCGCACGCACAACGGCCTTCGGGTCGATAACAAAGACCGCCCGCACTGCCTGCGTGTTGCTTTCACCCGGCTGGATCATACCGAATTTGTTGGCCACTTCCATCGTCAGATCGCTGATGACGGGGAAATTCACCTCGACGTCCTTCATTCCCTTGTATTCGATCTTTTCCCTGATCGTCCGCAGCCACGCGATATGACTGTACGTGCTGTCGATGGACAGTCCCAAAAGTTCGGCGTTGACCGCCTTGAACTCATCCTGCATCGACGCGAACGTCATAAACTCCGTCGTGCACACGGGGGTGAAATCGGCTGGATGAGAGAAAAAGACCACCCATTTGCCCTTGAAATTATCCGGAAATTTCATCGGCCCCTGAGTGGTTTCGGCTTCGAACGACGGGGCTTTTTCACCGATCAGAGGCATTCGTCCCTGTTTTTCACACATTGTTTTTCTCCTTAAAAATCGTCGCCTTGTTATTCGTATCTTTACTAACCGAGCATCGCCTTCAGGTCTTCAGCCGGCGTCGAAACCGGCATTATGTTATACTTATCCGCGAGAACCTGCAAAACCGCCGGTGTTATAAACGCCGGCAGCGACGGGCCTATGCGAATGTCCCTGATGCCCAGATGCAACAGTGTCAGTAGTATCGCCACCGCTTTTTGCTCGTACCAACTCAGAACAAGCGAAAGCGGCAAGTCATTCACATCACATTCAAACGCCTTCGCAAGGGCTTGGGCGATCTGGATGGCGGAGTACGCATCGTTGCACTGTCCGCAGTCAAGCAGACGTGGAATGCCGTCTATATCGCCGAAATCGAGCTTGTTAAAGCGGTACTTTCCACAGGCAAGAGTCAGTATCACGCAATCGTCCGGAACCGACTTGGCCAGTTCGGTGTAGTAGTTCCGCCCGCTCTTTGCGCCGTCGCAGCCGCCGATGAGGAAAAAGTGACGAATTTTGCCCGCCTTAACCGCCTCGATTACTTTGTCCGCTACACCCATGACTGCGTTATGCGCAAACCCTATTGTGATAGTCTTTTCCGGCGAGTCTTCGGCAAAGCCGTCAGACGACAGGGCAGCGTCGATAACCGGCGTAAAGTCGCCGCCGGCAACATGCGTAACCCCCGGCCAGGCGACCAGACCTGTGGTGAAAATTCGCCCCTTGTAGGTGTCTTTGGGCTTCTGTATGCAGTTTGTGGTCATCAGGATTGCACCGGGGAATTCGTCGAACTCCTTCCGCTGGTCCTGCCACGCCCCGCCGTAGTTTCCGATAAGGTGCTTGTATTTCTTCAGCCCCGGATATGCAAGGCACGGCAGCATCTCGCCGTGGGTGTAAACGTTTACGCCTTTACCCTCGGTCTGCTTGAGCAATTCCGCGAGGTCTTTAAGATCGTGGCCTGAGACAAGGATGCACTTTCCCGCTATCGGCGTGATGCGGACCTGCGTCGGCTCGGGATGACCGTAAGCATCGGTGTTGGCCTTATCCAGCAGTTCCATGACTTTCAGGTTCAATTCGCCGACCTTTTGCGCCATTGCCGCCAGTTCGAATACATCCGTCGGGTCATCGTTAAGGAAACTCAATATTTCACTGAACGCGGCATAGACGCCGTCGTCTTCGATGCCGAGTATCCGCGCGTGGTCGGCATAGGCGGCTGCGCCTTTCAGTCCATAGGTTATCAGGTTCTGCAAGCCCGCAACGTCCGGGCCAAGTGCTTCGATGCGTTTTTCAATACCGAAAGACTCTCTCATTTTGATCATGTCTTCGAGCGTCTCGGCCGGACAGCAGTCTCCGCTACAAATCGCCTCCGGCTCCTTTCCGGCCTGTCGGCACTGCTGCTCATATTGCTGCTTGAGAGAACTGCCGATTTTCTTTGCCCTGCGCAGAAGTTGCCCCAGACGGGCGGGGTCGAAATTGACGTTGGTAACAGTACTGAACAACGCCTCGATAATGAACACGTCGGCCTGGCGATCAATTTCGCCGAATTGCCTGATTCGGTGGGCATATCCGCCCAGTTTTTTCGCCACCGCCACCAGCATGTCCTGAAGTGCAGCCGTTTCCGGGTCCTTGCCGCAAACGCCGCCGACAGTGCATCCGGTGCCTTTGGCGGTCTGTTCACATTGATAGCAGAACATACTCATTGAGAACTCCCTTCCTGCTTTGTTATGACGGAATCCAATGCCTGGCGGTATTCAGACTCGTCCTTAACGCCTTCCCATCTTCTAACGACTTCGCCTTTATCAAAAAGCAGCACAGCGGGAATACCACTGATTCCATACCGCCCAGTTAATTCCTCAACCTTGT